>NZ_JBQENS010000015.1:0-169992 GCF_052044465.1 Pseudomonas sp. 22490 | reverse complement strand
TGCGGATTCCACGGTCATCTGGCCACCCATTCCATGAGCATCTGACCACCGATTCCACGGTGATCCGGCCACCCATTCCACGCGCATCCGGCCACTGATTCCACGGCCATCCGGCCACTCAACCGGGCAGGCAGTAACGCAGGATTTCTTCACTACCATCGACCTCTTTTTCGAAGCAGAGAGGTCGTCGTGGAGCGTTTATCCATGCGTAAGATTCGCGAAGTACTACGTCTCAAGTTCGAGGTCGGACTATCGGCTCGCCAGATTGCGGTCAGCGTGCAGGTCGGTCGTGTCACCGTCGGCGACTACCTCAATCGTTTTGCCGCCAGCGGTCTCAGTTGGCCCTGTTCGTTGTCCGATGCCGAGTTGGAGCAGCAACTGTTCCCGCCGGCCCCGGCGGTTGCCAGTGAGAAGCGGCCTTTACCCGATTGGGCATGGGTGCATGCCGAACTGCGCCGCCCCGGGGTGACCCTGGCGCTGCTCTGGCAGGAGTACCGCCTGAGCCAGCCTCAGGGCTTTCAGTACAGCTGGTTCTGTGAGCACTACCGAGCCTGGCAGGGCAAGTTGGACGTGGTGATGCGTCAGGAGCACCGCGTCGGCGAGAAGCTGTTCGTCGACTATGCCGGCCAGACGGTGCCGGTTATCGATCGCCACAGCGGCGAGATCCGCCAGGCGCAGGTGTTCGTCGCGGTGCTCGGCGCGTCCAGCTACACCTTCGCCGAAGCCACCTGGTCGCAGCAGCTGCCGGACTGGCTAGGCTCCCATGCCCGCTGCTTCGCCTTCCTCGGCGGCGTGCCGGAGATCGTGGTGCCGGACAACCTGCGCAGCGCGGTGAGCAAGAGTCACCGCTACGAGCCGGACATCAACCCCAGCTACCGCGATCTGGCCGAGCACTATGGCGTGGCGGTGGTGCCGGCGCGGGCACGCAAACCGCGCGACAAGGCCAAGGCCGAAGTCGGCGTGCAGGTGGTCGAGCGTTGGATCCTCGCCGCACTGAGGAATCGGCAGTTCTTCTCCCTGGATGAACTCAACACGGCCATCGCCGGGCTGCTGGAGCGGCTCAACCAACGCCCGTTCAAGAAGCTGCCGGGCTCCCGGCAGTCGGCCTTCGACAGCCTGGATCGTCCGGCGCTGCGCCCCCTGCCGGAGCAACCCTACGTCTACGCCGAGTGGAAGAAGGCGCGGGTGCACATCGACTACCACGTCGAGGTCGATGGGCATTACTACTCGGTGCCGTATCAACTGGTGAAGAAGCAGCTGGAGGTGCGCCTGACGGCGCGCACCGTCGAGTTTTTCCACGCCAACCAGCGAGTGGCCAGCCACCTGCGCTCAATGCACAAGGGCAGGCACAGCACGCAGGCCGAGCACATGCCCAAGAGCCATCGCGAGCATGCCGAGTGGACGCCGCAACGGCTGATCCGCTGGGCCGAGCAGACCGGGCCGAACACCGCCGGCGTGATCCGGCACATCCTCGAACGGCGCATCCATCCGCAGCAGGGCTACCGGGCCTGCCTGGGCATCCTGCGCCTGGGTAAAACCCACGGTGAGGCGCGTCTGGAGTTGGCCTGCCGTCGCGCCATCAGCCTCGGCACGTGCAGCTACAAGAGCCTCGAATCGATCCTGCGCCAGGGGCTGGAAAACCTGCCGCTAGCTCAAACCAACCTGCCGCTGCTGCCGGACGACCACGCCAACCTGCGCGGATCCGCCTACTACCACTGACCCCAAGGAATCCCACCATGCTGCCCCATCCGACCCTGGACAAGCTGCAAACCCTGCGCCTGCACGGCATGCTCAAGGCGCTGAATGAACAACTGAAAACCCCGGACATCGACAGCCTGAGCTTCGAAGAACGCCTCGGCCTGCTGGTCGACCGCGAGCTGACCGAACGCGATGACAAGCGCCTGAGCAGCCGCCTGCGCCAGGCCCGGCTCAAGCACAACGCCTGCCTCGAAGACATCGACTACCGCAGCCCGCGCGGACTGGATAAGGCGCTGATCCTGCAACTGAGCAGTGGCCAGTGGCTGCGCGACGGCCTCAACCTGATCATCGGCGGCCCCACCGGTGTCGGTAAAACCTGGCTGGCCTGTGCCCTGGCCCACCAGGCCTGCCGGGAGGGCTACAGCGTGCGCTACCTGCGCCTGCCACGTTTGCTGGAAGAACTGGGTCTGGCCCATGGCGACGGCCGCTTCGCCAAGCTGATGAGCAGCTACGCCAAGACCGACCTGCTGATCCTCGACGACTGGGGCCTGGCCCCGTTCACCGCCGAACAGCGGCGCGACATGCTGGAGCTACTGGACGACCGCTACGGCCAGCGCTCGACCATCGTCACCAGCCAGATGCCGGTGGACAACTGGCACGAGCTGATCGGCGACCCGACCCTGGCCGACGCCATCCTCGACCGCCTGGTGCACAACGCTTATCGGATCAATCTGAAGGGTGAATCAATGCGCAAACGGACGCAGAAATTGACGACGCCGGGCACCTCAGACTAACAATGCCACCCCTGCGTCGCTGCGCTCCGACTGCCCGGCCGGATGGCCGTGGAACAGGTGGCCAGATGGCCGTGGAATGCCTGGCCAGATGAGCGTGGACTGGGTGGCCGGATGGTGTGGAATCCGCAGCAGGTAACGCCCCAACTCGTCCTGAAGCCAGTACTCAACCTCAGTTTCGACAGCACTTTAGGGAATAACGATGCGTCATCGGACGGTTTGCTTTCGCTCATCTTCTCCATACTCACCTGCCATCATCATGGGATGACTTTTCCTCGGTTGCTCACCACCGCACCTTTTGGATGCAGCAGCACCGGGTGGTTTGAAGCCTGCTCCTGCAAGCCGACTTCGGAAGGCCTACTTCCATCTTCGGTACAGCATCACAGGTCATACGACCTGTGTTCGTGACACACAATACTGGTTGCCCTTCTTGGTCTGGTGCATCTCCGGGTCCCGCTTGCCGTCCTTGTTCTTGGTCGAGCTCGGTGCGTTGATCAGCGTGGCGTCGACGATCGTGCCTTGCCGCAGAAAGAGACCGCGGTCGCCCAGGTAGCCATTGATGACGGCCAAGATTCCTGCCGCCAGCTCGTGTTTTTCCAGCAACCGCCGGAAGTTGAGAATGGTTGTTTCGTCAGGGATGCGCTCCAGGCTCAAGCCCGCAAACTGGCGCAGAATGGTGGTCTCATAAAGCGCCTCTTCCATCGCCGGGTCGCTGTAGCCGAACCAGTTCTGCATCAGATGGACACGCAGCATCGCTATCAGCGGATAGGCTGGCCGGCCACCGTCACCCTTGGGGTAGTGAGGCTCGATCAGCGCAATCAAGCCCTTCCATGGCACCACCCGATCCATCTCGATCAGGAACAGCTCCTTGCGGGTCTGCTTGCGCTTACCTGCGTACTCGGCGTCGGCGAAGGTCATCTGCTTCATCGGGATACTCGGGCAACGGGATCGGCGTATTTCACCAGAAACGGGGAGTCTTCTTCAGGGTTTCCTTAAGAAGGGATCGAGCACCAACCAAGTGCATTTCCAGCCATCTGAGTGTTATAATAATAAGAACAGGTGATTCTCATCACACACCGCCCAAGATGCGGTCGCGCTTCCCAGCGCCGTTTTTCCCTCCTCGCCGTTGTCGGATTTCAGCGCCGCCAGGCCACATGACCGGAACTGGATATTCAAAATATATCGACGGGTTCGGCCCGAACTTGAATCGCAGCCCAATCCAGTCAGACAGCACCGGCACCTGACCCGGACACAGCGGCACCGAGCCATTTGGACATCGGCTTTCTGCATCGTGACCAGATAGACGCACCGGGCCAACCAACAACCCGGTTCGGTCAAGTTCGCTTTGTTTGCACCAGGAACGGGACGGTTGTGTTCGACTGTGGTGACGAACCGGTGTGAAGCAACCCGACCTTGCGGTGGGCGATCAGGAACCTGTCATGCAATCTTCTCTTTTCTCTCGTTTTCCCCTTCGCCGCATGCTGGGGCCCCTGATGGCTCTCGCGCTCACCTTGTTGCTTGTGGCGACCTGGTATTTGACGAGCCAATCCGGCTCACCTGCAAAGACCGGTGCGGGCAACGCCGTCTCGCAAAGTTTTCAGGCGGGACCGCCATGGCGTTACGGCAAGGCCGACGCGCGCTTTACGCTGGTGCTGTATGCCGATCTGGAATGCCCATACTGCAAGAGCTACTACCCGCTGCTCAGGGCATGGGTCGACCGGAATCCGGAGGCGAACCTGCAATGGCACCATCTGCCGCTCCCCATGCACGAGCCCGCCGCAACACGACAAGCCCGGCTGGCCGAATGCGCGGGAGAGGCCGGGGGCCACGCCGCGTTCTGGCAGGCGGTTACCTGGATCTATCAACAAACCCGCAGCGACGGGGCCGGCATACCTGAAAACATGCAATACCCGGCACTCACCCCGGAAATCCAGGCCTGCCTGGACAGCACACGCACCGAGGCAATCATTCAGGCGCAGGCGAACGAAGGTTCGCGTGAAGGCGTTACCGCGACCCCGACGCTGAAGCTCAGCGACAACCAGAGCGGCCATACACTTGTCCTGCCCGGTCCCGTCGAAGGCGACGCACTGTTGTCAGCCCTGGATTTGCTATCAAGCGATCGCGACACCGGCCAGGGAAAGAATGCCGGGACACCCGACGACGGCGTTGGCAACGCCCCCAGATAGCTTGCGGCTCTCAAGGAAAAGCGAGATCTAATCCCATGACTTCGAATAGTCATGGTCCTTGAACAGACCAGGCAGGCCGGACACCTGCTTGAACCGCAACACCTCATCATCATCCATGCCCAACTCGCGGGCCACATCGCCCTCAGTCCATCCTGTCTGCAGAAGCCTGACCACGATGTCGGTCATCGGCAGCACGGAATAGACACCGCGAGCGCGGTTGTGACGGATGGTGGCGGCGATCCGGTCTGCCGTTGCCGCGCGCCCGCTTCTGATCGAAACCACCGGCAGGTAGCCGTGCAATCGTTTCCTGATCGGCCCCTGCTTCTTGCCGATCTTCTGACGGTGGAAACCATCGACCACGACATGGCTTTCTTCCTGCTCGCGATGCGTGACGATGGGCTGGGTGAAGCCATCGGCGTCGATCGACAATTCGAGCAGCTTCATTTCCGGCGTCGCGACGGAATTCGGGTTGTAGTCATTGGCCTCAACCTGTTCGCCCCGGACCCATTGAACGCAGTCCACCGGCTCATCGGCGAACGGGCTATGCTCGTGCAGCCGCAGCCGGATCTGGTTGATGGCTTCGACTCGCTTCGCCAGCGGCAGGCTGTCCAGTTCGGTGAACAGGGCTTCGGCCCGGTTCGTCAGGTTGATTACTTGTGGCATATTTCTGTCTCTCCAAAGTCACCCAGCTTCCGCGGGAGGACTGAACGTTGAATCCGTGCGGTTCGAGGAACCTTGCAGCAGCCTGCTGCACGCGCGCCGTGCAGATCAGACCCAGGCCATCGACATGTTCCAGAACCTGGCGGCGCAGTTCACCGAACAAACCCCGGCCGCGCGCCTCAGCGCGCAGGTAGCCTTCGCGCAGGCGCACGATATCGGAGCGCTGCTCGATGCTGATGAAGCCCAGAACGCGAGCCTCGCCCTTGCGGCGGACGATGAACCAGCGGTACAGCGGCCCATCGTTGAGCGGATAGCCTCCGCATTCGCGCCGCACGCTTGGGCTGGCGAAGAAGTAGCCCATATGGGAAAAGAACGCCGCCTCGCCATCGGCCGAGCGTATCTGGGCGAATTCGTATTTTGCGAAGGGCTTCATGATGATTGCCCCTCGATCAGCGCCAGCGTGTCGATGTCCTGACGAGCGAAACCGAAGGACAGTGAGCGCGCCATGTCCTGCTTGAGCAGCGACAGGGCGACACGACGCCAGGAGGGTTGGGCCTTGCGGTTTTCCAGCTCAGGAATGCCGGCATCGGGCCAGGAAGACAGCGGGTAGTTGTGCTTCTCCCACCAGTCGATGAAGACCCCGATACGACGCTGATAGACCTGACGCAGCGGCCCCGGCATGCTTCGCAGCAGGAATTCACAGTATTGCCGCCAGGTATCGAAAGTCGGCGGCAACCCCATCCCGCCTCGATAGCCGAGGAAACGCTGGCGGCTGTACCGCGCGGCGTAGTTCGCGCCGGCGACACGCTGCACGACGCGGAACCAGGTCTCGGGCTCCAGCTTGTGGAACAGATCGAGTCCCTTGCGCTAGTCGTCTCCGTAAGGCTGGCAAATACGCATTTGCGAAAACGGCAGGCCCGCCAGATGCATGCGATCGTAGAGCCGGTTGAAGGCATGGCCATGATCTGCGACGTACCGCCAGAGGTCCTCGAACCGCCAGTCGTAGATCGGAAAGAAGGTAACGGCGCGGCTGTCCGGCTGGTCCTTTGCGCTCCACTGGACCGGCGTATGCGTACCAGGCGGCGTCCAGGCGCGCTTCTTCACCCTGGCACGGCGTTTGACCGCCAGAAAGCGATTGAGCGCTTCATCGGACCGGATGCCGACCAGAAAGGCGGTAGGCACATCCCTTGCGAGCCACTCGTTGAATTCAGGAACGAATTCCTCGAACTCCATCCGATGGCGATAGAAAGGGAACCGCGTAGGATCGCTGATGACGGATGGATGGGTTGGCATCGGCCTGATCCAGTCCGCCTCACGCCCCGGTTCCCATGCGCACCAATAGGGCTCCTGCAGGCTGGAAGCATTGCGCAGATTGATCGGCAGGCAGATCCAGGTCAAGGTCTTGTCGAATGGTGAGATCCGCAGTTCTTCCGTCATGTGCATTCCTCTGGGAGTTTAGCCGTGTCCGAAACCTCAGCAGGCGCCGATGCTACGCATGGCTCCGAAGTGCTGCTTCGCGAAGATATACTATTGACAATTAAATTGGTAACAATACAATTTTAGGCAATCTTTGCAAACCCGCCACATCAGGAGAAACACCATGAGCGCACTGTATTCCACCCGTGTCACCGCCAACGGCGGTCGCAATGGCACCGTCCGCAGCGAGGACGGCCTGCTCGACCTGCAATTGTCTCTTCCGCCGGCACTGGGCGGCAAAGGCGGCGCGACCAACCCCGAGCAACTCTTTGCCGCCGGCTATGCCGCTTGCTTCGGCAACGCGGTCATCCACATCACTCGCAACCAGGACGCGAAAATCCGCGACAACGACGTGGACGTGGTGGCCCAGGTCGGCATGGAGCCCAATGGCAGCGGCGGTTTCGCCCTGACGGTGGCGCTGGAGGTGACGCTGGCCGGGGTCGACCAGGCCAAGGCCGAGGCGATCGTCGCCGAGGCGCACAAGGTCTGCCCCTACTCCAATGCCACACGCGGCAACATCGAGGTGGCGCTGTCGGTGCGTACACGCTGAAACGCCATGACGACGAAGACAGGCAGGTGCGCCGATGAACGCGGAGTGAGCGGAACTACCTCCCCCAAGGAAGACGACCCGCTACTGTTGGATCGTCAGATCTGCTTTCCGATCTATGCCGCCTCAAACCTGCTCACCAGGGTCTACCGGCCGGTACTGGCACCACTGGGTCTGACCTATTCGCAGTACCTGGTCATGCTGGTGCTGTGGGAGCGTTCGCCGATCAGTGTCGGTGAACTGGGCGAGCAACTGCATCTGGACAGCGGGACGCTGACGCCGTTGCTCAAGCGCATGGATCGAGGCGGATTCGTCAGCCGGCATCGTGATCCCGAGGACGAGCGGCGGGTCCTGATCACGCTGACGCCGCACGGAGCCGATCTACGCCACGCTGCGCTGGCTGTCCCGGAGACGCTCTCCAGGCAACTAGGCCTCGAACCGGAAGCCATTGATGGTCTGCGCGATGCCGTGAAGGTGCTGGTGCGGGTGCTGGCCAGCCAGTAACCCGCCCGGGACATCCCGTGCAGATCCACTGCACTTCATTCTTCAACACCAAAGGAACACAACATGGGTACTTCCAACAACATCCAGGACCAAGTCGTGGTCATCACCGGCGGCAGCAGCGGGCTGGGCGAAGCCACCGCGCGCCATCTCGCTGGGCTGGGCGCCAAACTGGTGCTGGGCGCACGCCGGCAAGACCGACTCGACACCATCGTCACAGACATCGTCGCGGCGGGCGGTCAGGCTATTGCGGTGAAGACCGACGTGACCCGCCGTGACGACCTGGAGGCGCTGGTCGCTGCCGGCGTCGAAAAGTTCGGTCGCATCGACGTGCTGATCAACAACGCCGGCACCATGCCGCTGGCGCCACTGAACAAGCTCAAGGTCGATGAGTGGGAAAGCATCATCGACATCAACATCAAGGGCGTGCTCTACGGCATCGCTGCGGCGCTGCCGCGCTTCGAGGCGCAAGGCAGCGGCCACTTCATCAACCTGTCTTCGGTGGCCGGGCACAAGGTGCTGTCGCCTATGGGGACGGTCTACAGCGCCAGCAAGTTCGCTGTGCTCGCGCTGTCGGAAGGCTTGCGCGCCGAAGTCGGCAGCCACATCCGCACCACGGTGATCTCGCCGGGCGCGGTCGATACCGACCTCAAGTTCCACACCACCGATCCGGAGACCGCCAAGGGGATACAGGCGTTCTACGAGGCCTCGCAGATTCCAGCGGACGCCGTTGCCCGAGCGATCGCCTATGCCATCGAACAGCCGGACGAGGTGGACATCAACGAAATTCTGCTGCGGCCGACCGCGCAGGAGCTGTGACCCGGCAGGCGCCACGACAAGGTCTTGCGGCACACCGTTTCACGGTGCTGCCGCAGGGGCCGCAAGGCGACTACGCGCCTGCGGAGATCCCGTTTTTTTGCAACCGCGCACTGCGCGATTAGCCCCCTGATGTCGGCCCAGAGGAACTTGACGGCCGGCATGCGGGAGAAAGCCGCCCGCCCGGGCCATTGATTGGCTGCTGCATCCCGGCGACGCGACAGCGTCCGTATCAGCTCGCATCGCCCGCTGATCGAGGCGCAGCCCGCCTGCTCGATGGGCGGCGCGTTGTTCTCCAACGCCCGCCAGAACTGGCCGCCACTGCGGGCACCGGTGGCATCGGCTCAATTTTCGGCCTGACTTTGCAAGTCGGTTACGCAGTTTTACCGAGGAGGATCCACACATGATCACCATATATCACCTGGGCGTTTCGCAGTCGGAGAGAGTCGTCTGGCTGTGCGAGGAGCTTGGACTTGCCTATGCGCTTCGTCGCTTCGAGCGCGACCCCATGACACGGCTGGCCCCGCCCGAATACAAGTCCATCTCGCCAACCAGAACGTCACCGGTCGTGCGCGATGGCGACATCGTGCTGAGCGAATCGGGAGCCATCATGGAGTACCTCATTCACCGGCACGGTGGCGGCCGCCTGGCGGTTGCGCCGGAGCATGCGAACTACCCCGTGTATCTGTTCTGGTTCCATTTCGCCAACAGTTCGCTCACCGCGATGGAGATGGCCAGAATGATGCTGGTCGCAGCGGGCGGGCGCGATGGCGAAGGGAGTCTTGCGTTCGCGGAGGAGCGGATCGATACCGCCTTCGGGTTGGTCGAAAACCAACTCGGGCGCACCGCCCATATTGCCGGCGAAGCCTTCACGGCCGCCGACATCATGCTGCTATTTCCGCTCACCACCATGCGGCATTTCATGCCCAAGGATCTTGCAGGCTATCCGAACATTCTCGGCTACCTGAAGCGGATCGGCGAGCGGGAAGCCTACCGGCGAGCCATGGCCAAGGCAGACCCTGGCATGCTGCCCCTGCTCGCCTGACGCCGTGATCAAGCCGCTCGGCGCCCCGCCAGCGGCCACGACGCTCTCAGTGCGGCAACCAACCCCGGAGGAACGGCCCCATGACCAATACGACGACAGGCCGCTACCGCGCCAATCTGCAGGGCGAGGTGGACGGCGCCGCGATCTACACTGCGCTTGCAGAGAGCGAATCCAATCCCGACCTGGCCGGCGTGTTCCGGCGACTGGCGGCTGTGGAAGCGGCTCATGGCGAATTCTGGAAGAAACGGATGGAGGCAACCGGGGATCACTTCTCACCCCGCCCCTCTCGCCGTGCCCGATTCGTGGCCTGGCTGGTGCGCAGGCATGGCGCCGCCACCCTGCTGCCGATACTTGCTGCCGCGGAAACCCTGGGCAGTCGGACATACGACGATCAGCCCGAGGCGCGCGCGGCGGGGCTCGCCCAGGACGAGCGTTCTCACGCGCTGCTGATGCGGGAAGCCGCCGGGAGCGGAGGACTTTCCGGTCCCATTCTTGCGATACTGGAAGGTCGCCATCGCGGTGGCGGCAACACCCTTCGCGCCGCTGTACTGGGCGCCAACGACGGACTGGTGTCCAACCTCAGCCTGGTGATGGGCGTGGCAGGCGCCGCGGCGCCGGGCTCGGCCATCCTGTTGGCGGGCCTGGCCGGACTTATCGCCGGCGCCGGCTCGATGGCCATGGGCGAGTGGCTGTCGGTGACCAGCTCGCGGGAGTTCTACCGCAGCCAGATCGCCATCGAGGCCGACGAACTGTACGAGTTTCCGGATGAGGAACGCGAGGAACTGACCCTGATCTATCAGGCCAAAGGCCTGACGGAGCTGCAGGCGCGCGCACTGGCCGACAAGCTGTTGGGCACACCAGGGGCCGCACTGGACACCCTGGCCCGCGAGGAACTCGGAATCGACCCCGAGGGGCTTGGCGGCTCGGCGACCGCCGCGGCCGTATCATCCTTCATGTTGTTCGCGGCTGGCGCCATCGTCCCGGTGCTGCCGTTCATGTTTCTATCGGGTATACCAGCATTGGTTTCCAGTCTGGCCACCAGCGGTTTAGCACTCGGCCTGCTGGGTGCAGGTACCAGCCTGTTCACCGGGCGCGGCACGCTGTTCTCCGCCGCCCGCCAGGTCGCCATCGGACTGGCCGCCGCCGCGGTCACCTATGGCATCGGCGCCATTTTCGGCGTGACACTCGGCTAAGGCACCATCGAGCTTTTGGCCGCTCATCCTTGCCGCGGTCCATCGAGGCGGACTTCAACTCCAGCGATGCCTTGGTTTGTTCAGCGAGCACAATGCGGATAAGGCGGGTTTCCGATTGTTGGCTGACCCGCGGGCACGTTCCGGATGAACTCTGAGACTCCACAACAGCAATCTGTTTCAGGAGTCCGGACATGCTCAACCCGTTTCGCACCCAATCCGGGCCGATACGCTTTCCATCGGCGGTAGCCAGCGCCTTGTGCGTAGCATTGGGCCTGGCCAATCAGGCGGCCAGCGCCGCAGAAGTGACCGTTTTCACCGACCGATCCGTCACGCTGACATCGGCGGATAACGCCAATGTCGTTCACCTCGACACTGCACAGGAAATCGAGGCCAGCCTCGCGGCCGATCTGCCCGCCGATCCCCATCGTGCCCAGGCCATCGTCCAGGGACGCCTTCAGCAGGGCGGCTGGCAGCTGCAACGCGCCCTTGCTTCCGCCTGGCAGGGCGTGGCCGATGCCTGGGGCCTCAGCGTTTCAACCGTTCCTGCAGTCGTGGTCGACCGGCGCTACGTCATTTACGGTGAGTCGGACGTAGCGAGGGCGGAAGCCCGTATCGAGGCATACCGGAGGGCGCAGCCATGAAGCGCGCCCGTCGTCTCCGCGCCGCGATCGCGGCCCTGATGCTTGGAACCGCATCGTCGGCCTTCGCGCTCAACACCGCATCGATCACAGCCTCGGCCCTATCCCCCGATTGCCTCGAATACCGGGTCGTCGGGATCTGCTACTGGCTCTTCTGCACCACCTTCGGCTGCTCGGTGCGGACCTCGGTGAAAGTTAGCCATTACGTGCCCGATGCCGTGGTTTCCAGCTACGCCAATACTGGCGAGAACCCGTGGGTAGAAGTGCGTGCCATGAGCATGCCGAACACCACGGCACAGGCCGGCGGCGATGGCACAACGAACCAGGACCACGAAAACAACCTGTCAAAGTTCAAAAACGCTGACGTGATCGGTCACCCCGGCGGGGCTGTCCTGGGTCAGCTCGCCAGTGCTTCGGGCTATTCCTGCGAAGGTGCAGGCACGGCCTTCATGCCATACCTGCTGAGCACGCTCGACACGGTGGCATGGCGCTATAACGTGCCGGAGGCCGTCTATCCGGAAGCACTGATCCCTGGCATGCGCGAGATCGGAGCTCGGACCTCTCTCAACCTGTGGGGCGCCGTCTACCCGAGGGGCGGATTCCTGCATCAGACCGACGACTACAAGAGCGGTGCCGTCGTCGCGCAGCGCGCCGGCGATATCGTCACCCGCCGCGGCCAGATTCACGTCTACCAGCCGCTGCTCGCTACCGCGCGCGACGGCTACTGGCCCGCAGGCGAGCTCGCCGAAGGCGACGCCTCCACCGGCAAGTGGCAGGAACTCACCCCCACGATGTCCAGTTCGTGCGCCGTCTTTCCCCATTCGAACCAGCGCGTCCAGGCCCAGCAAGGCGACTATGCCTGGGCGCTTTGGCGGCCCTACAGCTGCTGCCAGCGCCGCGGACAGACCTTCCTCGGCAGCGTCGACTTTAGCGGAGGGAGCGCACGATGACTTCATCCTCCACTCTCGCACTCAGCAAGCACTTCCGCCGGGGCCTGCTTGTTTGCGCCCTGACGGCGGCATGCTCTGGTGCTGCCGCCCAGACGAGTGTCAACGAATATGGCCTGCAGCATCGCGGCAGCGTCATTGGCGACGATGTGCTGTACAGCATCGGCGGCGGACGGGCGGTATCCATGACGGGCGCGGCAAACATGCGCTCGATCGGCGTCGGCGTTGGCTGGAACAGCAACCTCATTTGCGGCGACATGAGCCTCACCACCACGTTGCAGAACCAGTTGAACGGCATCACCAACGGGTTCCAGACCATCATGTCGAATGTGATCCAGAACGCCACCAGTGCGGTGGCTTCGCTGCCTGCGCTGATCATCCAGCGCGCTGATCCCGGTCTCTATAACCTGCTCACCAACGGTGTCCTGCAAGCCAGGCTCGATTTCGACCGCTCGAAACTCACCTGCAGGGCGATCGCGAACAGGATGGCCGACATGGCCGGTGGCCAGCTCGGCTGGGACCAGCTCGCGGAAGGCATGGCGCTCAAGAAGGCGGTTGCCAGCACCGATGCGGTTTCCGCGATCGAGGAGGCAGAAAGCAGCAAGGGCAATGAAGGCGTGCCCTGGGTCGGAGGCGACAATGCCGGCGGCTCGGGCCAGGCGCCTATCCGCGTGGTCGCTGACGTGACGCGCGCCGGCTACAACCTGGTCAACGGGCGCAGCGTCGATGACACCTCATCCATCGATTCCGGCAGTTGCGGCGACCGACTGGCGTGCCAGACCTGGACCTCTCCGCAGGCTGCCGTCACCTGGGCTACGCGTGTGCTGGGCGAGCAGGAACAACGCACCTGCGAGAGCTGCACCAAGACGCAGACCACGCCCGGCGTCGGTCTGACACCGCTCATTCAGGAAGAGTACGAGACCAAGCTGGAGAGCTTGCAGGAACTGATCTCGGGCAGCAAGTCGATGAGCTTCGACAACCTGCAGGCGGCCAGCAGCACCTCGTTGCCGATTACCCGTGGCGTGATCGAGGCGCTGCGTGATGAACCCGATCAGGACATCCTCGCAAGGCGTCTCGCTTCCGAGGTTGCGCTCGCCAGCGTGCTGGAAAAAGCATTGCTGCTTCAGCGCACGCTGCTGACCGGGCGGATGGAGCCGAATGTGGCCGCGAACGAAATGGCCCAGGAGGCGGTCACGCAGGAGAGCAACATTCTCGACCGCGAGATCAACAACCTCAAGACTGAGCTCGAACTGCGCCGTGAGCTGGCCAACAACTCCCCGATGCAGATCATCCAGCGCCACAGCACCCGGGCTGCGGGTTCGCGGGGTGTGTACCAGGGCGATCCCATCCCCAATCGCCTCGATGAATTGCAGCGCTCGCAATCGGGAGGAAGCAATCCATGATCCCGGCCTGGCTTCGCATGCGGTGGTTGTTCAATCGCCGTGTCGGCTTCGCGTTGCTGTGGACGATCCTGCTGCTTGTTGTGGCGATCTCCATCAACCTGATTGGCATCCGTGTGCTTGGCAGTATCGAAGGCTGGCAGCGCTGGATGGACGACCATACGGGCTATTTCCTGGCCTGGCGTCTGCTGCTTTATGCGGGCCTCGCCTGGGGTTGGCTCTGGATGCGTAAACGGGTCCTGGCTCGCGAACCTGGTACGGAACCACACCAGCGCCTCATCCGTGTCGAAATCGCCGGCGTGGTGGCTCTGGCCGTTCTGGAAGGCAGCCTGCTGCTGCAGTCCACTTGATGAGCGGAGGACACGATGACGCTCTATACGTCCGATTATCTGGAGTATTACCTGACACTGGTTGGGTGGATCGTTCATAACGGCATCTGGTCGGTCCTGGTCGCCAGCGGCTTGTTTGCGCTCCCGTTTATCGCGATCGTCATTCAGGAATGGCTGAAAGCACGCGCGGAGGGAGCTGACGAGGGCAACAAGGGCGTGCTTTCCTCGATGCGGATCGAAAACCGGGTGTTCGTCGCCATCGTGGTGATCATGTTCGCCGGCATTCCGTTCATCGATGTGGATCTCAACACCATCAGCTTCGATCAGTCCCGCTCCAGCCAGTGCCAGGTGAACGTTCCCGCGCCCAGCGATACAGGTTGGGGCCAGTCATTCACCACGCTCAACAACCAGTCGGCCAAGGTGCCGGTCTGGTGGTTTTTCATGCACTCGATCTCCAAGGCTGTCACCGGTGCCGCCGTCGCGGCGATCCCGTGCGGAACCGACCTGCGGCAGATGAGGATGGACATCGACAACACCCGTATCGACGACCCCTTGCTGGCTCAGGAAGTGACAGATTTCGCGCTCAATTGCTACGGTCCCGCCCGAGCCAAGCTGTTCATGAACCGCCCGACTCTGAGCGAAGAGCAGATGGCGGACGTCAGCTGGATCGGCTCCAATTACTTTGTCGACACGCCCGGCTACTACGACACTTATCGCTCAAGCACGCCTCGCGAGTCATGGCCGTACGATGACAGCCGTGATGCGGGGCTGACCGAGGTGCCTAGCGGCGCCGGTTACCCGAACTGCCGGGAATGGTGGTCGGATGGTTCAACCGGACTACGTGCGCGCCTGCTGGCTCAGGTCGATCCCAATCTGCTTTCACGCATGGCGAACTGGGCTGGCTTCATCTCCAGGACCGAGCTGGACGATTCCGTGATCCGCGCCATCGCGGCCCCGCGGCAACAGAAACTGAACCAGGGCGCCGTCTACACCGACTACGGCGGCCAGATCGACAAGACCTTGCCGAATGTCGTTACCCGAGCCGCGGGCGATGTGGGGATGGCGGTGGGTGCCGTGGGGTTCTTCCCGGCGATGGACGTCATGCGTCAGGCTTTGCCCATGGCGTTGTCACTGCTCAAGATGGCGCTGGTGATTTGCATTCCGCTCGTGCTGGTGATCGGCACCTACGACCTGAAGACCGTGGTGACCGTCAGCGTGATCCAGTTCGCCCTGTTCTTCGTGGATTTCTGGTTCCAATTGGCAAGGTGGGTCGACTCCACGATCCTGGACGCGCTCTATGGCTGGGGATGGGGCTACAACCGTCCGATGACCTATTTCGACCCGGTGATGGGGCTGAACAATGCATTCGGGGATCTGCTGCTGAACTTCGTGATGGGAATGATGTTCCTTGTGCTACCAACTTTTTGGGTTACTACGCTTACTTGGGTGGGAATTCGAGCTGCTGGCGTAGTTGCTGGATTGGCAAGCGCAACGAAAGATGCCACTGCGGCTGGAGGAAAAGGACCTAGCGTTATCTCCAGCAAGCTGAAATAACTTAACGCTTACAGATCTTTTTCATCAGGGAAATCGGGGTGGTCCGTGTCGTTATAAGGCACAGGATCGTACCAGGGCATTTCCCTGAGATCATCATGCCTAGTGGATGGCCACTTATCTTCCTCTGCATCAGCGCCTTGTCCGGCTGACCAGGCAACTGCGACAACGAACAGGAGCAGCAAGGCCAGCCAGAAGGCGACGCAGAGGAGAACGCCAAGCACCGCGAGCCTGGCAAGCCATGGGAGAGCCGACGCCACCAGTCCGGGGACGCCTTGCGCAACCAGCCAGCGAGCAGCCTTCTTTTCCAACCGTGTATAACCACGCCAGGCACGCCCCATGCCGCTACCGAGCCGATAGGCCCATCCCTTGTTGTGTGCGTGCGTTGCCATGGTCATATCCTCGCTTCTCACTGTTGCATTAGTTCATCGTCGAAATATCTTCCTGTGTCGTTCGCAGACGGGTTGGAGGCACTGCTTTCTTACTTCAGACCTCCACAAGGGAGCTTTGTTCGTTCTAGTTTCTCAAGCACCTGGATCAACGCTTCCACGGATCGATCACTGTGATGCCACAGTCCACGAAGTCCTTGACGTTGCGGGTTGCCAGGCTGGCGCCTCGCGACTTTGCGATCGCCGCGATCATGGCGTCGAACTGGCTGATCGGCTTGCCCGCCAGTTTGCGTGACGCTGCGATTTCGGCGTAGGCATCGGATGCGTCATTGTCGAAGCCCAGCACCTGTCCGGCCATATCCGAAGCAAAGATGCCGTGAATCGCCTCCATGAGCGCGGCCTTGCGTTGGCCGTCCGGCAGCAGGCGCACGCCATACAGCAACTCCGCCCGCGTGACTGTCGTGGTGAACAGCGCTGAGCGAGGTTGCTGAGCCAGCCAGGTCAGCGCAAGTGCATCGGGAGCTGGGCGAAGTGTCTCGGACAGAACGTTGGTGTCGAGGACGATCATGCATCAAACTCCGGCGGGTTACGAATGGCATCCCGCGCCGGCAGGTCTAGCTCGATCCCGCCTAGCGGCTCTACCCGCGCACGAATAGCCTCGATCAAAGAATTGCCGCGTGCAGTCTCGGTCGATAAAGCCGCCCGCAAGATGTCGCGAGCCTCATCTTCCATCGAACGGCCATGCTGAGCGGCTTGCACGCGCAGACGCGCTTTCAGCCCCTCGTCAATGTTCCTGATGGTCATCGTGGTCATTGCCATGTCGCACCTCCATTAGTCATTGATGACATATTAGTCACCGACTAACGGAAACGCAAGGTGGCAGCTCTCACATCGGCCTGCTTGTGCGACAGCAGGGATCGCATCGGCCGTAGGCGGATATCAATGCTGTGTGGCAGGCATCAGGTCGCCCGCAGTATCGAGATCAACGCGCCTCAACTTCTCCAGCAGATCAAAAAATTCGCGTTCGCCCCCAGAATGCGGGTGAACACCGCACACTGGCAGATGAGAGAGTCGAGCAATAGGCGCTGGTCCAGTGCGGTATCGCATTCCGCTACGCCCGACATGATGAGCGCATACGCGCGTTGCGCGTGAATGCTGGTTCTGTTGTTGTCTGAATGATCCATGTTGTCCCCTCCGTGGCCTTGTTCCCCTGCGCCGCCCGGAATGGAATCCGATAGATGGCGGCGACCCGCAGGGGTGAGAAACCGGCTGATACCAGACCGGCCAGACGCGAACGTCTGCCCTACGGATCGCCATAACGCGACCCGCTGGTATCAAGTTCGGGTTCTCACACCCGGCGCCTATGAGTGGCGCACCGCAAGGATTGCACATCGCAATTTGCTGGAGCAATAAAAAGATCAATTTTTTCCGCTAGATAAGGCCAAATTCTGTCGCAGCCTAGAACTGCCGTACGAAGGCATCTTGGACGACGACAAAGGGACTGCATCCGTGCCGCATTCCTGCTCGCTGGAACTGGCCCAGAGGGCTATATCAAAGGGTTTCGGCAAGGGCAAAAGGTCGTCAAGGGGCAAGGGAATGGGGCCCAAGGGGAATGGGCCTATCCGGAAAAGGAAAAGGCTCCCCGCCGACCGCAATTTCAGGTGCTTTCATGTTCGCGCTGTTCCAACGAAAACGACCCGTGCAGGCCGCTACCACAGCGCCCGCCACTGCAACAAAGGCCAAAGGGCTGATGCGACCGGAACCGGCCGCATCGCTGCTGGCCACCGCGCGCCGGCAGAAGCTGCTGGAGCACATATGGCAGCGAACATCACTCTCGCGTCAGCAATTCGCAGTGCTGTACCTCGGCCCGTTGGAACGGTACGCCGAGTTGGTCCAACAGTTTCCAGCGTCGGAATCGCACCACCACGCCTATCCCGGCGGCCTGCTTGACCACGGGCTTGAGATCGTCGCCTACGCACTCAAGCTGCGACAGTCCCACCTTCTCCCAGCCGGGGCGACACCGGAAGATCAAGCCGCGCAGGCCGAGGCCTGGACAGCCGCTACAGCCTATGCGGCGCTGCTGCATGACATCGGCAAAATTGCAGTCGATCTGCACGTCGAGATGAACGACGGCAGTTTGTGGCACCCCTGGCATGGACCGTTGCAGCATCCATACCGCTTTCGCTATCGGAAGGATCGCGAGTACCGCCTGCACAACGCCGCGAGTGGATTGCTTTACAACTGCGTGCTCGATCGCGAGATCCTGGACTGGCTCAGCAGCTACCCCGAACTGTGGGCGGCGCTGCTTTATGTCCTGGCCGGCCAGCATGAGCACGCCGGAGTATTGGGCGAACTGGTCACGAATGCCGATCGGGCTTCCGTGGCGCAGGAACTCGGCGGAGATCCCGCCAAGGCGATGGCTGCACCGAAGCATACATTGCAGCGCAAATTGTTGGAGGGGCTTCGCTACCTGCTCAAGGAAGAGTTAAAGCTGAATCAACCACAGGCCTCGGACGGTTGGCTGACGCAGGATGCCTTGTGGCTTGTTTCCAAGACTGTCTCGGACAAGCTGCGCGCACATTTGCTGTCTCAGGGCATCGAGGGTATTCCGGCCAACAACACGGCCGTCTTCAATATCCTGCAGGACCACGGCATGCTCCAGGCCACGCCGGATGACAAGGCTATCTGGAAAGCGGTCGTCACCAGCGACACTGGCTGGACCCACACGTTCACTCTGCTTCGGCTTGCACCAGCATTGATATGGGAAGGCAGTGAACGCCCGCCGGCGTTTCAGGGAACCGTGGAAGTGGTGCAGGATGACACCTCTACGGCGGATGCATCCCCCGCTTCACCAAACGTTGCGGAGCAGCCTTTGCCGTCCACCGGCTCGGCAGCTGCTCCAGCGCTCTCCGCTCCTGGACCTGGTACGCAGGCGGCCAGCGTGGATGGCGTCGATGCGTTGCTCGATCTGCTCGGGACACCGGACGTGACGCTGCCGTCGACCACAGCATCTCCGAACGAACCAACTGAGACAGGCACCACGCAGGATCAGGAGCCTGAGCTGCCGCCTGCCGCTCCTTCAACTGCCGAAGTGAAAAACGAAACTCAGGTGCCTCCATCTGGCGAACACTTCATCGCCTGGCTGCGTCAGCATATCAGCACCCGCAAGCTGATTATTAACGACGCTAAAGCCCTGGTGCATACCGTCTCCGATACCGTTTACCTGGTCAGCCCAGGATTGTTTCAGCGCTACGCACAAGAGCATCCCAAAACGGCATTTCTGGCAAAACAGGAAAATGTTGCGGATTGGCAGTGGATTCAGAAAGCGTTCGAAAAGCTGCAATTGCATCGTAAACAGGATAGCGGCCTGAATATCTGGACTTGCGAGGTCACCGGGCCACGGAAATCAAGGCGATTGCATGGCTATCTGTTGGCTGATCCCACACGTCTTTTCGATGAAGTTCCGCCTAACAATCCATACTTGACTTTGGCAACGACCACATCACCAACGGCATCAGGCGTATATTGAGGCGCTGCAAATTGAGTTTGGCGAAATCTACCTTTTTTCAGGTACGGTAATCAAGCTCGGCATGCTGCGCGGCCTTCCATGCCCAGCGGATGAGGATATCCAAAAGCGCAGCCAGCGCCCATCTCCTGGAAAATCAACGAACGAGGAACGAATTTCGGCTGCAACCTGGATCGCCTCCAGCGCACCTTGTAGACCATCACATTGAGGCAAATACCTGCCGCGGGATTTGCCTTCCACCTATGTCGTTCGCCTAACGAAAATCCTGCTCAAATCGAAACCTGAAAATCTTATGAGCACACGTCAACAATTCGGTGTGAATGCATTCACGAAAATATAATCTTTAAGCACATTCTAATAACAATTTCCACCGAGTTACATTTAAACCAAACACCAGAAGCGTCTCCCTCAATTGTCAATTCGGATAAATGCAAGCGACAATCAATGATAAGAAAAAGATATTTAATGCAGTTCAGAAAATGCCAGACCTTGCACACCTTGGAACAGGTCTACAGTCATATGAAAGACCGCGTTCCATCTTGGGGTTTGGGGAGCAACGGAACAGAAAGTGCACTTAAGCCCAGCGCCTGCCCGCAAACCCTTGTGGCGTCTGGTTAGTTCGGGAAAACCATCCTTTTGTCGAACCCTGGCAGGCACTGACGCCAGGCCGTCCAAACGCATGAAAAGCAGTGCAGAAAAGTCGTTCAGTAAAACAAAGTCTGGATAACCGCCCCTATTTTCGGCAGCGGTGAACTCTAGCTAAGCCTTACGTTGGTTTTTGGTTCCACTGCTCCCCAAACCCCATCTTCTGAACTAGGAGAATTTGAAGGGGCATGCGACCACCGCCGCGCAGAAATCACCCATGGTCAACTGTGGGACAGAGTTCCCGCATCCGCCTGGAAGAATGTCGAGTAGATGCCACCGATGTAATCTGATGGTGAGCATCAAACGCGATCGGCCTGTCCTTCATTCGCCATGACGCCGGCGCGAACAAGCTTCAGGCACTTCTCTGTCTCTTCGATAAGCAGAGCCGCGCTGCATTCCAGCGCATCTGCAATGCGCAGGATCAGCGCCAGGGTGGGCATGTGCTCACCCCGCTCGATTCTGCCCATGTGCGCGCGTTCGATTCCGGCCATGTTTCCCAGTGCCTCCTGGGCCGTTCCGCGCTCCGTCCTCAACGCCTTTACCGCCATGCCAAACGCCTTGGCCGGCTCCGCCTCAAAACTTGTACTGCCTGTAGGCCGGCCTCGCCTTATTTCACGCTTTTGCATCTACAAAAGCGTGAAATAAGAGCATAAATTAAACCACGTTTAATTAAACGCGGACTGCTATTATCTGGCATTGTCTACCGCATCCTTCTTTACAGGAGAGCCAGCCATGCAATGCCAGCAACCCCCTGAATCGGTACGGATCGCCGTCTCCTTCGGAGCCTTCACCGCAACATTGACGCACCTCTTGGCGAAGCAGCGCGCAGAGGAGCCCGGCACGGCGATATGCCTTACCGAGACTTTGTTTTCCGAGCAGGTCAGCGGGGTGAAGGATGGTCGTTACGATCTTGGATTTGCTGTCGCACCGCCCGCTGAGGCCAAGCTGCAAAACGAGCTGCTGTGGCATGATGAGATTGCCGTGGCGGTTCCAGCGCTCTCACCGCTCCTGGAGTTCCCGGAAATCACGCTGGAAAAGGCCGTGCAGTACCCCCTGGTGCTTTGGTCAGCAGAGCACTGTGAGCCCCTTAGCCATCAGATCATGGAATTGTTGAGCTCGGCCACGTCGAAACTCAACGTGGTCGACCACGCGAAATCTTTCGAACTGATGGCCGTTCTGGTCGCTGCGGGCTACGGAATCGGCTTCGCGGGAAAATCACGCATCGATACGGCACGAAAGCTTGGCATCGTGATGCGGCCGCTGGCGGGATCGCCGAACGATCTGAGCACGTATTTGCTACGCGCTCAAAACGCGCCTTCACCATTCACCGAACGGCTGATCGAGCGAGCGCGCAAGCTCGATCAGTCTCGATCAGTCGGTATCACTTAGTTGACCGCCGCAAGTTCTTAAATGGCCTGACTTTGAGCGCAGCCCGCCAGGTCTCAACACAGCGTTGCCAGCAGGCCACTACGCCAGCCGAAGCATCGCCTGGCTGTCCTTCAGCGAAAAACACACCACCATAACGACTTCGTGCAGGTTCTCTGCGGTCACCGCTTCGATGGGGGCAAGCCCCTTGAAGTCATCGTGCGGCCCAGAAAGCGCGCGGTAGATCTCCCACGAGTCCGCATCACGCGCGAACTTGAGAACCGCCTGTATCAGCTTGTGCTTGAGGGGCGTGAAGTGCCAATCCGGGACGCGCTGACCGAGGTTGCCGAGGCTCAGCGCCAACATCTTGCGTCCGCTGATCTCGTAGCTGATCCACCGCCGCGACTTGCCAGCCATTTTTGCAAAATCGGCCGCAGAAAGCAGGTGTGGCGAATTGAAGATATCCAACCGCTCCAGTTGCTCGCGCTGGCTTTCCGACAAGACCGGTGGTGTACGCGGCCCCGTGATCGCGGACAGTCGATGCACCGTGTCCGGCAGCGCAGGCATGCCGACTCCAGGCTTCGAGACCAACACGATAGGGGCAGGTGCAATGGCGACCTCCGCCCCCTCTGGAACTTCATCAGGAACCTCCGGAACACCTTCCAGATGGACGGTCAGGTGCATGCTCGCGGCCTCCACCTGATGCTGTTCGAACAGATCGAGCCGGTCAGCCCAATCCTGCATCATGCGTCGGCGCTGCTCCACGTATTCCGCATGGTTGTAGGCGGCGCTCACCTTGTCAGGATCTGAATGCGAAAGCTGCGCGTCTACCCAGACTTTCGGATAGCCGATTTCATTCAGTGCAGTCGAAATCGTCGCCCGAATGCCATGCCCCGTCAATTGATCCGTATAGCCCATGCGCTTGAGAGCCTGATTGAGTGTGTTCTCGCTGATGCGCTTCTTCAGGTCCCAGCCATGTGAGAACAGGTAGCGCTGAGCAGGTTTGAACTGCTCCAGCATGTGCTGAACGATCTCCATGGCCTGTGCCGACAGAGGAACGATGTAGGGAGGAATGTCGCCGGGCCGCTTGCCCTCCTTGCGCATCTCAAGCTGCAACTGTTTCACAACCTCCGGGGGGATGATCCATAGACCCTGATCGAGATGAAACTGATCAGGTGTCGCCAGCCGAAGCTCCCCCGTACGCACGCCGGTCAGGAGCAGCAGTCGAAGCCCCAGCTGTGTCTGAAGCCGACCATGGTACTTTCTCAGCCGTGACAGCATTGCCGGCAACTCATCCATTCGCAGGAACGGGTTGTGACGAACGGGCGGCATCGGCAACGCCACCACATCCAGATCGAACGCCGGGTTCTGCGGCAGGCCAGGCACGATGATCAGCGCGTATCGGAACATCTGCCTGAACCAGGTACGCACCTTCTCCGCCACGCTGAGCGCCTTCCGACGCTCAATCCTGGCTACGACCTCCAGAAGGTCCGGACGCTGAATTTCGTAGACGGGGCGTTTCCCGAGTGTGGGCAGGATGTCTTTTTTAAAGATGCGAAGGATCTGCGTCAGAGTGCTCTGACGCCCTTCCTTGAGGACGAGCCTGCGGTGCTCGACCCACTTGTCGAACACGGCCTGGAAGGTGTGTTCGTCGGCCAGACGGACAGCCTGGCGCTTCTGCTTGCGATCTGCTCGGGGATTGATGCCCTTGGCCAGCAACGCGCGGGCCGCATCGCGGAGGGCGCGCGCTTCCCGAAGGCCAACCTCCGGATAGGTGCCCAGCGACATGCGCTTCTGCTTGCCAGCCCAGTAGTAACGGTAGTGCCAGGTCTTACCTCCGGTCGGAGAGACCGCGAGGGAGAGGCCGTCGATGTCGCTGACGGTGTAAGCCTTGCCGGTCGCCTTGGCGTTCCGGGCAGCCATATCTGAGAGTGCCATGCTCCAGCTCCTGAACTATGAGTCAGGACTAGATGCTTGTCTCGTTGGCCTCGCTCCTCCAGCAACAATCCGGAAAGCGCCTCATCCGTATTCATGGACTTAAAAATGGACTTAAAAGTCCCGGATGTTGGCGGTTTCCAGCGGACGTCACTGGAATGAAAAAAGGGCCTTTCGGCCCTGTTTTCAATGGCTTGCAGAATTCAGTGGAACTCTACAGAACCAAAATTGGAGCGGGAAACGAGACTCGAACTCGCGACCCCGACCTTGGCAAGGTCGTGCTCTACCAACTGAGCTATTCCCGCATCGTCTTGGTGACGGGCGCCATTGTATAGCATCGCGGCGCCGTGTCAACTCCTTGATTCAAAAAAGTTTATTTCTCTTTCGGGGTGGTCGACAGATGCGGCCACGCGGCCAGCAGGTAGTGCACCATGGACCACAGGGTCAGCGCCGCGGAGATGATCAGCAGCACGTAGCCGAGAATCACCCAGAAGGTCATCAGCGGCGGATTCGCCAGGAGAATGACCAGCGCCAGCATCTGCGCCGCGGTCTTCCACTTGCCCAGGTTGGACACCGCGACCTGCGCCCTCGCCCCCAGTTCGGCCATCCACTCACGCAAGGCGGAAACCACGATCTCGCGGCCGATGATGATCACCGCCGGCAGGGTCAGCCACAGGTTGGCGTGCTCTTCCACCAGCAAGACCAGCGCAACCGCCACCATCAGCTTGTCCGCGACCGGGTCGAGGAAGGCGCCGAACGGCGTGCTCTGGCCGAGGCGCCGGGCGAGGTAGCCGTCCAGCCAGTCGGTGGCGGCGGCCAGGGCGAACACGGCACTGGCGGTCAGGTAGCTCCAGGACGTCGGCAGATAGAACAGCAGAATGAAGATCGGAATGAGCAGGACGCGCAGTAACGTGAGCAGATTGGGGATATTCATCGGACCATCTAGGCTGCGAGGTGAGCCGGCATTCTACTCGCTGTGCAGGACGGCATAAATCTGCTCGGCAAGCTTTTTACTGATACCGGGGGCTTTGGCCAGTTCATCGATACTCGCCCGCGACAATTCCTGCAACCCGCCGAAATGCTTGAGCAAGTCGCGCCGACGTTTCGGGCCGACGCCAGGGACGTCCTCCAGCGTCGACGTCCGCCGTGCCTTGCCGCGCCGCGCACGGTGGCCGGTGATGGCGAAACGGTGCGCTTCGTCACGTATCTGCTGGATCAGGTGCAGCGCCGGCGAATCGGCCGGCAGGGTGAACTCGTGGGAGGCATCGTTCAGGTAGAGGGTTTCCAGCCCCGGCTTGCGGGTCACGCCCTTGGCCACGCCGAGCAGGATCAGACCGGCGACCGCCAGTTCCTGGAGCACCTCCTGGGCCATGGCCAATTGCCCCTTGCCGCCATCCACCAGGAGAATGTCGGGCATCTTCCCCTCGCCGTCCTTCAGGCGACTGAAGCGGCGGGTCAGCGCCTGGTGCATCGCCGCGTAGTCGTCGCCGGCCGTGACGCCTTCGATGTTGTAGCGGCGATAGTCCGACTTCAGCGGCCCTTCCGGGCCGAACACCACGCAGGAAGCCACGGTGGCCTCGCCGCTGGAGTGACTGATATCGAAGCACTCCAGGCGTTGCGGCGGCTCCGCCAGGTCGAGCGCCTCGGCAAGGGCTTCGAAGCGTGCCGCCACATGCTGGCGGTTGGCCAGGCGTGCGCCCAGGGCCTGTTCGGCGTTGGTCACCGCCAGTTGCTGCCAGCGGGCGCGGGTACCACGCACCCGGTAGCTGATCTCCAGTTCGCGGCCTCGCGCTTCGGCGATCGCCGAAACCAGCACCGGGAAATCCTCGTGCGTCACGTTGACGATCAACTCCGCCGGCAGGTCGCGCTCCTGGTGGCTGAGATAGTACTGGCCAAGGAACGCCAGCAGCACTTCGCCCACCTCCTCCTCGATCGCGACCTGCGGGAAGAAGTTCTTGCTGCCCAGCACCCGCCCGCCGCGTACGCTGATCAGGTGTACGCAAGCGCCGCCAGGGGTGACGATGGCGGCGACGATGTCGACGTCGCCGTTGCCACCTTCCATGCTCTGCTGGTCCTGGACCCGCCGCAGGATCGCCACCTGGTCGCGCAACTCCGCCGCCTTCTCGAAGTCCAGGCGCATCGCCGCCTGCTCCATGCCGACGTTCAGCTCGTCGGCCAGCGCGTTGCTCCTTCCTTCGAGGAACATCACCGAGTGGCGCACGTCCTCGGCGTACTCCTCAGGACTGACCAGCCCCACGCAGGGCCCCTTGCAGCGCTTGATCTGGTATTGCAGGCAGGGCCGCGTACGGTTGCGGAAATAGCTGTCCTCGCACTGGCGGACGAGAAACGCCTTCTGCAGCAGGTTGAGGCTCTCGCGGATCGCTCCCGCGCTCGGATAGGGACCGAAGTAACGCCCCTTGCGCTTCTTCGCGCCACGGTGCAGGGACAGCCGCGGATACTCGTCCTCGCTGGAGAGGAACACGAAGGGATAGGACTTGTCGTCCCGCAGCAGGATGTTGTAGGGCGGCCGCCACTCCTTGATCAGCGTCTGCTCCAGCAGCAACGCCTCGGTTTCATTGGCGGTGATGGTGGTTTCCACCTGGGCGATCCGCGCCACCAGCGCAGCGGTCTTCGGCGCCAGGCCGGACTTGCGGAAATAGCTGGCCAGGCGCTTCTTCAGGCTCTTCGCCTTGCCCACGTAGAGAAGCTTGGCGTCCGCATCGAACATGCGGTAGACGCCCGGACGATTGCTGCAGGTAGCGAGGAAAGCGCTTGCGTCGAAAACGGCGCTCATCTAGCTGGCGGCATCGACCATGCCGTGGCGGACGGCGAGCAGCGCCAGCTCCACGTCGCTGGTGATCGAGAGCTTCTCGAAGATGCGGTAGCGATAGGTATTCACGGTCTTCGGCGACAGGCACAGCTTGTCGGAGATGCTCTGCACCTTGTGGCAGTTGGCGATCATCAGGGCGATCTGGATCTCGCGCTCGGACAGCGAATCGAAGGGGGAATCGTGCTGCTGCGGCTGGAAGGACTTCAGCGCCAGTTGCTGGGCGATCTGCGGGCTGATATAGCGCTGGCCGGCGAAGACCTGGCGAATCGCCTGGACCATTTCCTCCAGCCCCGCGCCCTTGGTCATGTAGCCGGCGGCGCCGGCCTGCATGAGGCGGGTGGGGAACGGATCCTCTTCGCAGACGGTGACTACCACGACCTTGATGTCGGGCTGGCTGCGCAGCAGCTTGCGGGTTGCCTCCAGGCCGCCGATACCGGGCATCTTCACGTCCATCAGGACGACATCCGGCTTCAGTTCGCGGGCCAGTTTCAGACAGTCTTCACCGCAGTCGGCCTGGCCGACCACTTGCAAGCCTTCGATGTCGGCCAGCATGCGGGTAATACCGGTGCGTACCAGATCGTGGTCGTCGACCACCAGCACCTTAATCACGCTGCACCTCGTCGCGCATTAGCAGACAACCGCCCACACGGGCCCCCAGGAGATTTCGGCAACCTTAACAGAAAGCCATCCCATGACCTAGCTTGGCGCAAAGGCGTCATAAATCAAGCGTCATGGAAACATCATTCGACGGCATCGAACGGGCACTGCGAAGTATACCGCCAGCCCCCAGCGAGCGGCAGACCGGATCGCAGCAAAAACCGGCGAATCTGTGGAGAGCCCAGCGACGCCGGGCCTGGTAAAGCGCAAGCGCCCTGGTTGCCCGGGACTCCTCCATAGCGACCATCGCCGAAGTCGAAAACAGGCGACCAAGACGCCACTGGCACCGGCGGCTACTGCGCGGCCATCTCACCGACACCGGTGAAAAGACGCTGGTGGAGGCGCCTGCGACTGGCATTCGGCACCAGGCGAACGAGGGTATTCCTCAGCCAGACGCTCCAGGGCGATTCCCATTGACCAAGGCGGCCGACGATCCAGGATTGCTTCCTGATGAACTCGATCCGCGCCTCGCGTTGCTGCTGGAACAGGATCAGCGTCTCGGCGCGCGGCGCCAGACACCACAGGCGCGCCAGCAGGAAGGCGTCCTCCAGGGCCATGGCCGCGCCCTGCCCCAGGTTCGGCGTCATGGCGTGTGCGGCGTCACCGATCAGCACTACCCGTCCGCGGCACCAGGAGGCGCCGGCCAACTCCTCGAGGTCGTTGTGCACCAGCGTGGTGGCGCTCGGTATGAGCCGGGCGATGCTCGCGCCGATGCCGTCGAAGTCCGCGTAGTGGGCGGCCAGCCGTTGCGGGGTGACGAAGCCCTCCTCGTCCTCGGGCTCCTCCCGGCGCACCTTCAGGGTCGCGTAGACATACATCTCGCGCGGGCTGATCTGGATGAAGCCGAGGCGCTTGCCGTGCCCCCAGACCTCTCCCGCCAGCTCGGCGTCCTCCAGCCGATGGGGAACGACCAGGCGCCAGCAGGTTTCGCCGGAATGACGCAAGGTCGCCTCCGGCCAGACATAACGTCGCACGCTCGAACGAATGCCATCCGCACCGACCACCAGCGAACAGTCGTGGACAGTGCCGTCGCTCAGGGTCACGCGTTCGTGGTCGAGTCCGTCGAGGATCTGCACGATGGAGACCCCGACCCGAATGCGCGACTCATCCAGCCCCTCCAGTAGCGCCGCATGCAGTTCGTGGCGCTGCAACGCCAGGCCGCCGCGGGAATTCCCACCCAGACTGGAAGGCATCGACATCAGCATCGAACCGTCGTGGGCGTATACGTTGATGCCGGCCAACGGCATGCCACGGCGGAACAGCCGGTCGAGATCCAGGGTGCTGGACAACGCCGTCAACGCATTGCTCGCCAGGGTGATGCCGGTACCGATGGGCCTGATCTCGCTGGCCCGCTCGACCAGCAGCCAGTCGATGCCTGCCTTGGTGAATTCGCGCGCCAGCGCCAGGCCGGCGATCCCGGCCCCCTGGATAAGAACGGTCATCCGTTGCTCCTTAGCAGCGGCATCCGTCGCGACTTCGCGCGGTCGCGACAGGCCTGCCCGAGACGATGAAAATGTCCATCCTAGCCGCCCCGGACAGCCCACCGCCCCTATCAGAAGATCGAGTTGACCCTGCTCGCCGACACCTCGCCGCTCGCTTTTCCTGTCCTCCAGGCCACCGGGAGTCCGGCGCGCCGGGAAGGCAAGCGTGGCCCGGGCACGGCACGCGTGGCCGGAAATCCCCGCTAGCCGCCGCCCGCCGCGGCGCTACGGTTTTCCTTGGCCAGCGGCCTCCCGAGCGCCGGCAAGCGGCGATGGCGCCTGAAGCTCAGGGCGACCGGCCCGCGCCACCACCGCCCACGACGATCATCCAGGCGCAGCCACCCCGGCGAGAGTGGCCGGGACGGCAGTGCTCAGCCGGGCCACGGCAAGCATGCACGACCGATCGGCACGGCGTCGCGGAGGCGCGGCTATACGCAGACCCCGCTCCTGTCAACCCCTTACGCAAGGTAGTGATTGCCGGAAGCCCAGCGTACGAAAATCAACCGAAACGACATCCGCATGGAATAACGAAGCCCTGACGCCTTCAGGGCGATAGCATCGCGTGCAAGAGGTAACCGATGAGCCCGTCCGAAAACATCCAGTACGATTTCGAGTGGCGACCACTCAACAACTACCTCGCCGCGCAACGCATCACGCCTCCGGACATGCGTCAGGGTTCGGCTGCCGAGCCGCGCCTGCCCAGCGAAGCGCTCTACGAGTGGATCGTGCTGAACGGACGCTCCCCCCTGGAAGGCCTGAGCCTGGGGGAGCACTACCGCCTTTCCGACTACGGCGTCGCCGGGCTGGCATTGCAGAGTGCCGGCACCGTGGGCGAAGCCTTGCAACTGATCAAGACCAACATGCTGCTGTTCCGCAAGGATATCCGCGGGATCGCGGTGCGACGTTCCAGTTGCGACACCGTGGATGTGGATATCGACCTGCAGGACAAGCCGGACTGGCCGCAGTCGGCCCGGCTGTATCACGCCAACGTCCTGGCGTCGGCCGCCTACGCGGTGTTCCGCGACCTGCTGCTGGGCGAGCTGGAACTGGTCCGCCTGCGCCTCCCGGAAAGGAACGGCGACGTGCGGGCATACGAGGAGTATTTCCGGGTGCCGGTGTATTTCGCCGGCGCAGGCATCACCTTCACCCTCCCCGAGGAATTGCTCGAGGCCGAGATCGCCACTGCCAACTCCGCCGTGTTCCAGGCCTCGCTGGCGCTCGGCAGCAAGGCCTTCAACACCCGCGTCACCCGCGAGATGGGCGGCTACCGCCAACGCATCGTGGCACTGCTGGAGGTGCTACAGGACCGCTACCCGAGCATCGCCTGGGTCGCCCGGCAGTTGAAGGTCACCGAGCGGACGCTGCGCCGACGGCTCGCCGACGAGGGCACCAACTACCGGGAAGTGCTCGACCTGGTCCGCCACGACAGGGCGCGCCAACTGCTGCGGGACGAGCGACTGCGCATCGAGGAAGTCGCCGAGAGGCTGGGCTACATGGATACCTCCAGTTTTCGCCACGCCTTCCGTCGCTGGACGGGACAGTGTGCCAACGACTATCGCCAGGCCCGCCTCGCCGGCAAGACCGCGCGGCGCCAGGGCGAACGCTAGCCGGCATGATTCCCTTCAGGGCAATTTCTGCGGATAGGGGCGAAAGACGAACAGGCTGCACGCAGCCAGGGAAAAAGCCGCGAGCAGCACCCATTCGGCCGTCCCGTAGCCTTCGGCGCGGTCGTACAGCCAGCCCAGCAGGTAAGCGCCGAGACTGATCGACAGGGCGAAGGTGAACGGCTGGATCGAACCGTAGATCACACCGAAGCTGCGCAGGCCGAAGTAGCGCATCAACAGGTACTTGGTGGTGCCGCTTTCCCCTCCTCCACCCAGGCCGACCAGGAACACCGCCAGCCATAGACCGCTCGGTGTGTCGCCCACCAGGAACCAGGCCATGCCGAGCACCGCCGCCAGGGCGAAGGGCAACGCCACCCGAGGCGTCGCCACGCGGTCGAGAAGCCAGCCCATCAGCGGCTGCGACAGCATCATGCCGACCCACAACGCCGACAGCGCGGTGCCCGCCTCGCCCCGGGACAAACCGCGCTCCACCAGCATCGGCACGCCATGGGTCATGATCCCGGACATCACGAACACCGCCAGTACCTGGTTGCCCAGCACCAGCCAGAAACTGGCGCTGCGCCAGGCCTGGGGCGCCGTCGATCCGCTCAGCGCGGTTTCCGCTACGGCCGCGCCGGCGGCCACGCCAGCACCCGGCGCTGGCTCGCGGAACAGCCAGGCCAGCAGCGGCAGCGCCAGGCCCAGTTCGAGCACGCCGTAGACCAGGAAAGCGCCGCGCCAGCCCCACGCTTCGAGGCTCTGGTGGCCGACCAGCAGGCCCAGCGGCCCGCCCACCCCGAAGCCCAGGCCTAACAGGCCGTAGGCCACGCCCAGGCGTTGGCGGAACCAGAGTCCGAGGATACGTCCGTAAGGCAGGTTGCCTGGCGCCAGCAGGCCGATCAGCAGGAACAGCGCGTAGAGTTGCCAGACGGCATTCACCGCCGCCAGGCCGAGCAGCGGCAGCGACAGGGCCGCGGTCAGCCCGAGCATTGTCCGCCGCGCGCCCCAACGGTCGATCAGCCAGCCCTTGAGCGGGCTGGTGATGGCGACCGCCAGTCCGAACAGCGTCACCAGCAACGACACCTCGGCGCGGTCCCAGGCGTACTCGCCGCTCATCGGTGCGATGAACAGACTGAAGGTGTTCAGCAGGATGCCGGTGGGCCCGAGCATGATCGCCACCACCGACGCCAGCAGCACGCCGCCGCTGGTCGCGGAAAATTCTCGTTGCGCCACGCCTGGCCCTCTAGAAGCGGTATGCCGCGCGTAGGTAGTAGAAGGCGCCGTTGAAGCCGATCTGCGAGGCATAGGTGTCGTAGCGCAGCACGTCGCCATAGGTGGTGTTCTGCGCGGGCAGCTTGTCCGGACGGACGTCGAACAGGTTGTCGGCGCCGGCGGTCAGCGTCAGGTCGGCGCTGAGCCGGTAGCGCGCGGCGATGTCGGTGATGTACTTCGGGTCGTTGACGAAATGGTTGAATTTCTCCGTCGACCAGGCGTCCGGCCCTACCGTGTAGTCGAGTTCCGAGCTGGTCCGGCCGTAGCGCGTCAGGCGCAGGCTGACCTCCCAGTCCTGGCGGCTCCAGGTGCCGCCGAGGGAAACCTGGCTGCGCGGGGTGGAGCTGGTGATCCAGGCGACCTGCTGGGCATTGAGCAGCGGCTCGCCGTTGGCGCCTCGATGGTTCTTGCGCAAGGTGGTGCGGTTGAAGTTGGCCGACAGTTCCCAGTCGACCTGCCCGTACTCGCCAAGCGCGACGAGGTAGTGACCGGTGATGTCGACACCGCGGGTGCGGGTGTCGGCACCGTTGGCCAGGTAGTGGGTACTGACCGTACTGGCACTGGCCGGCAACGAGATCCCCGCCGCGGCCAGGGCATCGATGGCTTCCTGGCCGGAATAGGTGGCGCTGTCGACGATGCGGTCGCGGATGCTGATCTGGTAGGCGTCGATGTTCAGCCCGACGTTTTCCCACGGGCTGAGTACCAGGCCAAGGTTGAAGCTGGTCGACTTCTCCGGTTGCAGTTCGTCGGCGCCGAGCATCTTCGCCGCCGGCGAGTTGGCCGCCAGCAGGCCAAGGGCGATGGTCGGGCCGACGCTGAGGCCGGTGTAGTGCTCCTGGACCAGGGACGGCGCGCGGAACCCGCTGCTTACGCTGGCGCGCAGCGCCACCCGCGGATCGAACTGGTAACGGGTGGCGAACTTGCCGTTGGTGGTGCTGCCGAAGTCGCTGAATTTCTCGTGGCGCACCGCCACGTCGACCTCCCAGGCTGGGGTCAGGGAGGTACCCAGGTCCAGGTAGGACGCCCAGGCGTGCCGCGACCATTGCCCCTCGCTGAGCGGCGAGAGGCCAGCCAGGGATTCCGCCCCGCCGCTGTAGTAGGACGCCGGGTCGCCGGCGTCGATGCGGTAGCTTTCCCGCCGGTATTCCGCACCCAGCGACAACGCCAGCGGAGCAGCGAGGAAATCCAGTTCGAATTCTCGCCCCAGGTCCAGGTTGCTGGTCCATTGGCTGTTGCGGTAGCGCGCCAGGTCGAAGCTTCTCGGGCTGTTGCCGGTTTCACGGTAGATCGCCGCGTTCACCGACTGGGTCATGCCGATATCGGGACGGTCGGCGCCGTAGCCACTGCTCAGGTCCCAGTGCCAGGCATCCAGCAGACGCTCGCCGCGCACCCCGGCGAGGAACGCATAGTCGTCCTCGTCGCTGTTCGGGCGCGGCGTGAAGCCGTCCGGATACAGCGTCGGCGCCACCGAAGCCAGGCGATAGTTGGCCGCCGAGGAGGCCTTGCGCCGGGTATAGGTGCCGAAGCCGTACACCTCGATATCGTCGCCCAACCCGAAACCCGAGTTGAGCGCCAACGATTGCCGGTGGAACGCGGGATCGCCCATGGAAATATTGTCGCGCCGACCGGTGCGCTCATCGATGCCGCTGCGCATCGTGCGCTCCTGCTCGCGATATTCGGCGGTGAGGTTGACGAAGCCGCTATCGCCGAAGGCCAGCCCGATGTTCCCCCCGCCGCCATGGGTGAAGCCGTCGCCGTCGCCGGTCTGCCCGACGTCAGCGGCCGCCGACCCGCCGCTGTCGGCGGACTTGAGGATGACGTTGATCACCCCGGCGATGGCGTCCGAACCGTACTGTGCCGAAGCACCGTCGCGCAGCACCTCGACACGTTCGATGGCGTTGATCGGGATGGTGTCCAGATCGACCCCGGTGGAGCCCTTCTCCAGCCCGCCGCTGATATTGAGATTGGCCGTTTCGTGGCGACGCTTGCCGTTCACCAGCACCAGCACATGGTTGGGGCTCAGCCCGCGCAGCGACTGCGTGTGGGTCAACGCCGAGGCGTTGAACGGCTGGGCCTGGCGGGTCAGCGAGGGCAGCAGTTTGACCAGCGCATCGCGCAGGTCGACCGCACCGCTGCTGCGTAGCTGGGTAGCGCTGACCACGTCGATCGGGCTCAGGCTGTCCTGCGCCTTCACATCGCTCTTGCGCGTGCCGGTGACCACCACGGTGGACAAGGTCGGTGCCACCGTCGCACCTCGCGTCTCCTGCACAGGCGCCTGTCCGCGGCGCAGGACGAAGGCACCGCTTTCGTCCTGCGCGTATGCCAGCCCGCTGCCGGCCAGGGCACGCCGCAAGGCGTCCTCGACACTGAGCCGGCCGCGGATATCCGGTCCGCGCAACCCCGCCACCAGGCGCTGGTCGAAGGCGATCGGCACGTGTCCCTGGCGCACGATGTTCAACAACACCTCGGCCAGTTCGCCGGGCGCTATGTCGAATACCCGGGGCGCCGTGGCCACGTCGCGCGGCCCACCGTCGGCGGCCTGCACCTCGCCCTGCAGCGCGCAGGCGAGCCCCACCGCACAGAGCACGGGGGTCAACGAACGAGAGGAAAGACGTACATCGGGCATGGTCGAATCGTCCTGGATGGAATTCGCCCATGAGTGCAATCCGACGCCGGCTTTTTCAGCGTCGGGCAATATGAATTTCGCATAACCTTATGCGCCCGGGTTCCTCCGCAGGCGGCGCACTAGCGTGCGTCGGCGAGCCGCGGCGCGGGCGGGTTGATCAACAGCGCGAATATCTCGGAGTGGGACTTCACGTTCAGCTTCGCGTAGATGTGCCGGCGATGCACCTTGATAGTGGCGATCGACAGCGTCAGCCGATCCGCTATTTCCTTGTTCGAGTATCCATCCAGCATCAGCCGGATGACATCCGACTCCCGCGCGGTCAGCGGCGATATCAACCCTCTCCAGGGCTGGACTTCCACCTCCGCCGCTGCGATCGGTTTCGCCTCCTCCCTGACCGCATCCTCGAAGTGGATGCGTTTTTTCATCAGCGCGATGACCCACGGGCGAAGCAGCTCGAACAGCGCGATCTGCTCGGCACCGAAGCGGCTCTCGCTGCCCAACGACAGGCATAGGGTTCTTTCACCATCCAGCGGGACGTTATATTGAACTTCGTCCGTCACCACATAATGCGCAAAGTACGTATTGTAATATTCGGTCGTTTCGAAATCTTCGGAGACGATATCCGCAAGATGAAAAAGCCCGCCGCGCCGACAGTTCCTGGATACCTGGTAGAAAGGATCTTGCAGATAAAGTCCGGTTATATATCGACTGATCAGCGGGTCCGGCTCGACTTCTTCTCTCTCCTCCTCCATGAAGGAAAGAATCAAGGGACTGGAATCGCTGAATATCAGGGCCGCCCAGTTGTCGACGGGGGCGAACTGGCCGAGGGTCTGCGCCAGGATCCGCCAGAAGAACGGCCGGTCCAGCGCTTCGAGCAACTTTCCCAGTGACTCGTGCCAGGCGCCGCCGTGCAATGCGATATCCACACAACTACTCCTCTGGGATTAGTCACTCGGCGTTATGTCATGAAGAGTTCCAATGTGCATAATATCGATGCCTTCGAAGATAGCCACAGGTCAGAACTACCAGTTCTGGTAGGTGCAAAATCCAACTTGTTTCGTTTCGGAAAGGAAATCCAATGAAAAAAGTTTGTGCACTGGCGTTATCGATCCTGACGACGATCGGTGCGACAGCGGCGGACAGTGCATGGGCTGCGCAAACCAGCGTCCATCTTTACAACTGGTATGACTTCATCGCCCCGGAAACGCCCAAGGCTTTCCAGAAGGAAACCGGCACCCGTGTCGTCCTCGACACCTTCGACAGCGCCGAGACCGCGCAGGGCAAACTGATGGTCGGCCGCTCCGGCTACGACGTGGTGGTGATCACCTCCAACATCCTGCCCGGGCTGATCAAGGCGGGCGTCCTCCAGGAACTCGACCGCGACCGGCTCCCCCACTGGAAGAACCTCGACGCGGACATCCTCGGGAAGCTCCAGGCCAACGATCCCGGCAATCGCTATGCCGTACCTTATCTCTGGGGAACCACCGGGATCGCCTACGACGTGGACAAGGTCCGCAAGCTGCTCGGCCCCGACGCGCCGGTCGACTCCTGGGACCTGGTCTTCAAGGAGGAGAACATCTCCCGCCTCAGCCAGTGCGGCGTGGCCACGCTGGACTCCTCCACCGAGCTGGTGTCCATCGCCCTCAACTACCTGGGCCTGCCGCACAACAGCCAGAATCCCGAGGACTACCAGAAAGCCCAGAAACTGTTGCTGAAGGTTCGCCCCTACATTCGCTATTTCGACTCCTCCAGAGTCGACACCGATCTCTCCAACGGCAACGTCTGCGTGGTGGTCGGCTGGCAGGGCACGGCCTACATGGCCCAGGTCAACAACGAACAGGCCGGGAACGGTCGCCATATCGCCTACAGCATTCCCCGGGAAGGCTCGCTGGTCTGGGCCGAGAACATGGTGCTGCTCAAGGATGCACCGCATCCGCAGCAGGGTTATGCGCTGATCGACTACCTGCTGCGTCCGGAGGTCATCGCCAGGACCTCCAACTACGTGGGCTATCCGAATGGCAACCAGGCGGCGCTGCCGCTGGTAGAGCGGAAGCTGCGGGAAAACCCGGCGGTTTACCTGAGCAAGGAAACCATGGCGACCCTCTTCCCGCTGGAAACCCTGCCACTGAAGGTCGAGAGAATACGTACCCGGGTCTGGAGCCGGGTCAAGACCGGGAGCTGACACTCGCCCGAGACGCCCCCTGGAAGCGCGGGAGCGCCCGGAGCCAGAAAAATCCAGCGAGGTCCGCCAGGACCGGCGTTCGCGTCTTTCACCGGGCGAGGCTCTGCCTCGTCCGTCAGGATGCGGCTTGCCGGCTGACCTGCGACCGATAGAGATACCTCTCCCCCAGGGCGGGAAAGCCCCGGGCATGCCTGATGGAGAAAACCATGCTTATCCATTTCTGCCCCAGGCTGCTGACGCCTGCGGGGTTCGACCTGCCGTGCGAGTTGATCGACATCCGCATCAAGGAGTTCGACCTGCACCTGCTTGGCGGGCGCGACGTGGTGGCGCGTCACCCCCTCCCCGACAAGCGCTACCACGTGGCCTGCCGCAAGTCCGGCTGCAAGGCGGTGAATGGCCTGCTGGTGGACGTGGAAAAGCACGTTCCGCTGTTCACCGTGGACACCCGCTGGAGCATCGACGCCGAAGTGGTCCTGCGCCACCGCGTCGAGTACGTGGTGCTCGACGCCGAGCACGATGCGGTGAGCGACTACATGCTGCTGTGGTGCGACGAGGTGCCCAACTACTTCCTCGGCCAGAGCACCCCGGCCATGCAGGTTCCGTTGATGGAACTGATGCGCGGCAATGCGTTGCAGACCGAGCGGCAGGATGTGTTCCGCCTGCCGACGCTGAGGTCCGAACGCCTGCGCCAGGGCAACGCCGATGCCAACCAGCATCTTCCGAGCCGTGAGCAGGCGTTCCACGTCAAGGCCGAGCAGATCAGCTATGGGCTGGCCTGAGCGAGCATCGAGGACCACGGATGGCACGCTCAGGCCGCCCGCACCATGGTATAGGTCAGGGAAGCTGAAAACAGTGCCAGGATGACCGAGGTGACCTTGGAGAACAGCGGGCCGGATATCGACCCCAGGTAGCCTTTTCGAATACCGGCCCCCAGCCCGACCCAAAGCATCCCGATGGGCGCCAGCACAACCAGGAAGGCCAGCAGCGAGATCGTGTAGTTGTTCCAGAAGTCGAGGAACGCCTTGCCGGGAAAGATCACGCTGGCGAAGATCAGCGCCTTCGGGTTCGACAGGGTTGCCACGAACAGGTGCAAGGGCCATCGGCGGAAGTTACCGGTCCCGGCACTGCGGATCGAGGCATTCCAGGTCTTCACCGCCAGGAGCGCCACATACAGCGCGCAGAGTGCCTTGGTCAGACTGATGATCCATGGATTGCTCTCGGACAGGCGCGCCAATACCCAGCCCCATGCCGAAATGGATAGCGAGTAGCCCAACGCCTCGAGCAGGATGAAGGGCGCCGCCCGCAGCGAGCCGAAATGGAAACCGGCGCTGAGCAGCAAGGTGTTGGATGGCCCCGGGACGACCAGGATGAGCGATGAAAACAGCATGATCGCGTAGATATCTTCGGCAAGCATGGTTCCCTCCAGCGAGAAGCCGTTGTTGTTTTCCTGTTGACGAACGCGTGGAACCGGGCGGCGTCCTTCAGCCACCCAGGGTCTTGTAGAGTGCGATCAGTTGGGTCCTCAGCAGCGCCTCGCTATCGATCAGCTCGCGCTGCGCCTGCATGGACGTACGCTGGGCGTCGATTTCCTCGAGGAAGTCCACCTGCCCCTGGGCGTACTTGACCTGTGTCCATTCATAGGCCTGGCGGCTGCTGGCGGCCTTGTCGCGCATGTGCAGGTTGCGCTGGTATTCGGCGTGGTAGCGGCTCAGGGCATCGTCGACCTCCTGCCAGGCGCCCAGCACCGTACGCTGGAAGGTCACCGCGGCCTCCTGCTGCTCCAGTTCACGCAGACGCACGACGGTTCGCCTGCGGCCGGCATCGAACAGCGGCAGGTCGAGAGTGGGCCCGATGCTCCAGGCGCGACTGCCCCATTCGCCGAACTTCCCGTCCCGGTAGGACTCGTAGCCGAAGCGCGCGCCCAGGGCGATGCTCGGATAGAGCGCCGCCTTGGCGATGCCGATGTCCGCGGTGGCACGGTGCAGGGATTGCTCCGCCGCACGAATGTCAGGTCTCTGCCGGACCAGCTCGGAGGGCACGCCGAGCCTGAAATCGGGCAACGCCCTTTCCAGCACGTTGCCCGGCTTCGCCTCGAGCGCCCGTGCCAGGGCGCCGGGACGTTCGCCCAGCAACACGGCGATGCGGTTGGTCGCTTCCGTCTCGCTCGCCTGCCAGGCCGGCAGCCGTCCGCGCAACGCCTCCAGCTCAGCTTTCTGCCGCTCGACATAGAGCTCATCGGTCAGGCCTTCGCCCGCCCTCACCCGCACCAGGCGCAGACGCTCCTCGAGCATGCGGATGTCCTCCTCGAGCAGACGGATCTGGCGTTGTGCGGTACGCACCTCGATATAGCTCCTGGCAACCTCGCTCGAGATACTCAACAGCGTGTCGTCGAGCGCGGCCGCGGCCATGCCGATCTCCGCCCGGGCCGCCTCTACCGAACGTCCGACCCGCCCCCAGAGGTCCGGCTCCCACGAGGCGTCGAAGCCTGCCTGGTACAGCGTGAACGGGTCGCCGAGGGCTTTCTCCAAGGCCTCCCGGTTGCCCGGCTCGGTAGCCTCCAGCAAGCGGTTGTTCATACCGTAGAGGCTCTGTTTCTGGCGCGACACTCCCCCTTCCAGCGTCACTTCCGGCAGGTAGGCGCTGGAGACTATCCGGCGCTGCATACGAGCCTGGGCGAAGCGCAGGATAGCGCCATGCAGTTCCGGGTTGGCCTGTATCGCCCTGGCCTGGAGGTCGTCCAGCACCGGATCGCCGAACACCTTCCACCAGGCTTGGTCGCGCAGTCTTTCGCCCTCGTGTCGGGTACTGCGCAGGGCTTCCGGCCCGCTGTGCCAGTCGCCCCAGCGTTGTGGAGAAACGCTTTGCGGCGGCTGGTAGTCGGGGCCCACGGTGCAGGCGCTCGACGAGAGCGACAGCAGCAGCACCAACCCGCGCAGGACACCTGCGCCTGACCTGGTATGAAGATGAATAGCGTGCATGGCATGCCCCATCAGACGAGTCGATTGCGAAACAGCCAAGCCGCCAGCGGCAGGGTGACTGCGGCGACGCTCAGCATTGGAATGAAGTTCCCGGAAATGTCGGCCAGGCTCGCGCCTTCCAGGTACACCCTGCGCACCAGGTCGATGGCGAAGCGCAACGGGTCGGCGTAGGTCAGAATCTGCAGGGTTTCCGGCATGCTGTGGATAGGCGTGATGAGACCGGAGAGCAGGATCAGCGGCATCATGATGACGAAGGTGTAGACCATCGCCTGCTGCATGTTGCCCGACAGTGCCGAGACCGACAGGCCGATGCCGACGCACGCGGTAGTGAACACCAGCAGACCCAGATACAGGTCGAGCAGCGAACCGGCCATTGGGATGCGGAACCAGAAAAGACCGATGGCGAGGATCAGGGTCGACTGCAGGAGGCCGATGAGGACCGACGGCACCGCCTTGCCGATGAGGATTTCCAGCGGCGTCAGCGGAGTCACCAGCAGTTGGTCGAAGGTGCCCTGCTCACGCTCCCTTGCGACCGAGAGCGCGGCCAGCATCAGAGTCTGGATCATGCTAAGAGCCGCGATCAGGCCTGGCACGATATTCCAGCGGGTCTCCAGGTTCGGGTTGAACCAGGCGCGCATCTCCAACTGCACACGTGGCTGCCCCTGGCGCAGATAGCGCGCGTTGAACTCGCCGACCAGGCGGCTGATGTGGCCCGCAGCCATGCCGGCGGTGGTGGAGTTGCGACCGTCCAGGATCAGTTGCAGGTCGCTGCCTCGCTCCCTGGCCAGGCGCTCCTCGAAATCGGGGCCCATGTGCAGCACGAGGAGGGCATCGCCGCCATCGATGACCCTGGCAATATCTTCCACCCGCCGCAGGGTCTCCACCCGCTGGAAGACCCCGGTGGAGTCGAAGCGGGCGAGCAGTTCGCGGGACGCTGTCCCGTTGCTCTGGTCAAGCACGGCGTAGGGCACGTAGTTGAGGTCGTAGGTCGCGCCGTAGCCGAACAACAGCGTCTGCACGATCGCCGGCGCGATGAGGATCACACGGTTGGCGGGATCCTTGACGATGGCCAGGAACTCCTTGCGACAGAGGTACAACAGGCCGCGGACGACCGAGATGAGATTGGCCATGGCGTCAGTCCAGCTTCTTGCGTGTGCATAGCCGCGCAGCGTTCAGCAGGAATACCGCGTAGCCGGCGAGGATGAGCAGGTTCTTCAGCGCCAGGTGCCAGTTGTCGCCGGCCAGGAACAGGGTCTTGACCAGTTCCATAAAATAGGTCGCTGGCAGGATCGAGCCGACCAGGCGGATGAAGGTCGGCACGTTGCGCAGGTCGAACAGGAAGCCCGACAGCATTAGTGCAGGAAGGAAGCTGGAGAGGATCGCTACCTGGCTGGCAAGGAACTGGTTGCGTGTCCTGGCGGAGATCAGCAGGCCGATGCCGAGGGTGACGAACAGATACAGCATGGAACTGAACAGCAGCAGCACCAGCGATCCCTGTATCGGTACGCGGAACAGCAGGCGGGCCGACACCAGGCACATCGATAATCCCAGGAGACCGACCAGGAAGTAGGGGATGATCTTGGCCAGCAGGATCTCCGCGGAGCGCACCGGGGTGACGAAAAGGGACTCCAGCGTCCCCCTCTCCCATTCGCGCGCCACCACGAGCGAGGTCAGGAAGGCGCCGACGAGGGTGATGATAAGGGCGATCAGCCCCGGTACCAGGTACCAGGTACTGCTGTTGGCGGCGTTGAACCACATCCGCTCGACGATCCGCACGCCCCCCTGCACCCGCTCGCCGCCCAGACGGTCCACGCGTTGCTCGTGCCAGACCCGCAGCGCCCCGTTCACGTAGCGCCCGAGGGTGGCCGCGCTGTTCGCGTCGGCACCATGCAGGAGTAGCTGGATGCGCCCGTCCCCCTGCTCCAGGCGTCGCGAGAAATCCACCGGGATGCGCAGGATGCCGTCTACCGTACGCTGCCGCATCAGGTCTTCCGCCTCGCGGATACTTGCCACCTGGACGGTCGAGAAGTAGCTCGAGCCCGCCAGCTTCGCAGCCACGTCCCTCGCAGCCGGCGAGCTGTCCTCGAGAACGATCGCCAGGGGCGTGTTGCGGATATCCAGAGAAAGCCCGTAGCCGAAGATCAGGATCAGCACGATGGGCAGGATCACGCCGATCGCCAGGTTGCTCCTGTCGCGCAGCAACTGGCGGAGTTCCTTGCGCGTCAGGGCGACGAGGCGCCGCCTGAAACCGCTATCCGGATGGTGCATGCGTCGTTCCTCCTAGCCCGCCGCCATGCCCAGTCGGGCGCGCGAGCGCTCGACCACGGCGATGAAGGCACTGTCCATGTCGGAAGCCTGCTCGCCTCCCTGTCGCCGGACCTCTTCCGGCGTTCCCAGCGCCAGCAGGCGCCCGGCATCCTGGATGACGATCCGGTCGCAGTACTCCGCTTCCTCCATGAAGTGCGTGGTGATGACGACGGTGGTCCCCGCCGCGGCCAGTTCGGTGATCTGCCGCCAGAAGGCGCGGCGCGCCAGCGGGTCGATGCCGCTGGTAGGCTCGTCGAGGAAGAGGATGTCCGGCTCGTGGAGCAAGGCCACCGCCATGGCCAGGCGCTGCTTGTAGCCGCCCGGCAGGTCCCCGCTGCGATCATTGCGCTGCCCCTGCAACTCGAACTGGCGCAGGACGGTATCGAGCCGTGCCTTGAGTCGCCCCCCGAACAGGCCGTAGGCCCCGCCGAAGAACTCCAGGTTCTCCTGGACAGACAGGTTGCCGTAGAGAGAGAACTTCTGCGAAACGTAGCCGATGCGCCGCCGAGCGGCGGCCCGGGCGCTCCTCAGGTTAACCCCGGCCACTTCCAGGTGGCCGCTGGAGGCTGGCAGCAAGCCGCAGAGCATGCGAAAGGTGGTGGTCTTGCCGGCTCCGTTGGGGCCGAGCAGACCAAAAATCTCGCCCTTGAACACTTTGAACGAGGTACTGGCGACCGCCGTGAAATCACCGAACTTGCGCACCAAGTCGCGGACCTCGATGATCGGGCGACGCTCGCTCTCCAGTTCCTCCTCGCCGCCCGGCTCGTCCGCAGGCGCCTGGGGAGAGGGCTGGCCCTGGTCGCTGGCGTGCTCGCGCAACAGCACCATGAAGCCATCCTCGAGACGAGCCGCCAGCGGCTGCGCAGCCTGCTCTCCGTGTAGCGAGGGAATCTCCTCGAGCGACGCATGGCCGGAGCGGATGAAACGCACCTGGCCACCATGAGGAACGGCATCGACGATATGCTCCCGGTCATCGATCAGCCTGGCCTGCAAGGTCCTGGCCGGCACCCCGGCTGCCGGCTCGATGCCATAGCACAGGTCCTTGGCACGCTCGCTCAGGTCTTCCGGGGTTCCCTCGGCGATCAGGTTGCCCTGGTACAACACGAAGACCTGGGCGCAACGCTGCGCCTCGTCCATGTAGGCGGTACTGATCAGCACGCTCAGCCGCTCCTGCTCGATCAGTTGCTCGATGATCTGCCAGAGCTCACGGCGTGACAGCGGATCCACGCCGACCGTGGGTTCGTCCAGCAGCAGCAGGTCCGGCGAACGCACCAGGGTGCAGGCCAGGCCGAGCTTCTGCTTCATGCCACCGGACAACTGGCCGGCCAGGCGCCCGGTGAAGCGTGAAAGATCGGTCATCTCCAGCAGACGCGCAAAACGCTCCTTGCGCTGGCCAGGTTCCACACCGTGCAGGTCGGCGTAAAGATCAAGATTTTCCTGGATCGTCAGGTCCTCGTAGAGTCCGAACTTCTGCGGCATGTAGCTGATCCGGTCCTGCACGGCTTGGGGTTCGGCGCCAACGTCCAGCCCGAGTACCCTCAGTTGCCCTCCATCGGCCTTCATCAGCCCGGCGATCAGTCGCAGCAGGGTGGTCTTGCCGGCACCGTCCGGCCCGACCAGGGCGCTGAGCCGCCCCGCCGGAATCCGCAGGCTGACCTCGTCGAGCGCGACTAGCGGGGTGCCGCCGCGGGTGGCGAAGCGCTTGACCAGTCCACACGCCTCTACCGGGACCACCGTCTCCATCACTGCCCACCCCCGGCGCCGGGTTCGTCGAGGTAGACGGTGGCGGGCATCCCCAGCCGCAGGCGATCCTCGGGATCGTCCAGCAACACCCGGATCTCATAGACCAGGCTGGTCCTCAGGTCCTCGGTCTCCACCGTCTTCGGGGTGAACTCAGCAACCGAGGAGATATAGCCGACCCGCCCATCGACGGGCCGCTCCGGCACGCTGTCGGTGACCACCCGCGCCTTCTGTCCGGGATGCACGCGTCCCAGTTGCCGCTCGTTGACATAGGCGCGCACCCATTTCGGATCGGTCAGCGCCAGAGCGAACACCGGCCTGCTCGGCGAAGCCATGTCGCCCGGTTCCAGCAAGCGCGTCCGGACGGTCGCGTCGCGAGGTGCCTTCAATTGCGCCTGCGAAAGATAATGCTCGAGAAGCCTCAGGTCGGCCCGGGCGACCTCCAGTTCGGCCTGCGCCTGGGCGATGTCCTCGTCCCGCGGGCCGATGTCGGCGAGCTGCCAGGCCTTGCGCTGGTTCTCCACTTCGGCCCTGGCGACCTTCAGTCGCGCGGCGGCCGCATCCAGGCTCTGCCGACTGACGCCCTTGCCGTCGGTGCCACCGGCGATCCGCTGCAGGCGCACCAACTCCAGGCGGGCCAGTTCGGCTTCCGCCTGTGCCGCCTGCAGGCGCGCCCTGGACTGGTCGACCTCCTGCGGCCGGGTGCCGTTGCGCAGGCGCAGCAACACTTGCTCCTGCACACCGATCCTCGCCCTGGCGGTCTCGATACGCAGGCGAAGGGTGCGCGTATCGAGCTCGGCCAGAACCTGCCCGGCGCGCACCTTGTCGCCTTCCTCCGCATGCAGCGCAACGATCCGTTCGCTGTTCTCGAACGCCAGGGAAACCTGACGGATGTCGACGTTGCCGTACAGTTTCAGGGCATCCTCGCTGTCGTCCGCGCCAAGGAAATACCAGCTCGCCCCCGCTCCTATGGCAAGCAGTACGGCGGCTCCGGCAATCAGCTGCTTCTTCATGTCTGGGTCCCTTGGTCAGCGCAGGAGATGTCGAAATCAAATTCCAATTGAATTTGATCTAGTAAATAACAGACAATCGCCCTTATCAACCCCCTGACAGCAGGACTCCCATGAGCACACGACGCCGCACCCCACGAAGCGACGGCGAAAGTACCCGCGCACGGATTCTCGAAGTCGCCGGCCGGCTGTTCGCCCAGCACGGTTATGCCAATACCGCCAGCAAGGCCATCTGCGAGGAAGCTGGGGCCGACCTTGCCGCGATCAACTACCACTTCGGTAGCCGCGACGCCTTGTACAAGGCGGTGCTGGTCGAAGGACACAAGCAGTTCGTCAGCCTGCACGACCTCCGCGAACTGGCGGATAGCGCTCTTCCGCCGGAAACCAAGCTGGAGCGTTTCATCAATGCCATCGTTTCCCGCCTGCTCGACGACCGCAGTTGGCAGAGCAAGGTCTGCGCTCGCGAAATCCTCGCGCCGACGGCGCACTTCGCCAGCCTGATCCGCGAGGAGGTGATGCCCAAGTTCGAAGCCTTGGAGCGGATCATCGGCGAGATCACCGGCCTGCCCCGCCACGACCCCGCCCTGTCGCGCTGCGTCATAAGCATCATCGCGCCCTGCCTGATGCTGATGGTCATCGATCGCGACCAGTCGAGCCCGATGCAAGCGATCCTGCTGCACGACGCCGACGCCCTGAAGAACCACCTGAACCTCTTCGCCCGCAGCGGACTGGAAGCCATACGCCGGCACCACGACCCCTCCTGACGCGGCTCAGAGTGTGACGAACGCGCACGAGACCGCGCTGCTCGCAGCCAGTGCCGAGCGAATCCGGGCCATGGCCTGGACCCCGCTTTCGTTGAGGAAAAAATGCCCGCCCGGTAGGCAGGCATGCTCGAACGGCCCGCTGCTGTAGCGCCGCCATTCCGCCATCCGATCGGCGGGGGCGATTCGATCTCGATCTCCCGCCAGGCAGGTCAGCGCGCAGTCCAGCGGCTGCGGCTCCCGGCAGCCATGGGAGTAGACCAGCTCGATATCCGCCTGGATGATCGGCAGGAACATCTCCATGAGGTCGGGCTCGCCAAGTACGATGTCAGGCACCCCGCCCATTCTCCCGAGCAGCGTGATCGCCTGGTTGGCCGGCAGGCGATGCAAGGGCTGCACCGCCTGCCCTAGGTGCGGCGGAGCCATGCCGGAAAGCACTAGCCGACAGGGCTCCGTCCGCCCACGCGCGCGCAGGACGCAGGCGACCCGGTAAGCCAGCAGCGCGCCCATGCTATGGCCGAAGAAAACATACGGGACATCGTCGTCGAACAGGTTCGCCAGGCAATCGGCGATCGCCCCGCCGGCCTCCTCCATGTCGCGGTAGGGAGCCTCGGCCGCACGGCTTTCCCGGCCGGGCAACTGCAGTGCGTAAAGATCGACGCTGTCGTACAGCGGCAGGAACCAGTTATGGAATACCGACGCACCGCTGCCGGCATAGGGAAAGGTGAATAGTCGCATCTTTCCCCGTGGCCGGTTGGCATAGGGAAACCAGAGGGCCATTTCCGACATCGCAGAGAGCCTCATCTGTCAGTCCTCCACCAGGGCTTTCAACTTGAAGCGATCGACCTTGCCGTTAGCGTTGCGCGGCAGTTCCGCTAGCGTCTTCGCCCGGTCGACGATCATGTAGCGCGGCAGTCGCTCAGCGCAGTGACGCTTGAGTTCGATGAGCGAGACTGCCTCGCCATCGCTTGGCACCAGGAACGCCCAGAGCGCGGCGTCCATGCCGCCACCGGCGACGATCACCGCAGCCTCGCGTACCCGCGGATGGGCCAGCAGAGCGGCCTCCACCTCGCCCCGTTCGATGCGATAGCCACGAACCTTGAGCATGTCGTCACGACGACCGAGATACTCGTAGTTGCCATCGTCCAGTTGCCTGACGAGGTCGCCGGTGCGATAGCTCCCGGTAACCGCCGGCTGGCCGAAATAGCCGAGCATCACGGTGGGGCCGCGAACGATCAGCTCGCCCTCCTCCCCGACCTCGCAGCGCCGGCCATCGTCCTTTTCCGCCCAGACTTCGTCGCCGGAAGCAGCCGTCCCGATGGGCACCGGCTGGAGACGAGCAGGATCGACCGCGACAACCTCGTAACAGGTGCAGACATTGGTCTCGGTGGGACCGAACAGGTTGGCCATGCGCAGCCCTGGGAACGCTTCCCGGAGCACACGCAGGTGTTTGATCGGAAAAGGCTCACCGGCGAACAGCACGACTCTGAGGGAGTCCGGGCAAGACTGCAGCAGGTTGCCGTCGCGCATCATCATGAGCAGGACCGAAGGTACCGAATACCAGACGCTGATCCGCTGTTCCTGGAGGAACGCCGTCAACAGCGCCGGGGAAAAGGCGATGCCTTCCGGAACCAGGCAAACCGCCGCGCCACGGCTGAAGGCGCAATAGAGATCGAGCACCGACAGGTCGAAATGGAACGGAGCATGGTTGGAAAACCGATCGCGTGCCTCGAAGGCAAAACGCTCATTGGCCCACTCCACGAAGGCCAGGGCATTGCGGTGGCTCAGCGCAACGCCTTTCGGCGTGCCGGTAGAGCCCGAGGTGTAGAGGATGTAGGCCAGATCGTGTTCGCCTATTTCCTCCGGGGCGGATGCGCTGGCGGGTAGCTCCACATGAGACCAGTGCAGGGGGCATGCGGGATCGTCCAGGACCACGATACGCGGGCGCCGTTCCAGAGCGTCCAGATCCGCCAGACGACTCGCGGTGGAAAAAACCAGGCTCGCCCCGCTGTCGGCGAGAATCTTTTCCAGCCGTGACACCGGTCCCAGCGGATCCACCGGGACATAGACAACGCCCTTGCGCAAGGCCCCCTGCATCAGCGCCGGCAACTCCACCGACTTTTCCGCCCAGAGCAGGATCCGCTCTCCGCGCCCCACCCCCAGCGCAACCAGCAAGCCGGCATAGGCCTCGGCCCGCGCGTCCAGTTCGGCATAGCTACAGGAGCCGGCCTGGTCAACGACGGCGATATTGCCCGGATACTCGCGCGCACTGCGCACGAGGCACTCATGCAGGAGCTTCATAGGCCGAGCTCCCGGGCAACGATCTCGCGCTGCATGTCCGAGGTTCCGGAAAAGATCACCGTGCCGACCGAGTCGCGGAACATTTCCTCGATGCCGAACCCCTCCAGGCAACCACGACCGCCGAAGATGCGCACAGCGTCCAGGCTCGAGGCCAGCGCGCCCTCGCTGATGGCCAGTTTCGACAAGGCGATGTGGAGTTGCTGGGGATCGCCCTGGTCCATGCCCCAGCAGGCCCGGTACAGCAGCAGGCGGGAGGATTCCAGGCGAAACTTCATTTCGGCGATACGGTGCGATACCGCCTGGTAGGCGCCGATCGCCTTGCCGAACTGGCGACGCGAACGGGCGTAGGCAAGCGTCTCTTCGAGTTGGCGCTCCATCATGCCCAGGAATGCCGCGAACAGGCAGGCGCGCTCCCAGCCCATCGAACTCTGGAACACGAAGCGGCCCTGCCCTTCTTCACCCAGGCGGTTGGCAACAGGGACCCGGCAGCCGGCGAAAGTCACTTCGCCGGCAGGACAGCTGCGCAGGCAGACCTTGCGCAACGGCTCGCTGACCATAACGCCCGGGCGCTCGCTCTCCACCACGAACCCGGTGATGCCCAGCGCACCGTATTCCGGCTGGGTGGTGGCGTAGGCGACGAATACATCAGCTACCGGTGCGTTGCCGGCGAAGCTCTTGAAACCGTCAAGGATATAACCACCGTCGTCCTGCGGCAGTGCGCGGGTCTTCAGTGCGGTCGAGTCGGAACCCGCGCCTGGCTCGGTGATGGCGTTGGAGCCGATCAGTTCGCCACTGGCCATCTTCGGCAGCAGGTCGCGCCGCAGCGATTCGCTGGCGAATTCGACGATGGGCATCGCGCAGGCGAACTGGTGGGCTGCCGCTGCAAACACCAGGCCCATGTCCGCACAGGAGTGTCCGAAGGCGTGCATCGCGACCGCCGTCGACAGCGCGCCAAGCCCCTGCCCGCCATAGTCGCGGGGAATGGAGAGGCCGAGCAGGCCGGCCTCCCCGCAGACAGCCCATTGCTCGGGCGAGAAATGCGCGGTCGGGCGCTCCGGCAGGCGTTCGCGGCAGGTCTCGGCGATTTGTCGTGCCAGCTTTTTCTGGGAATCGTCAAGGTTGAAGTCCATGTCAACTCTCCTTGCGCATGGATGGGTTTCTGAAGGAGCGGTAGAAGATCAGGCGCCCCACTTCCGAGGGCACTTTCACCAGCCCCCACCACAACGCCTTGAGCTTTCGCCAGGTAGTCAGCTGATAGACACGAGCGTCAGGATCAGCAAAATCAAAAATAGGCGGAACAAAATCGGCAGCGGCAAGCTGCGCGAAGATCTGCCGCGCGGCGTCGGACGACGACAGGTTCCCGATCTCGACTTCATGGCAACGTTCCAGTGCGAAGTTCAGGATGTCCTTGTAGCCCTGGTAGAGCGGCATCCAGAAACCGTCGTCGGTGACCCGGTCGATCTCGTCGAAGACGTGCGGGTCCCGGGTCCGGGCGAAGGCATCGTTGATCTTGCGGGCGGTGATGGTGGCAGCGATCGATTGCAGCAGCCAGACACGAGCGTAGGCGTTCCAGAGATCCGGATCGCGGAAAGCAATATAGGCTCCCCGGGTGATCCGGTCGTTCAGGTGGACGATGCTGTTCTGGATGCCGACGAACGCCTGCAAGGCGGTGCTCTGGTAATCGCCCTGGCGTGCCGCATCGATCAAACGGTGCGCCAGCGCCAGGACCAACTCGCCGGCGTTGGACAGCTTTCGGGAAAACAGCAGGTCATTGGACGCCGCCCCCTCGTCGAACAGCAGGTGGCGTCGGCCCAGGGGCTCATGGTGGAAGTGCTGGGCTGGTGCCCGGACCTGCCACTCCCCTACCCGCCGAGCACTCGCCAAGTGCTGGCGCAGCGAAGGATAGCGGTCGATCAGTTCGGCCAGCAGGCGATCCCCATCGGCCGGATCGAGCATTCTCCGATTGATCGACAGCAGCACCGAGACCCGCGGATTCCGCGAGTGTTGGTGGTTGTTGAAGGGGATCACGCCGATCCAGCCCTCGGCGAACACATGGTGCAGCGTCCCGGCATGCCATTGGCCCGGAAAGTCGGACGACACGCAGGCGTCGAACGGCTCGACATCCAGCATGTGCGCCGCCAGGCAGGTCGAGGCTGTCCTCAGCGGCGCCTCGTCCGGCATCCGCGGCAACGCTTTCGCCAGCGCGGCCCCGCGATAGCTGCCATCGACCAGGAAGTCGGCAGCGACCCACTGGCCTTGCCGGGTGAGGACCCGCACTCCCTTGTCGTCATGCAATTCGATCCGCGCATCCGTGCCGACCGAGAAGACTGTCGCACCGTAGCGCACCGCGGCGTTCAGCAGATGAGCATCGACATCCGGTCGGTAGAGATGGTTCTCGCCATGCTCCGAGGGCACGTTGAACTGCAGGGCCTTGCCCATGTCCACGGCGCGACCGGGCTCGTGATAGATGAAACCGAGGTTCTTCTTGACCCCGGAAGACGGCATTACCTGCCTATGGATATCGCGGGTCCGGGCGATATCCTTGATCTCCGCGACCTGGTAACGGTCAGCGACCAGTTCGAAGATCATCGAGGTATAGGGAATCGTCGCCTCCCCCGTGGTATCGGGCTCTGTCGAACGGTCCTGGAACAGGGCCACGCCAATGCCATTACGCGCCAAGCACGCGGCGAGCATGTACACGCTCGCCGTGGAGCCGAACAGCGCGATATCGAAATGCCTCGTTCCAGGCATGCTGGACATACCAACCATGGTGACCTCACCGTTGCATGAAGGATGGAAAGGGCGACGCGCGCCGCCCCGCTGTCTATACGGCGTCGAGCACTCCTTGTTGTTCGATGGACCTGGCGAGGAAATCCGGCCACATCAGGCCGGGGCACTCGAGGAATTCCCGGGCCTTTATCTGCACCTTCAGGTCGCGCCGGCAACGCGCCACCATCTCCATCACCAACAGAGAATCGAGTCCGTAGTCCATGAGACTGCCTCCGTCCTCGAGCTTGGCCCGGACCTGCTCGACCTTCACACCCAGCAGGTTGGCGTACTGCCCCCAGACATAGTCATCGACCAACTGGAAGCGCTCGCGCCCCTCCACCGCGGAAAGCTTCCGCAGCAAGCCCTGGTCCGCCGCGACATCGCCGGGCCTGGTCGGTGTGTCCTCGACCTCGATGTGCTCCAGCAGGGGCTGCGCCCCGCGCGACTCGAGCAAGGCCTTGAAGCGCGCCCAGTCGACCCCGGCGATCACCTGGTGGCCAACGTCGCTGCCCAGCAAGCGGGCCAGCAAGCCGATGCCCTGGGCCGGCGCCAGCGGTTTCAGGCCAACGCTCTTGAGGAAACCGAGCACTTCCTCGTCGAACAGATGACTACCGCCAGCCCACAGCCCCCAGTCGACCACCAGCGCGGGCAGCCCCAGGGCATGGCGATAGGCCGCGAGGCCATCGAGGAACTGATTGGCTGCGGCGTAGCTGGCGATGTGCTGGGAGCCCCAGACGCAAGCGATGGTCGAGCACATGGCGAAGAACTCCAGTTCCAGCCCCAGGGACAATTCATGGAGCAGCCAGGCGCCGTCCACCTTCGGCCTCAGCACCCGGTCGAAGCTGTCGCGGTCGGCGTCTCGAAGATCCTGTGGAATCGAAATGCCAGCGGCATGGAAAATTCCGCGGAGCCCACCCGGCATCGCCGACAGCTCCTCGAACAATGCGCTCATCTCCGCCTTCGAGGCGATGTCCGCCTGTACGTAGCGAACCCGGGAGACCGCCGCACCGAAGCGCGCCAGTTTCTCGCCCTGGGCCCGCGCCGGACTGCGTCCGGTGATGACCACCTGACCAGCGCCGTGCGCCAGTAGCCAATCGGCCATGCCCAGGCCTATCCCACCCATTCCCCCGCTGATCAGATAGCAGCCATCCTTGCTCGGGGCGAAGACGGAGTTCGGCCAACCAGTGCCGGTGTCGCGCTCCAGGCGATGCACCCGGCGGCCATCGCGACGCAGGCAGACCTGATTCTCACCATCGTTCAGCAGCAGTTCGTCCAGCAGGTTGGCGCACCAGTCGGGGTCGTCCGGCGCCAGGTCGACCAACCCTCCCCAGTGCTCCGGATGCTCGAGCGCCATGCTCTTGCCAAGCCCCCATAGCGGGGCTCCCGCCACGTTCACCGGCACGCCGCTGGCGAGCCCGGCGGCCTGGGCGCCAAAGGTGACCAGCCAGAGCCGGCCAACGGCCTCGTCGCCAAGTGGCAGAATCGCCTGGATCAGCGCCAGCAACGGATGCAGTACCCGTGACCGCAGCGTGTCCAGGCTATCCAGGGTTGGCCCGGCCCCCCTTGCGCGTTCGTCGAGAAAAACGATATCGCAGGGGGCGACGCTATCCAGCGCCTCCTGCAGTTGGCCAGGCTGGAAGGGTTGCGCGCGCAGCCCGCGTGCCTGCATGAGCGCCGCCAACTGGCGAGCGGCCTCGATATCCGACGACAGCACCGCGAAACCTCGTTCGCCGAGACACGGGTTGCCTGGCTGGCGTGGCCGCGATGGCCAGTCGAGCCGATACAGCACATCGGGTTGCGCGATGCGTTCCACCAACCTGGCATCTTCCAGCGCCATCCCGAGCGACATCCCCTCGAGCGTACCGAGGAGCTCCTGACCGGCGTCGTAAAGGTTGCAGTCGAAGCCCACGCCATCCTCGGCCGGCATGAGGAGCGATCGCCAGGTCTGGTTCAACAGCGCACGGCGTCCGCGCATCCTGCGGATCGACTCGAGGGCGGAAGCCGGCTTGCCGTCGAGCAGGCGGGCGAACAGGCACCCGCTAGCAGCGCCGCCGAGTTCCACCGACCGCCCCTCCCCGTCCAGCGGCGACAGAGCGCTCGATGCCGGCAGCGCATGGACCATCGCCAAGACCGCCTCGCGCCAACCCAGGCCCGCCTGGCATTCGGCCTCGCTACGCAGCGAGCAGGTGACGGACCAGCATTTTTCCGGCAAGGCTTCCAGCTCGGTATAGAGATAGAGCCGATCGCCAGGATGGATCGCCAGGCCCTCACCGAGTCGCTCCAGGCTCAGCTCGAAGTCATCCAGACCGAGGTGGTCAAGGACATCCTCGAGCAGGAGCGAAAGCAGCCTGCCTGGCTCCAGCCGCACCAGCTCCTCGCTAGCCGTGGCGCCCAGCGCCAGCATGGCATCGGCGTCGAGGGTCGCCTCGAAGACCGGGAATGGCGCATTGATCGGTTGCCCGAGCAAGCGTCCCACGCCGCCAATCTGGCTGCGCCCGCCAGCCTGGGCACGGGCCGGGGTAAACCAGTAGCGCTCGCGCTGGAAAGCATAGCCAGGCAACGCCTGGCGCAAGGCGCCGTCGTGCGCATGCAGGCGCTGCCAATCCAGGTCGACGCCACCGGTGTACAACTGCGCAGCCGCCAGGCGTATTTCCCGCACTGCATCACCGCCACGGCGCATGCTGGGCACGACGAGCAATGACCGGTCCACCTGGTGACGAAGCACCAGCGGTGTCAGCACCGCTTCCGGCGCGACTTCCAGGAACAGCTCGGTACCCTGCTCCAGCAAGGTACGTACGCCGTCGCTGAAACGTACGCTGTCACGGCTATGGGCACACCAGTAGTCGGCGGACGACAGGCTTTCCAGCGTATGCAGGCGTCCGCTGACGCCGGACACCAGCGGTATCCGCGGCTCGCTGAAACGGATCTCGCGGACTACCTCGCGGAAACGCTCGAGCATGGGCTCGGCCGCGGCACTGTGGAAGGCGTGGGAAACCGCGAGCTTGCGGGTCCTCACCTGCATCGCCGCGAGTTTTTCCAGCAGCACTTCGACGTCCGCTTCAGGACCGGCGACAACCAGGTCCTCGGGACTGTTCACCGCCGCCAGCTCGATACCCGCCAATCCTTGCTCGCGCAGCAGCCCGAGCAATTCCGCTTCACCGAGGTTCACGGCATGCATCACCCCTCCGGCGGTCATCAGTTCCTGGGCCAGGCGTCCGCGCGCCTCGACCATCCTCAGGGCGTCCTCCAGCGTGAGGGCCCCGGCGATACAGGCGGCGCCAATTTCACCGAAACTGTGACCGAACAGCGCGCCGGGGAGCACGCCCCAGGCCATCCACAAGCGGGCCAGCGCGTATTCCACGGCGAAAATCGCCGGCTGCGCATAGCGTGTCTGCGCCAGCAACGCCTCTGCCTCCGGCGTCGACTCGAACAAGGCGCAGGACAGCTCGACACCCATCCCGCGCAACGCCACGAGACACTCGTCCAATGCCTCACGGAACGGCAGCTCGCTGTCGTACAGCGTCCTGGCCATTCCCGGATACTGGCAGCCCTGGCCGGGAAACAGCCAGGCGGATGCCGGCGGCACACCAGGCCGACAGACACCCTCGAAGGTATCGCCGACCAGCTTCCGAGAAGCGTAGGCCGCCAATTGCTCGCGTAGGCGCTCACGGTCGTCGGCGACGCAAGCGAAACGATGCTCGAAGTGCGCGCGACCGGCGTTCACCGTATAGCAGAGGTCTTCCAGCGGCACCTGCGGATGTTCGGCGACATAGCGCTCGTAACGTCCGCACATCTGCCGCCTCGGTGTCTCGCCACGGCCGGACGCGGTGAACAGCTGCCAGGGATTGCCCCGGCCCGCTCCGCGCGCCCGCGGTGTAGCGTCGCCGACCAGCACATGGGCGTTGGTTCCGGTCACGCCGAACGAACTCACGCCGGCCAGCCGCTGGCCCTCGTGACGCGGCCAGGGAGTCGCCTCGCGCACCACCCGCAACGCCATGCGTCGCCATTCGACGCGTGGGTTGGGAGTGTGGAAGTTGACCTGTCCGGGCAACTCGTCGTGTTGCAACGCGAGCAGGATCTTCGCCAGTCCCGCAGCGCCGGCCACTGGCTCGAGGTGGCCGATGTTGGCCTTTATCGATCCCACCAGCAGCGGCCTGTCAGCCGGGCGCTGCGCGCCGAGCACGGCATCCAGCGCGCGCAGTTCGATCGGGTCGCCCAGCGGAGTGCCGGTACCATGTGCCTCGATGTAGTCGACCTGGCTCGCCTGGGCTCCGGCATTGCGCAAGGCAGCGGCGATCACCGCTTGCTGGGCGTGGATGTTCGGAACCGTGATTCCGCTGCTGGAGCCGTCGTTGTTGAGCGCGCTACCCTGGATCACCCCGAGCACCGGATCCCGGTCACGCTCGGCGTCGGCCAGGCGCTTGAGAACCAGCACCACGCAGCCCTCTCCCCGGCCATAGCCGTCGGCGGCGGCGTCGAAGGTCTTGCAACGCCCATCGCTGGCGACCGCCCGCAACTTGCTGACCAGGACGAAACCATAGGGCGAAAGGATCAGGTTCACCCCGCCGGCCAGCGCCAGGTCGCTTTCACCGCTGCGCAGGCTCTGGCAGGCCTGGTGCAGCGCCACCAGCGAAGACGAGCAGGAGGTGTCGATCATCATCGCCGGGCCTTGCCCGCCCAGGGTGTAGGCGATACGTCCGGCGATAAAGCTGGTCTCGCCGTAGAACTGGTGCGCATTGACGTCAGCCACCTCGCCGAGTTGCTGGCGCAGCCGTACATAGTCGTTGGTACTGGCCCCCATGAACACGCCCAGCTTGCTGCCATCGAGGGAAAACGGGTCGATAGCCGCATGCTCCAGCGCTTCCCAGGCAACTTCGAGCGCGATTCGCTGTTGCGGGTCCATGCCCTCGGCCTCGCTCGGCGAGATACCGAAGAAGGCCGCGTCGAAGCGCTCCACGCCTTCGACGAAGCCGCCGCGCATCACGTAGGCCTTTCCCGGGACATCCGGGTCGGGATCGTAGTAATCGGTGGCGTAGCGTCGCTCGGCGGGCATGTCGCCGGTCGCGTCGGTAGCGTTCTTCAACAGGCTCCACAGCCGCCTGGGGCTATCCGCGCCACCCGGCAGGCGGCAACCCAGGCCGACCACCGCGATCGGTCCGGCCCCGCTGTGCGTCCTTCCCGCCAGCTTCTCCTTCAGGCTGCGGATAGTGCCGATGGCCTGGGCGAGACTGGCCTCCAACTGCTGCTTGCTCACATCTGACGTTTCGTTTTCCATGAAAGGCCTCGATCGGGTCTCAGTCGTCCTGCGGTGCGGTGAACTAGTAGTTCTCGATATCTCTCAGTTCCTCTTCCAGCGCGTCGATCAGTTCGCTGCGCGACAGCGCGGATATCTCGCGCCGCTCACCGGGCTCCTGCGCGGGGCGCGCCGGGGGCTCGGTGGACACGGGTGCGGGCCCGGCCTGCAGGTGCAGGGCGAGATAGTCGGTGACGGCATCTATCGAGCAGTATTCGAAGGCGAAGGTGGCGGGCAGCTGGAGACCCAGCGCGCGGCCGAGGCGCGAACGGAAATCCAGCGACATCACCGAGGACATGCCCATCTCGGTGAAGCCCTTGCTGCGCTCTATGGCATCCGCATCCGGATAGCCGAAGACTGCGGCGACCTGTTCCGCTACCAATGCCGCCAGGGCCCTGCGCCTCAGGTGCTCGGGCATCCGCGCGAACCCCGCAGCCCGTTCCGGAACCGTCGCGGACGGCTGTCCGAGCCGGTCCAGCAGCGGCCACGGCAGCTCGTTCTGGTAGAGCGGCTTCAACTGCGCCCAATCGACACCATCGGCCAATCCGACACAGCCGTCGGGCTCCTCCAGCAGAGTCTCGAGCGCCCGAACGAGCCGCTCCTCCTTCAGCGGCTGCAGGCCGCTGCCCAGCAGGCGTTGACGAACCTCGTGCAGACCATCCAGCTCGGCCTCGGTCTGCAGGCCCAGCAGCAACTGGCAGGGAAGTCCCGCGCGGCGGCGTTCGCCGTGAAGCCACAGGGCGAAGCCATCGACCATCGCCTGGTGGGCGAAACCCGCCCCCCCCAGCAGCGAGGACAGGCTGCCCAGAATCAGGAAGAACGCCAGCGGCTGTCCCGCCAGCAACCCATGGAAGTTCTCCAGCGCGTGCATTTCGCGCCGAGCGGCGGCAACCCGGGTGGCGGATGTCGGCTCTTCCAACCGACCAGCGGTCCATTCCGGCCGTGCCTGGATGAAACCAGTGATCGACTGCTCCGCCTGCAGGCGCCCAAGGACCTCGGCCAGGGCGCGACGGTCCGCGCAATCGACAATCAATGTCTCCGGCAGTGGCGCGCCGGCCCACTCCACGGGCAGTCTCGGTGGCTGTTCGCACAGCACCACCAGGCGCCGCGCCCGGCGTACCGGCGAGAGCAGCAGGTAGGGCGTCAGGTCGGTACCGGCGCGGACATGCAACAAAACCGTGCCGCCCCCCGCCGAGGCGCTACCGATTCGGCGCGACGCGGCCGGTCGGACCTCCAGATACCGGGCGAAGACCCGCGTTCCGCGGATCTTCAGGTGATCGTGCCGGGGCACGCCGACAAGCAGGCGAGCGAAGCGATGCAGGCCGCGACCGTCGGCCGGGTCGAGCTCGACCACCCCACCCCACCAGGCGGGTTGTTCCAGCGCCAACGCCCGCGTCGCCCCATACAGTATCCCGAGCCTCCTGGCTGCGGCGGCATCGGCACGCTCGGCTGGCGGATGCAGGAACCAGATCGGCTTACCCGTCGGGCACGTCGCCACCGCCCGCCCCAGGGCGAGCAGAAAGTCAGCGAAACGCTGCTCGTCGCAGTCACCGCAGCAGGGCACGAGCAGGCCCTCACAGGTCGTATCGAGCGCAGCCTCGGCCAGCCACTCCGAGCGGTCCGGGACGTCCTCCCAGGGCATCTCGCGGACGCCCAGCCCGCGCGCCGAGAATGCCGAAACCAGGCGCGACATGCCGGCTCCACCAGGAAGCAGAAGCCGCCACTCGCCGCTTTTCCGTACCACCGGCTCATCCGGAAAGTCCTCCCAGCGAGCGACCAGGAAGGAGGCTGCCGGTTCATCCGCCAAGGCCAGTTGCTCTGGTTCGTCCGCCAGCAACAGCGGCCCTTCGAACAGGGCCACCACGCAGCCATCCTCGTCGACCGCGTACAGCGATTGCAGGCGCCCCAGTTCGGCGCCGGAAACCCGCACCGCAATGTGCTCGGGCAGGTCGTCCAGGACCTGCACCCGGGCGAATCCGACCACGGGAGCGGCATGGGCGCCTTCGAAGAGCGCGAGGGTTTCCGCCAGCAGCAGCCGTCGACGAGCCGCATCGCTGCGCAGAGGAAAGCGATAGTTGCCGTACCGGCCGTCGCGCTGCCCCTCGAGCGCGGCCGCAACCAGGCCGGCTTCGGCCTGGCCGAGGTCCGCCGGGGACAGTTCGAGCTGATCGACATCCGGGGAGGCGCACTCCAACGGCACGGCGCTGAGCACGTCACGCCATTCATGGTCATGCTCGCCACGCAACGCCAGGGTGATCGAGGCCTTGTCCGAGAGGCTCAAGGTCAGCCGCGAAGCGAGCGGCCCGCAACGCGAAAATCGTGGCACCGACAGGCGCAGCTCGACCAGGGCGAAGGCGCGCTCCGGCTCGGCCACTGCCAGCGCCTGCAGCAAGGCATCCAGCAGAAGCGCACCGGACGGATGCCAGTGAGTCTCGTCGCCGCTCTTTTCCTCGGGCAGGCGACCCAGCCATTGCCACTCGCCACCCATCCCACGGCTGTGCAACAGCAGGCACGGATGATCATCCTCCAGCGCCGGCTCCCGGACGCCATACTCGAGCCAGTAATCACGCAGTTGCCAGGGATAGGTCGGCAGGTCGACCCATGCCCGGACATCGCCGAACACCGCGAGCCAGTCCGCCGGCTGTCCATTCAGGAAGGCCGTGCACGCGCTGCGAGTCCCTTCGTCCAGCTCAGCAGGCATGCTTGCATCGATCCCCCGGCGCCAGTCCGCGAGCGCCACCGCGAGCTCGGCTGAACCGCGTCCGAACACCAGCAGGCGTGCCTTGAGCGGACTGCGGCCGAGCGCGGCACTACGGCAGACCGCCGCTGCGGACGCTTCGCCAGCGGCCAGGAAGCGCTCGTAGCTGGCGGCCATGTCCCGCAACGCCTCGTCGGTATGCGCCGAGAGGCACAACGGCCAGGGTCGCGAACCGTCGCCGTCGCTCCTTTCGCTGGGGTCCCGCACCTCACCGCGCAACAGCACATGGACATTGGTACCGGTGAAACCGAAAGCGCTGATGCCCGCGATCCGTTCTGCCGCTGGCACCTCCCAGGGCTGATTGGCCTGCGGCACCTGGAGACTCGTTGCCTGCCAGTCGAAGCGGCTGTTAGGACGCTGGAAGCCAGCCTGTCCGGGAATCACCCCACGCTCGACCACCAGGCAGGCCTTGATCAACGAAGCGATACCGGCGGCGGCCTCCAGATGTCCGACGTTACCTTTCACCGATGCCACCGCCAAGGGCACGCGCTCAGTACCTCGATAGGCGTTGGCCAGGGCCTGCAACTCGATCGGATCGCCGAGCACTGTGCCGGTCCCATGGGCCTCGACATAGCCCACCGCCGCGGCCGACAGGCTGGCGTTGGCCAGCGCTTCGCGAATCAACGCCTCCTGGGCCGGTCCGTTGGGTACCGTGAGCCCCGCGCAGGCGCCGTCATGGTTGACCGCCGAGCCCAGCAGAACGGCGATGACCCGGTCGCCGTCCGCCCGCGCCCGTTCCGCCCGCTTGAGGATCACCACGCCGCAACCCTCGCCGCGGCCGTAGCCATCGGCACGATCGTCGAAGGTCTTGCAGGTGCCGTCCGCCGATAGCGCACCGGCATCGCCCATGGATTGGAAGATTGCCGAGGATGCGATGACGTTCACCCCGCCGACGATAGCAATCTCGCACTCCCCGGCTAGCAGGCTGTTGCAGGCCAGGTGCACAGCCGTCAGCGATGACGAGCACGCCGTGTCCACGGTCAGGGAGGGACCGCGCAGGCCAAGGAAATGCGACAGTCGGCCGGAAATCGCCGAGAACGCGCTGCCGGTACCGTAGTTCGCGTCGATGCCGGCGGCGCAGGCCAGCAAACGTGCCTCGTAGTCGTGGGCATTGGCGCCGACGAAAACACCGACCTGGCGTTCGCGCAAGTCATGCGGCGGAATACCTGCCCGCTCCAGGGCCTCCCAGGCAACCATCAGGAACAGGCGTTGCTGCGGATCCATGCTGCCCGCTTCCCGTGGCGAGATCCGGAAAAAGTCCTCGTCGAACCCTTCCACGCGCTCGACCAGGCTGGCATGGCGCCGGGTGTTGACCGGCTCGGTCAGGCGCGACGACGGCACCGGCACGACGCATGTCGCCTGCTCGAGCAATACTTCCCAGAGCGCCTCGGGACTGTCCGCACGCGGCAGCCGGCAAGCCATCCCCAGCACTGCCACCTCGTGTCCGGTATCCGCCCCGCGCGCGGCCGGCGCACAGGTCGTCGGCTGGATTTCCTTCGCCGCACCCAACTGCTCGAGGCGCCGCGCCAGCGCCTCCAGATTCGGATAGTCGAAGCCGACCGTGGCAGGCAGTTCCAATCCCACCCGTGCCTCCAGCTTGCGCTTGAACTCGATCAGCGAGATCGAGGTCAGGCCGAGTTCGAAAAAACCCCTTTCGGCATCCAGCTCGTCGCATGGCACCCCGAGTATCTCCGACAACGCCGCGCTGACCACTTCCCGCGCCTGCGCCAGGGTGACCGCCGGGCGCGCCCCAGCCTTCTTCGCCAGAACATTGGCAAGCGCTGCCGCAGGCTCGTCGACCGTGCACAGGGCGACATCCTCGGCCGTGGCACAGAGTCGTCCCTCAGCGTCGAACACCTGCACCCTGGCATGCAAGGCTTGCGCGCGCGCCGGCACGCCCTGCGTCGCCTGGAACCAGTAGGCCTCGCGTTGCCAGGGGTAGGTAGGCAGTTCGACGAAGCCAGCGTCCCCCTGGTATGCCTTCCAGTCCGGCGCCACACCGTTTTCGTAAAGGCCGGCGAGGATAGCCGCCAGCTCCGTGGATCCATCGCCCTCGCGCTGCAGGGCGCTGAACACCCGCGCCGCTTTCCCGGCGCGCACCGCCAGTTGCTGGATCGACTGCGCCAGAACCGCGTGCGGCCCCAATTCGACGAACAGGCGTGCGCCGTCCTCGAGCAGTCGCTCGATAGCACGATCGAAGCGCACCACTCCGCGGGCATTGCGCACCCAGTAGGCGGCGTCGGCGCATTCGCCCTGCAGGTTAGCGGCGCTGCTGGAAATCCATGGAATTTTCGCGGCATCCGGCTCGATGTCGGCGAGACTGGCCTGGATGTCGGCAAGGCACGGCTCCATCTGCCACGAATGGAACGCATAGGGTGCCGGCATCAGGAAGGTGAACCTGCCGGCTTCTCCCAGGCGCTGTTCCAGGGCGGCCACGGCGCCCGCCTCACCGGATACCACGCAGGAGACGTGGCTGTTGACCACCGAGATTTCCAGCGACGGGCCAAGCATGGGTTGCAGCTCTTCGGCGGAAGCCCCGACCACCATCATGCGGCCGCCGCCGAGGGTACCCTTCATGGCGTTGGCGCGGTGATAGATGACCTGTACCGCCGAGCGCAGGTCCAGGGCGCCGGCGCACCAGGCCGCCGCCACCTCGCCCATCGAATGCCCAACCACCGCGCCTGGCGTGACACCCCAGCGGCGCAGGCATTCGGTGAGGGCGACCTGGATGGCGAAAATCGCCGGCTGGGCGATTTCGGTCAGGTGCAGACGGGACTCCCCCGCCGGCCTGAGCAACTCGGTTTCGATCGACCAACCGGACCACTCGCGCATGTGCCGATCGCACAGGCGGATCGTCTCGAGGAAGGCCGGCTCGCGTTGCAGCAGGCCGGTGGCCATGCCGAGCCACTGCGCGCCCTGGCCGGTATAGACGAAAACCGGCCCGTCGGCCGGCTTGCCGTCGCGTATCTCGCTGACAGCAAGCGTTCCACCGCCAAGATACGCAAGCTGTTGCCGGAGGCTCGCGGCGTCGCCACCGACCAGCGCCGCGCGCCGGACATGGTGGTCGCGGTAGCTGGCCACCCGGGCGACGAAGGTGCGCAGGGCCGCGTCTTCCTCCGGCAGCGCCTGGGCATAGCGCCGCGCCAGCTCGCGTACGGCCGCTTCCGTCTTCGCCGACACCGGCAGCACCCAGGTCCGCTGAATGTCGACAGCATCCGGCGGCGCTTCAGCGCTATCCGCCCCTTCGAGGATGAGGTGGACATTCGTGCCGCTGAGGCCGAATGCACTGACGCCTGCCAGGCGCGGTCCTTCCGGCAGTGTCTCAAGGGAAGTTGCCACCCGCAGGCTGGAGCGCTGCCAGTCGACCAGCGCATTCGGCTTGACCAGGTGCAACTGCGGCGGTACTTCGCCATGGCGCAGCAACTGCATCGTCTTGATCACGCTAGCCATGCCGGCGGCGGCATCGAGGTGCCCCATGTTGGCCTTGACCGATCCCACCAGCAGAGGTTTCTTCCGCTGGCGGAAGACTTCGGCCAGCGACGACAGCTCGATCGGATCGCCCAGGGGCGTTCCGGTCCCGTGGGCCTCGACATAGGCGATGTCGTCGATCTCCAGCCCCGCAGCGTCGAGTGCCGCGCGTACCACAGCGGCCTGGGCATTGGCGTTGGGCACGGTCTGGCCGGCGCTCTCGCCGTCCTGGTTGATCGCCGAGCCACGAATCACCGCCAGGATCGGGTCGCCGTCGGCTCGAGCGTCCTCCAGACGCTTGAGCAGCAACGCGCCACCCCCTTCGCCGCGGACGATGCCATCGGCGGCGGCGTCGAAGACCCGGCAGCGTCCGCTCGGCGAAATCGCCTTGATCTGGCTCATGTAGATAGTCAGCTCGGGCGACAGCATCAGATTGACGCCAGCGGCTATCGCCAGGTCCGCCTCGCGATTCTGCAAGGCGCGACAACCCAGGTGAATCGCCACCAGCGAAGAGGAGCAGGCGGTGCTCACCGCCATCGCCGGACCGTGCACGCCAAGGTGATAGGCGATGCGCCCGGCGGCGAAGCTGAACTCCTTGCCAGCCGCATAGAATGGATTGATCGCCGGGATACCGGCCTCGCGCGCATGCAGGGTAAGGTAATCCATGCCCAGCATGCCGACGTAGACCGCAGTGCGGGAACCTTTCAGGCGTTCAGAGCAGAGCCCCGCCCGTTCCATGCATTCCCAGACGACCTCCAGCAGCAGCCGCTGCTGGGGGTCCATTTCGCGAGCCTCGGAAGCGGATATCCCGAAGAAACGCGCGTCGAAGCGGTCCACCTCATCAAGGAAGGCCCCCTCCCGGCAATAGGTGGTACCGGGACGGCTCGCACCAGCGTCGTGAATCGCCTCGCCATCCCAGCGGCCCGCGGGGACCGGCCCGACGAAATCGGTCCCACGACGAAGGAGGTTCCAGAATGCCTCCGGCGACGACGCTCCGCCGGGAAAACGGCAAGCGCTGCCGATGATTGCGACGGGTTCGAAACCCGCAGATGCCTTCGGAACCATCCGAATCACTCCTCCATGTGGGTATTGCCCATCAGAACGCCGGTTCTGCGGTCGGCACCTGCATGTCACCGAGATACTTGTGCCAGAGGTGATCGGGATCGCTTTCCACGGTGGCGACGATTTCGTGCATCTTGTCCAGGACCTTCAACCGCTCGCCGCTGTACACGTCGCCCTGGAGAAGCTGGAGCACATCCAGGCGATAGCGAGGGTCCTGCACGAAGGCGGTGAAAAGGATGTTCAGGCGGTAGTAGAGGGTGATGAACTCGTACCAGTTCTTGATGCCGTTGCGGATCATTCCCTCGTACTCGGCGAAGCTGGCCTTGCCGAAGTCGTTGTTCCTGACCGCAGCGATGATGTCCTTGCTGGCAATGCGTGCGCTGTTCAGGGCCACGCTCACACCGCTTGAGAAGATCGGGTCGACGAAGCGCGCAGCGTCGCCGACCAGGACGAAGCTGTCGCCGCAGACCTCTTTCATGCCGTAGCTGTAGTCCGCCTCCTTCTTGAACGGACGCACCTGTTCCGAGGCTTTCAGGGCGTCGTAGAGGTTCTCGCGGGTCTTCACCGCCTCCCAGAAGAAGTCGTCGTATGAAAGGCCGGATTTCGTGTAGTTCTGCTTCTGCGTGACTACGCCGATGCTGGTGATGGTCTCGGTGATCGGGATCTGCCAAACCCAGGTGTTGGTCAGAGGCAGGAAGTGGATGAAGATGTAGTCGACCTTGTCCGGATTGCGCGTTGCCGAGCGACGATCGAAATTGTCGAACCAGGCGTGGATGGCGAACTGGTTGAACACCGGGTCCTTTTCCCGCAACCCCAGGCGCCGCCCGAGCAGGACATGGCGTCCGCTGGCGTCAACCACCATCCTGGTCCTGATGCCGACCTTCTGGTTGCCGAGCTTCACATTAAGGCGGACATCACCGGGCTTCACGAAATCGACGTCCGCCACCTCGACGCCCTGGAAGACCTTCGCGCCCAGCGAACCGGCGTGCTCCAGGAGTATGCGGTCGAACTTGCCGCGATCGACGTGGAACGTGAAGTCACGATCGACCCCTTCCTGCTGGCGCTCGTTGAAGAGGATCTCCGCCGCGCGGAAGTCGTGGTCCAGCCCCTGGAAACCCATCTTGTCTTCCGGTCCGGAATCCGCCGAGGTCCAGGCGGCACCGAACTTGCGCGGGAAGTTGGCCTTCTCGATTTTGTCCATCACGCCGATGTCCAGCAGGACCGGCGTGGTGGCCGGCACCAGGGACTCTCCCACATGTTCGCGCTCGAACAGCTCCTTCTCGAATACGGCGCACGAGATACCAGCTTTGGCCAGATAAGACGCCATCGTGGAACCGGCTGGGCCTCCGCCGATGATGCCTACGTCGAAATCATAATCACCCATGAGAAACTCCCTCGATTCAAGCCGGTTCGGCATTGAGCTGCATGACGGTCGTGGAAACCGCATTGATATCCCGGAAATACTTTCCAGTTATGTGCGTCGAGGGAATATGCACTCCCATTTCATCCCTGACGAAAACTATAAGCTTCACGATATTCATGGAATTCAATATCCCCCACTCGAGCAGCGGAGTATCGTCCTGCAACTCGTTTTCCTTAACACCATCACCGACAAGGTCGTCGATAATATAACGACGTATTTTTCCCTTAATCTCTTCCATATCCATGAGCACGTCCCCTAGAAGTTCATTAAGCGGCACGAATTAAATTGCCAGCCAACCTTCCACGAGAACATTTGGAATTTGAATAGCGCAATCCGCAAAAGGCCTTTGCGGCTGCGCAAAGGCGCTCTAGGACGGTACGGGGACTATCGCGCAACGTTCCCGGAAGGAATCGCCATGGCAACCGTCCAAGCCGCTGCAAGCAATGGCATGCGGGAGCTCGCGGTTCCCTGAAGAGGCTGCGCCGAGGCCGGACGACCTGCTAATTGTCACAGCTTGACAATGACTACCAATTACAATATTCGCGCGCAGCGCAACTACAGGATCCACTCCCCGTCACCTTGATGCAGATCAAGGGACGAAGAGCATCTCGACCATTGTATGAACATGCCTAAAGTATCTGCCTGAAGTGAAACGATACACGCGCTCGAATCGACTCTCCTGGTTACGTCCGGCTATATCTTCCGGTTTCGGTTTCATGACTTTCCAAGGTCAACAGGATGTCGCCGCAATCGAATGACGGGGTAACTTTCCGATGTCGCAACTGCTTACACCTCGCTCTTGACATCCTTCCATGATGGTCATACAAGGGGATAGCGAATCGCCAGTGCATATTAACTGGCAATATATAACTATAACGCTTCAAGGTATTCATAGGATGAAAACACTTGGATTTAGCGATGATTTCGACCTCTATATATCCGTAGCACTTACCGGTAGTTTTTCGGAAACCGGCAGAGTCTTCGAGATGCCCGCTTCATCGGTCATGCGCCGAATAAACAACCTCGAGGAAAAACTCGAGACCAGACTCATCAATCGCTCGACCAAGAAACTGGTCTTGACGGAAACCGGTGCTCTGTTTCTAAAACACGCCAGGAAAATATCCGAGAACATCAACCAGGCCAGAAACGAAATAAAGGAACACACCTCTTCGGCCGTAGGTACGTTGAGAGTCTCGGCACCGGTCGCGTTCGGCCGGCGACATATCGCACCACTGGTCAGCACACTGCTGAAAAAGAATCCCGGCCTCAAACTGGATTTCTCCCTGAACGACAGGATTGCCGATCCCGTCGGGGAAAAACTCGATCTCTGCATCCGTCTCGGCATCCTGCCGGACAGCAGCCTGATCTGCTCGAAGCTGGCGGGGCTACGCCGGGTGCTCTGCGCCAGCCCGGAATACCTGCTGAAGCACGGTCTGCCACGCACCCCGGAAGAACTCGAACGGCACACCTGCCTGCAACACAACGGCTGCAGCAACGCCTCATTGAGCTGGCAGTTCAGCAGCGCCGACATTACCAGGCGAATCAGGATCTCGCCGGTCAGCCGCCTGTCCGTGAACAGTGCCGAGCTCCTGGTGGAAGGAGCCTTGCAAGGCTTGGGGATCATTCATGCGCCGACCTGGCTGGTCCACGAAGAAGTGGCCAGCGGCAGGCTGGTGACCTTTCTCGACCGACACGCTCTGCCGGAGCAGGCACAGGGTGGCATCTACGCACTGCGACCGCAGGGTTCGGTGGTACCGGCGAAGATCTCGCTGTTTCTCAGCGAGCTGAAGAGCGCAATCGGCGAGACGCCCTACTGGGACCTGCCGTTCCAGCAGACGCCAGCTCAATTGGCCGGCTCCTTCTAACATCCGCGTCACGCACCACGACACTTTCCAGATCCACCACGACAAACCGGGTTAGTTCATGAGTCGTACGTACGACATAGTCATCATTGGCAGCGGTATCGCAGGCTCGATTTCGGCAGCGATTCTGGCGAAGCACGGTCTGAAAACTCTCATCCTGGATGCCGGTCAACATCCGCGATTCTCCATCGGCGAGGCCATGACCCCCGAGAGCGGCCTGCTCCTGCGCCTCCTCGCGCAACGCTTCGGGATCCCCGAACTGGCCTTCATCGCCAGTCCCGAACAGATCGTCCGACACATCGGATCGTCCGCCTGCGGGATCAAGCTGGCATTCAGCTTCGCCTGGCACGCTGCCGGCGTGGACAGCGCTGCCGAGCATGTCGTCGCCCCGCCGCTGGACGCTCCGGAGGCCCACCTGTATCGCCAGGACATCGACTTCTACGCCTTGCTGCTCGCGCTCCAGCACGGCGCGAACGCCCGCCACCACACGCGCATCGAAGGATTCGAGTTCCTTCCCGAGGGTGTGGCCATCCGTCTCGCCGACGGCGAAAGCCTGCAAGCTCGCTATGTCATCGATGCCGCCGCGCAGGGATCGCCGCTCGCACGTCAACTGGGCGTGCGCACCACCGATGGCCTGGCAACCCACACCTGCTCCTTCTTCACCCATATGCTCAACGTGAAGGCTTACGAGGAAGTCGCCAGCAACACCGACCAATCTCCCATCCCCCTGTTCCAGAGCACGCTCCACCACATCTTCGAGGAGGGCTGGCTCTGGATCATCCCGTTCGACAACCACTCCGAGAGTACCAACAGGCTATGTAGCGTGGGCTTCCAGTACAACTGTCTGAAATACCAGCCCAGCGGCACGCCGGAACAGGAGTTCTCCAGGTTGCTGGACCGATATCCGTCGATCGCCCGGCACTTCACCGAGGCCCGCGTAGCGCGTGACTGGGTGCATGCGCCACGGCTCAACTACCGTAGCCGGACCATCCTTGGCGAACGCTTCTGCCTGCTGGCACAAGCCGCAGGTTTCATCGACCCGCTGTTCTCCCGCGGCCTGATAACCACCTTCGAATCCATCCTGCGCCTGATGCCCCGATTGATCGACGCCGTGCGCCAGGATCACTGGCAACTGGACAGATTCGCCAGCGTCGAGCGTCACCTGCGCAACGCGGTGGCGGTCAACGACCGCCTGGTGTCCTGCTCGTACGAAGCTTTCCGCGACTTCCCGCTGTGGAACGCCTGGCATCGCGTCTGGCTCAGCGGTTCGAACCTCGGAGGCGCCTATCTGGGTGGCTTGCTGCAGGCACTCCGCGACGGCCAGTCCGGCTCGGCGTTCGATGCCCACCTCGAGTCGGCGCGCTGCCCCGGCCACCTGTCGTTCGACGCCCCCGGATACGAGGACTTCTTCGAAAGCGCCTGTCGGGTGATGGACGGGGTGCGACAGAAGCGCCTGTCATCGGCGGATGCCATCTCGACCCTGCACCGCCTGCTCGGGCAGCACGCCGCAGACCTGCTGCCGTATGACTATGCCAACCTGGACAATCGCTTCCTGCGCAAGTGCAGGGTTCAATAGCCAGGCCCGAGGTCCGGCGCGAGCGAATGCCCGACTCACCCGCGCCACTTCGGTCCGGGCGTTTCAGTCCGTCCACTGTCCCAGCGCCATCTCCGCACTGAAGCCTGGGCCGAAGGCGGCCAACAAGCCCCTGGCGCCAGCTTCCGGCGGATTTTCGAAAAGCCTGCGAAGCACATCGAAAACCACCACGCTGGCCACGTTGCCGACCTCGGCGAGGCTGGCTCTCGACGGCGCGACCTGCTCCTCGGCGAGCGTCAGATGGGCCACCAGTTCGTCGAGTATCCTGCGGCCGCCCGTGTGGAATATGAAAAAGTCGCAACGGGCGCATACCTGGTCGAAATGCTCGCGGCTGAGCCGCTCCATCTCCGGCGCCACCGCCGAGATCGCCTTCATTACCGCCTTGTCCAGGCGAAAATGAAAACCGGTATCGAGTACCTCGTAGCGAATGTAGTGCTCGCTGTCAGGCAGAAAGAAGGAGCCGGTGGCTTCGACCCTGAATCCCTTCGCGCCATCGTCGGCACGCAGCACGCAGGCGGAGACGGCATCGCCGAACAGCGCGCCGGCAACGAAGGATTGCAATTGGGCATCCTGCGGCTGGTAGCACAACGAGGAAAACTCCAGGGACACCAGCAGCACATGACGGTCCGGTCCCTGCCTGGAGAAATCGTAAGCGCGGGCAATGGCGGCTGCTCCGGCCACACACCCCAACTGAGCGATGGGCAACTGGACGGTGGAGCCCGGCAAGCCCAGGTCATTGATCAGGTGAGCGGTCAGCGACGGCATCATGAAACCGGTACAGGAGGTCACGACGACCATGCGGATATCCTGCGGGCGCAGGCCGGCGTTACGTAAAGCCTGACGGGCTGCACGGGAAGACATCCGCCGGGCCTCCTGTTCGTATAACTCGCTGCGCCGTGCGATGCCCCGGTGTGCCGTCAACGCCTCGATCGGCAGCAACAGGTGGCGTTGCCTGACCTCGGTGTTGCGGATCATCCGCGCGGCCAGGGCCAGCTGCGGGTGGTCCCGGTGCAACTGTTGCAGGTGCTCGATCATTTGCTGCTGGGTAATGATGTGTTGCGGAAACAGTACGTGGGGAAGACAGAGCGTCGACATGGCATTGCCTCAAGCTGATCCAATGGGAATGGCGCGGGCACACGCGACGCGCGTGCCCGCGGAGCGTTGGTCGCGGCCAACGCTCTCTTCCGGGTATCACACTGGAAAGCAAAAGGGGCGCCGCACCACGCTGCCACGTCGGCATCGAAGGGTTCGGGGCAGCCGCGCCGCTCAGTGCCGCGGCTGCCATACCTCCACGGCGCGCGCATCCACCGGTTTGGGTAGCAGTCCCTGGGCGTGGAAGGCGTCGGCGATGCGCTGTTGCTCGTCGAGACCATCTGCGCTCACCGGTTGTACGTCGTAGCTGCGCCGCGCATTCGCCTGCTCGACGGTAGCGGCATCGAGATTGCCCCACAGCGGCCCCAGCACCTTGGCCGCGTCGGCCGGGTGGCTCTTGAGCCAGCGCCCGGTGCGCTGCAGTTCGGCGAAGACCTGCTGGAGCACTTCAGGATGTTTCCTGGCGTAGTCGCTGGAGGCGAGGTAGTAGCGCTGGTAGCTGGCCAGGCCCTGGCCGTCGGCCAGTACCCGCGCGCGTTGCTGGCGCTGGGCGCTTGCCACGTAGGGGTCCCAGGTCACCCAGGCGTCGACCTTGCCGTTCTCGAAGGCGGCGCGGCCGTCGGCTGGCGTCAGGTAGGCTGGCTGGATGTCGGAGAACTCAAGCCCGGCGCTGGCCAGCGCGGCGATCAGCAGGTAGTGGCTGCCGGCGGCCTTGGTCACGGCGATGCGCTTGCCCTTCAGCTCGGCCAGGGACTTCAGCGGCGAATGTTCGCCGACCAGTATCGCCTGCGCCGCGGGCGAAGGTGTTTCGCGGGCGAAGTAGGTCAGGCGAGCACCCGCCGCCTGGGCGAACACCGGCACGGTGTCGGCGACGTCGGCGGAGAGATCGACGTTGCCGACATTGAGCGATTCGAGCAACGGCAGGCCGCTGGGGAACTCATGCCAGGACACCCGGATGCCCTGCCTAGCCAACTCGCGCTCGAAGGTGCCCTGGCTGCGGATCAGGGTCAGCAGAGTCGAGGATTTCTGGAAGCCGATGCGCAGGACCTCCTCGGCCTGTGCGCCACCAATGCCCGACAGGACGACGGAAGCGGCAAACACGATGGCCAAGCGACGCAGGAACGGACGAGACATGCGATGACTCCTGGGATAGGTGCGAGCGCCCGCAGGGACGGGAGTTCCAGCTGCCGGCGACGGAACGGATAGATTATTGGAATAAAAAACAATCGATAAATAACTTATAGTTATCAATTAATGCCCGGGCAGCGCCTACCGGATATCCGCATCCGACGCCTGCCTGACCGCAAAGCCGCTGGCGAAGGTCGGCCGCACATCGAGGCGCTGCGGAATCAATCCATGGGCCTGGTAGAAATCGGCGGTCTCCTGCTGCTGGCCGAGCGTTCGCTCATCCAGCGCCTGCCAACGCAAGCGCCGGCGTTCGAACTGCAAGCGCGCGGCGTCCTCGGGGAAGCCGATGATCTGCGCCAGGCTTCGCGAATACTCGTCCAGGTGCAGGTACGCCCAGCGCTGGGCGCTGGCCAGGCGTTGCAGGTAGTCCTGCAGCACGGCGCGTTTCGCCGGGTCGGCCAGTGCGCTATCGGTAGCAGCGAGGAAGCTGTTGCCAGCCCACAGGCCGCGACCGTCGACCAGTACCCGAGCCTTGTCGGCGGTCTCCGCGAACGCGGTGTAGGGCTCCCAGGTCGCCCAGGCATCCACGGAACCATTGGCGAGGGCCATTTTCGCGTCCACCGGGCCGAGGAAGCGGAATTCGACGTCCTTCTCGCCCAGCCCGACCGAGGCCAAGGCCTTGAGCGCGACGAAGTGGCCGATGGAACCGCGCCCGGTGGCAATGCGCTGGCCTTTCAGGTCATTGGCCGAGCGCAGCGGCGAATCCCCTCTCACCAGCACGGCGGTACCGTAGGGATCGGATTTGTCGACGGCGATGGCCTTCAGCCGGGCACCGGCGGCCAGGGCGAAGAGCAATGGCGCGTCGCCGATGATGCCGGCATCCACCGCACCGGCATTGAGTGCTTCGGCGAGGGGGGCGGCGGCGGGGAATTCGAACCAGCGGATGTCGTAGGTCAGGTCGTCCAGCGCGCCGGCAGCCTCCAACTGGGCGCGCATGTTGCCCTTCTGGTCGGCCAGGCGCAGGGTCACGCGCTCGTCGGCACAGGCCTGGCCGACGAGCAGGCAGAGAAGCAGGAACAGGCTCAGGGTCTGACGCATTCCGTAACTCCTCAACGCTGGCCGACGCGGAGGTCGGCGGGCAACTGGCGGGCCACTTCGGCGGCACCGGCGGACAGGCTGAAGTCGAACGCCGGGGCGACCTCCAGCGACTTCGGCAGCACGCCTTCGGCATGGAAGAAATCGGCGGCGGTCTGCAGGGTGGCGGCAACCTCCGGACCGAAGACCACAGGACTGATGCGCGCCTCGCCAACCCAGCGCCGAGTGACTTCGCGCGGCATGTTCAGATCCTTGGCCAGGGCCTCGGCGAACGCCTCCGGGTGCCTCAGGGCCCAGGCCTGGGCACGCGCCAGGCGGGTCAGCAGGTCGCTGATCGCGGCCTTCTTGCGGGCGATCGCAGCGTCGCTGGCCAGGGCATAGGAGTAGCCGCTCATGATCCCGGCACCGTTGTCGATGACCCGCGCCTGATCGAGCAGCACGGCGCTGGAGGTATAGGGCTCCCAGGGCACCCAGGCGTCTACCGAGCCACGCACCAGGGCGGCGCGGCCGTCCACCGGACCAAGGAAGGAAAAGCTTACGTCCTGCGGTCCGAGGCCGGCGCGACGCAACGCGCCAAGGGCGAGGAAATGCCCCCAGCCGCCGCGATTGACGGCAATGCGCTTGCCCTTGAGGCCGGCCACCGAACGGATCGGCGAGTCCTTGCCGACCACCAGCGCCACGGTCGCCGGGTTGAAGTGCCAGGCGCCCACCGCCTTGAGCGGCGCGCCGGCAGCGTAGACGAAGAGGAACGGGATGTCGCCGGTAAAGCCTATGTCCAGGGCCCCGGCGTTGAGCGCCTCGAGCACCGGTGCACCGGAGGGGAACGCCGACATTTCCAGCTTGTACGGCAGGTCGTCGAGCTCGCCGGACGCGCGCAGGGCGGCGTAGCGGTCGCCCTTCACATCGCCCAGGCGCAGGCTGATGAGGTCGGCGGCGCTGGCGGCTCCAGCCAGCAGGGTCGCGGCCAGCAGGCCGGCAAGCACACACAGGGGTCGTTTCATGGGCAATCTCCAGGCAGCTCCGCACGGAGCCGGGGCTATCCTGGGCTATCCGTTCCGCCGGTGCGGTCGCCGACAAGGCCAGGGTCGAGAATCGTGGGAGGTACGTTTCAAAGACTCAGCGCCGCCCTCCCCGCCGCGCTCCAGACGCTATCTTTCTGTGGCGTGTGGACACGTCCGCAAAGCACGTCGCGGTAGTGCCGCTGTAGCGGACTGTGCCGGCTGAGGCCGTGGTTGCCGCTCAGTTCCAGGGCCTTCTCGACCACCGCCAACGCGTTGTCGATGACCGCGACCTTGAGCAGCCCGGAGTCGCTGGCGGGCAACTGTCCGCAGCACGCGGCATCGAGCAGCAGGCGGTTCTGCAGGAGCAGGCCGTCGATCTCACCGAGCGCCTCCTGCATCCTCGGCAGGCTCGCCAACGGCGCGCCGAGACTGGCCGGCACGCGCTCGCGCAGCCAGCCGACGAGCCACTCGCGGGCGCTCCCGGCGATACCGTCGTAGAGAGCGCCAAGCAACACCGCGCTAGCCTGGGCGAAGTCGCGCAGCACGGCCTGGTCCGGCGCCGGAGGCTGGTCGTGGGGATGCAGGCCGATGGCGTTTTCCAGAGGCACCGCCACCTCTTCGAAGAGCACCTCGTGGCTGCCGCTGGCGCGCATGCCCAGATGGTCCCAGCTCTCCACGATACGGATGCCTGGGCTGTCGCGGCGCACCAGCCAGGTACCCACGCGGGGGATCGGCTCGTCGCTGCGCGCCCATACCGCCAGCCAGGTCAGGCCGGGAATGCCGGTGGTGTAGAGCTTGTGCCCGGACAGCTGCCAGCCGTCGCCGACACGCCGCGCCAGCGTACCCGGCAGACCGCCGCGTGACGGCGAACCCAGCTCGGGCTCCACGCGCAGGCTATTGATCAACGCCCCCTGCTCCAGCACCTCGCGCGCCACGCGCCGCTTGAGCGCGCCGGGCCAATCGGGGTTATCGGCCAGGCGCCGCAAATGCAGGTACTGCATGCACAGCACCAGGGCCGTGGAGGGTTCGCCGCGAGCCACCGCGCCGATTACCCGGCGCAGCTCGCCGAGGCTGGCGCCGGGACCGCCGAGCGCAGGCGGCAAGGCCAGGGCGAGCAGCCCGTGGTGTCGCAGCAGGGCCAGGTTGGCATGGGGAAAATCTCCGCTGCGGTCATGGGCATCGGCGCTTTCCGCCAGTTGCCGGGTCAGTTCTGGCAGCCGTTCATCGAACGCCGCCGAGGGAGTCTGCAGGACGGCCATGGGATCAGGCCGTGGCGCGCCGGCGCTCGCGCTCGGCGACTTTGGCGCGGGTCAGCGGGATCAGCTCGCGGCCATATTCCACGGCATCGGCGAGGGGATCGAAACCGCGAATGAGGATATTGCGCACGCCCAGGTCGTAGTAGGCGAGCAGGGCGTCGGCCACCTGTTCCGCGGTACCAACCAGGGCGGTGGAGTTGTGCCCGCCACCGACCAGCCTGGCGATTCCGGTCCAAAGGCGCTCGTCGAGGCGCTCGCCCTGCTCCACCGCCTTGAGCAGACGCTGGGCGCCGACGCTCTGCGGCTTGCCCTTGGGGAAGCCGGCCTCGCCCAGGCGCGCGCCGGCGCTTGCGCGTATCGCCTCGGCCTTGGCCCAGGCCTCGTCCTCCGTGCGCCCGAGGATGGGCCGGAACGACAGGCTGAATTCCACTTCGCGACCATTCGAGCGCGCCTGTTCGCGCACAGCGGAGATGGTTTCGGCGGCCTGTGCCAGGGGTTCGCCCCAGAGCATGAACACATCGGCCTGCTTGCCGGCGACCTTCAGCGCGGCTTCCGAGGAGCCGCCGAAATACACCGGAATGTGCGGTTTCTGCTGCGGACGGATGGCCGAGAAGGCGTGCTCCACGCGGTAGTGCGCGCCGTGGAAATCGAAGGGTTCGGTGCTGGTCCAGGTGCGCTTGAGCAGTTCGATGAATTCGTCGCTGCGGGCATAGCGCTGGTCGTGGTCGAGATAATCGCCGTCCTTGCGCTGGTCGGCGTCGCTGCCGCCGCTGATGATATGCACCGCCAGGCGCCCGTCGAGGAGGTGTTCGAGGGTCGCCAGCTTGCGCGCGGCCAGGGTCGGGGCGACGAAACCGGGGCGGTGCGCCAGCAGCAGACCGATCCGGGAAGTGGCCAGGCCAGCGGCGGCGGCCACCAGGAATCCATCCGGCTGGTCCGACCAGTAGCCGACCAGGATTCGATCGAAGCCGGCCTCTTCGTGGGCGCGTGCGAAAGCGGCGATGTAAGGCTTGTCGAGGATAGGTCCGACCGGCGCGAGGGTCTCCGAGGCCAGGCGATGGCCGATCATGCCGAGAAACTGGATGCTCATGGTCCGTACTCAGTGGAAGGCTTCGTTGAAGGACGTGTCGATCACCGTGGAAGTGTCGAACGGCTTGGGCAAGGCACCGGTCTGCAGCAGGAAATCCGCGGTCTTCTGGTAGTCGGTGGCGGCCTGGGCGTCTACCGGGCCGACGCTCATGCCGGCCTGGCCGATCCAATGGCGGGAGACTGCCCGGTCGAGATTGGCCTTCTGCGCCCAGAGGTCGGCGTACTGCTCCTTGTGTGCCTCGACCCAGGCCCGTGCCTTGCGCAGGCGGCCGAGGAAGTCGGCGATCTGCGCGCGCCTGGGCTCGATGGAAGCAGCGTTGGCGGCGATGCTGGACAGCCCCGGCATCAGGTCGCGGGCGGTGAGAATCGGCCGTGCGCCGGAAACCACGATCTGCTGCGAGATATACGGCTCCCACACCGGAAAGGCATCGATGCTGCCGCGCGGCAAGGCGGCGGCGGCGTCGATCGGCATCAGCTTGACGAACTCCACGTAGTCCTTCGGCAGGCCGGCTTTCTCCAGCGCGCGCAAGGTCAGTTGCTGGCTCCAGGCACCGGGCCAGTAGGCGACTTTCCTGCCCTTGAGATCGGCAATGCTGCGCACCGGAGAATCCTTCGGCACCAGCAGGGCTATGGTATCGGGGTTCTGCCGCGAGACGCCGACCAGCTTCACCGGCGCACCCTTGGCGGCGAGGAAGATGAAGCCCGAGTCGCCGAGGAAACCCAGGTCCAGCGCTCCGGCCTGCAACCCTTCGGCCACCGGCGCGGCGGACTGGAAATGCTTCCATTCGACCTGGTAAGGCGCGCCTTCGAGAACTCCCGAGGCCTCCATGGAAGCCCGCACGTTGTAGTAGTTCTGGTCGCCCACACGCAACGTCGGCAGCTCTGCGGCCTGGGCCAGGGAGGCACCGAGCAGAAGCGTGGCGAAGCTGGTTAGCAGGTATTGCTTGAGTTTCATCGGAGTTCCTCAACCGGCGTGCCGCAACAGCGGCAGGCGGGCGATATGGTCATGTATGGCGGGAATCAGGCCCTGGCCGTAGCGCACGGCGTCGCCGAGCGGATCGAAGCCTCGAATCAGGAAGGTCGAGACGCCCAGCCGGTAGTACTCGCCAAGCGCAGCGGCAACCTGCTCGGGGGTGCCTACCAGGGCGGTGGAGTTCCAGCGCGCCCCGGTCAGCCGGGCCACGCCGGTCCACAAACGGCTGTCGAGCACTTCGCCCTGCTCGGCAGCGGCCAGCAGGCGCTGCGAACCGACGTTCTGCGGCTGGTGGTCGCGCAGCGGCAGACCGAGGCGCGCACGGTTCTCGCGGACCTGTTCGAGCACCTCGGCGGCACGCTTCCAGGCGGCCTCCTCGGTATCCGCGACGATCGGCCGGAATGACACCGAGAAGCGCGGATCGCGTCCCTGGGCCTTGGCGGCGGCGCGCACTCGGCGGATATGCCCGTCGACCGCGGCCAGCGGCTCGCCCCAGAGCATGTAGGTGTCGGCGTGCCTGGCGGCGACCTCGATGGCTGCGTCGGAGGAGCCACTGAAATAGATCGGTATGTGCGGCGACTGGCGCGGGCGCACCGCTGGCGAGGCGCCCTGGAAGCGGTAGAACTCGCCGTCGAAATCCACCGGTCCCGTGGCGGTCCAGATAGCACGCAGGGCTTGCAGGTATTCGTCGGTACGGGCGTAGCGGCGGTCATGGTCGAGGTAGTCGCCATCGCGCGCGAGGTCCTCGTCGTTACCACCACTGACTACGTTCAGGGCCAGGCGGCCCTCGCTGAACTGATCCAGGGTAGCCAGTTGGCGTGCCGCCAGCGGCGCTGCAATCACCCCCGGGCGATAGGCCAGGAGAACGCCAAGGCGCCGGGTGGCAGCGGCGACGAAGGAACTGACCACCGCGCCCTCGGCGGCATTGCTGAAATACCCCACCAGCACCCGGTCGAAGCCGGCGTCCTCATGGGCCTGGGCGAAACGCCGGACGAAACCGGCGTCCACAGCCTCCCCCAACGGCTGGTCCACCTCGGAACTCGGTGTGGCGGTGATCATGCCGAGAATTTCCACGCTCACGCTGTTGCCCTCGCCTGGGCCGCTCGACTGATAAGGTTGGCGGCTGTCGTTATAAGAAAAACATCTGCATGGGTGCTTTTCTTAGAAGCTACAGACTGAAACTACATGATGGAAATTCATTTTTGTCATATCTTAATATGCTAAACGCGCATATTTAGCTTTTCCGTCTTTGCGTTTCCCAAGGCGGACATTATGCGTAGCCGCCCTCGCTCCCTCTTCCCTCTGAAGCGAAAAGGGGCTCGCAGGGGAATGTTGATCCCGACTGCAGCCCCTTCTCATTCACGCTCCCGTCTCCCGGGGATCTCCCGGCGCCGCTACTCAACCGGCTTGCATATCCAACCCCTCGGCCACCGCCCTGCCGAACAGCCGTGCCGGCGTCTCCAGATTGCCCAGCAGGCGCGGACGCACCAGCCAGAGCTGGATCAGCGGCTGGAAATCCTCCAGTTGCAGCACCTGCAACTGATCGCGGTAGCGGCTACGCGCCAGGGCCGGCGCCGGCACCAGGCCGAGACCCCGGCCCGCGGCGACCAGGCCCAGTTGCAGCTCGCTGCCGAAAGTCTCGAGGTTCAGTTGCAGGCCCAGGCCCTGATCGGCCAGGGCCCGTTGCAGGCCGGCACGGAAGCCGCAGCCATCGGGGTTGAGCACCCAGCCATGGTGGTAGCAATCGAGCAGGCGTCGCGCCTGGATGGTACTGTCGCGGGCGACCACCACGCAGAGTTCCATGCGCCCTAGGGGCGTGGCGCCGAGTTCTTCGGGGAACACCTTGCTTGGCGGAAACAACACCACTGCCGCGTCCAGTTCGGCATTCTCCAGGCGCGCCAGCAAATGGCTGCCCCAGCCAGTGCCGACCTGCGCGCGCAGCTCCGGGTACTCGTCGGCCAGCCGCCGAAGGGCATCCAGCAACACCACCTCGCCGATACTCTGCGGCACGCCCAGGCGCAGCACGCCACTTGGTGTGGCGTCACCGGCCACCAGTTCACGCAGGCCATCCACCTCGCGCAGCACCCGCCGGCACTGTTCGTAGACCCGCAGTCCGCTGGCGGTGGGTTTGAGCGGCTTGGTATTGCGGTCCAGCAATGCCACTCCGAGGGACTCCTCCAGGCTCTGTACCCGCCGGGTGATCGCAGACTGGGTCAGGCCCAGGCTCTCGGCGGCCTGGCTCAGGGAAGCGTTGCGGATCACCGCGACGAAGGCGTCGATGTCATCGATTTTCATGGGGCCGGCACCAATTGCATTTCTCGCATATTAGCTTAGATTCAAAATGCATTTCAGGAATAAAAAAGCGTTTGCTACCGTACCGCCAGAACTTCCCGGAGTGAATCCCCGCATGTCATCCATCCTGCGCCTCGACCGCCTGCGCCAGTTCATCGGCGAGCTGGCGACACTGCTCGACAGCCGTCCCGACGAATCCACCCTGCTCGCCCAAGCCCACCCCCTGCTGGCCGAGCTGGTGCGCCAGGACGACTGGCTGCCGGAAGACTGCGCCCGCCCCGATCCACAGCGCTACCAACAGTACCTGCTGCATGTCGACTCACGGCAGCGCTTCTCGGTGGTCAGCTTCGTCTGGGGGCCGGGCCAGATCACACCGGTACACGATCATCGGGTCTGGGGCCTGATCGGCATGCTCCGCGGGGCCGAATACTCGCAGCCGTACGCCTTCGATGCGGGGGGGCGTCCGCATCCCAGCGGAGCCCGTCGACGCCTGGAGCCCGGCGAGGTCGAAGCGCTGTCGCCACGCATTGGCGACGTGCACCAGGTGAGCAACGCCTTCAGCGACCGCACATCCATCAGTATCCACGTCTACGGCGCCAATATCGGTGCGGTACGGCGTGCCGTGTTCAGCGCCGAAGGTGAGGAAAAACCCTTCATTTCCGGCTATTCCAACAGCCGCTTGCCCAATATCTGGGACCTGTCGAAAGAGAACCCCGCATGAGCCAGATCGCCGTACGCACCTTCCACGATATCCGCGCCGCTCTCCTCGCCCGCCGGGAGCTGGCGCTGCTCGACGTGCGCGAGGAGGACCCGTTCGCCCAGGCCCATCCCCTGTTCGCCGCCAACCTGCCGCTGTCCAGGCTGGAACTGGAGATCCATGCCCGGGTGCCGCGCCGCGACACGCCGATTACCGTCTACGACGACGGCGAAGGCCTGGCGCCGGTCGCCGCGCAACGCCTCCTCGACCTCGGCTACAGCGACGTGGCCTTGCTCGATGGCGGCCTGTCCGGTTGGCGCAACGCCGGCGGCGAGCTGTTCAGGGATGTGAACGTGCCAAGCAAGGCCTTCGGCGAACTGGTGGAGGCCGAGCGCCACACGCCATCGCTGGCCGCGGAGGAAGTACAGGCTTTGCTCGACGCCAGGGCCGACGCGGTGATCCTGGATGCCCGTCGTTTCGACGAATACCAGACCATGAGTATCCCCGGCGGCATCAGCGTGCCCGGCGCCGAACTGGTGCTGCGCGTCGCCGAACTGGCGCCGGACCCGCGCACCCGGGTGATAGTCAACTGTGCCGGGCGCACTCGTAGCATCATCGGTACCCAGTCGCTGCTCAACGCCGGCATCCCCAACCCGGTGGCGGCATTACGCAACGGCACCATCGGCTGGACGCTGGCCGGTCAGCAACTGGAACACGGCCAGACGCGACGCTTCGGTGCGATCTCCCAGGACACTCGCAAGGCCGCCGCCCAGCGCGCCCGTGCCGTCGCCGACCGCGCCGGCGTCGAACGCCTCGACCTGGCCGGTCTGGCCCAATGGCAGGACGAGCACGACCGCACCACCTACCTGCTCGACGTACGCACGCCCGAGGAATACGAAGCCGGTCACCTGCCTGGCTCCCGCTCCACGCCCGGTGGCCAGTTGGTTCAGGAAACCGACCATGTCGCCAGCGTGCGCGGCGCGCGCCTGGTACTGGTGGACGACGATGGCGTACGCGCCAACATGAGCGCCTCCTGGCTGGCCCAGATGGGCTGGCAGGTCGCGGTACTGGACGGACTCTCCGACGCCGACTTAAGCGAGAGAGGCGCCTGGAGCGCGCCGCTGCCGAGGCAACCCCGGGCCGACACCACCGACCCGACCACCCTCGCCGACTGGCTGGGCGAACCGGGCACCCGGGTGCTCGACTTCACCGCCAGCGCCAACTATGCGAAACGCCACATCCCCGGCGCCGCCTGGGTATTGCGCAGCCAGTTGAAGCAGGCACTGGAACGGCTGGGCACGGCCGAGCGCTACGTACTCACCTGCGGCAGCAGCCTGCTGGCGCGCTTCGCCGTGGCGGAAGTCCAGGCACTCAGCGGCAAGCCAGTGTTCCTTCTCGACGGCGGCACCAGCGCCTGGGTCGCCGCGGGCCTGCCGACGGAAGACGGCGAAAGCCTGTTGGCGTCGCCGCGCATCGACCGCTACCGCCGCCCCTACGAAGGTACCGACAATCCGCGCGAAGCGATGCAGGGCTACCTGGACTGGGAGTTCGGCCTGGTGGAACAACTCGGTCGCGACGGAACCCACGGCTTCTTCGTGATCTGAAGCCATTACCCGATGAAATCGGAGAGTCATCGAATCGACGCCGGGCAGGCTGCGGAAACGACCCGGAAGTGCGGAAGAGCGGCGCCCCGAAAATGCAAAAGCCCCGCTCAGCGGGGCTTTTCAGTACGCGGATATGGCGGAGGCGGTGAGATTCGAACTCACGGAAGAGTCTCCCCTTCGACGGTTTTCAAGACCGTTGCCTTAAACCACTCGGCCACACCTCCGCATCGCGGGGCGCCATAGTACCGGATAGCAACACACTGTCAAACTCTATCGATTGGCCCTGGCAGAGGCTTTGCTATCATGCCCATCAGTACGTCATGGACCCGTTCCCGTTAAGGAGTACCCACACCATGCAAGAACAGCAATATCAGCTGAACTCCGCCGTCGCGGAACAGCGTGAAGTCAGCGGCGTTCTGCGCAATACCTACGGCCTGCTGGCACTCACCCTGGCCTTCAGCGGCCTGGTGGCCTACGTTTCGCAGCAGATGCGCCTGCCCTATCCGAACGTGTTCGTGGTGCTGATCGGCTTCTACGGCCTGTTCTTCCTCACCGTGAAGCTGCGCAACAGCGCCTGGGGTCTGGTCAGCACTTTCGCCCTGACCGGCTTCATGGGCTACACGCTCGGCCCGATCCTCAACATGTACCTCGGCCTGCCCAACGGCGGCAGCGTCATCACTTCGGCGTTCGCCATGACCGCCCTGGTGTTCTTCGGCCTGTCCGCCTATGTGCTGACCACCCGCAAGGACATGAGCTTCCTGTCCGGCTTCATCACCGCCGGCTTCTTCGTCCTGCTGGGCGCCGTGCTGGTATCGCTGTTCTTCCAGATCAGCGGCCTGCAACTGGCGATCAGCGCCGGCTTCGTCCTGTTCTCCTCGGCGATGATCCTCTACCAGACCAGCGCGATCATCCACGGCGGCGAACGCAACTACATCATGGCCACCATCAGCCTGTACGTGTCGATCTACAACCTGTTCATCAGCCTGTTGCAGATCTTCGGCATCGCCGGCGGCGACGACTGATAGAAAACGCCTCCGGAAAAGCCCGTCCCCGCGACGGGCTTTTTCATTTGCGGACCGGCAAAACACAGGCATTGGTTTATCATTCGAAGAAATCCTTCGCGTATCGCAGCATGAAATTCACCATCGCCCTATTCGACCCTCCCCACTCCCCCGCCGCCCGCCGCGCGCTGCGCTTCAGCGAAGCCGCGCTGGCCGGCGGGCACGAAATCGTCCGCCTGTTCTTCTACCAGGACGGCGTGCACAGCGCCTCGGCCAACGTCGTGAGCGGCCAGGACGAGTTCGACCTGCCCACCGCCTGGCGCGAGCTGGTCGAGCGCAACGGCCTGGACGCCGTGGTCTGCATCGCCGCCGCCCTGCGCCGCGGCGTGCTGAACGCCGAGGAAGCCGAACGCTACGGCCGTCCCGGCGCCAACCTTGGCGCACCATGGGAACTGTCCGGACTCGGCCAGTTGCACGAGGCGGCGCAAAGCGCGGACCGCCTGGTCTGCTTCGGAGGCGACCGATGAGCCAGTCGCTGCTGATCATCAGCCGCCAGTCGCCCTGGTCCGGCCCGAGCGCCCGCGAGGCGCTGGACATAGCCCTGGCCGGCGGCGCCTTCGATCTACCGGTCGGCATGCTGTTCCTCGACGACGGCGCGTTCCAGCTGGCTCCCGGCCAGCATCCTGCGCACCTGCAGCAGAAGGACCTGCAGGCCAACCTGCAGGCCCTGCCGATGTTCGGCGTGGACGACCTCTACGTCTCGGCCCGTAGCCTGCGCGAGCGTGGCCTGGCTGAAGAGCGCCTGGCCCTCGCGGTCGAGGTGCTCAACGACCAGGCCCTGCGCGACCTGCTGCAACGCTACGACCAGGTGATTACCCTCTGATGGCCACGACCCTCCACGTACTGTCCCGCTCGCCGTTCAATGACGGCCGCCTGGGCAGTTGCCTGTACCTGCTCAACCCCGGCGACGGCCTGCTGCTCTGCGGCGACGCCGTGCACGCCCTGCTGGCCGGCAGCCACGCCTGCCAGGCCCTGGAACTGATGCCGGCGGAAATCGAACTGTTCGCCCTGCTGGAAGACCTCCAGGCGCGCGGTATCGAGGACGTCCCCGCTCGCCTGGTGGCGGTGGACTACCCCGGCTTCGTCGAACTCGCCACCCGCTTCGACAAGGTCAACAGTTGGCTATGACGCTCCTTATGCTGGAAGGCCGGGAAATCCGGCTGGACAAGGACGGCTACCTCGCCGCCCTCGACGATTGGTCGGAGCCGGTGGCGGAAGCCCTGGCCGCCCGCGAGGAGCTGGCCCTGACCGCCGAGCACTGGGAGATTCTCCAACTGCTCCGCGAGTTCTATGCGGAGTTCCAGCTGTCTCCGGCCAACCGCCCGCTGATCAAGTACGTCGCCCAGCGACTGGGTCCGGACAAGGGCAACAGCCTGCACCTCAACCACCTGTTCAAGGGCGCCCCGGCCAAGCTTGGCGCGAAGCTGGCCGGCCTGCCGAAACCGAGCAACTGTCTATGACTCTCTCGACTCCCGCCGAACATCCGTTCGCCCAGTTCGTCCGCATCCTCGGCAAAGGCAAGCGCGGAGCGCGCAGCCTGACCCGGGAGGAAGCCCGCGAGGCCCTCGGCATGATCCTCGACGGCCGGGTCGAGGACACCCAGCTGGGCGCCTTCCTCATGCTCCTGCGGCACAAGGAGGAAAGCAGCGAGGAACTGGCCGGTTTCACCGAGGCGGTGCGCGAGCGCCTGCAAGTCCCGTCCTTGCGCGTCGACCTCGACTGGCCCAGTTACGCCGGCAAGAAGCGCCACCTGCCCTGGTACCTGCTGGCCGCCAAGTGCCTGGCCGGCCATGGCGTGCGCATCCTCATGCACGGCGGCGGCGCGCATACCGCCGGACGCCTGTACAGCGAACAGTTGCTGGCGGCGCTGGAGATCCCGCTCTGCCACGACTGGCTGCAGGTAGAACAGGCCCTGGAGCGCGGCCACCTGGCGTTCATTCCGCTCGGTGCCTGGATGCCGGTGCTGCAACGCATGATCGATCTGCGCAATACCCTCGGCCTGCGCTCGCCGATCCATTCGCTGGTTCGCCTGCTCAACCCCCTGAATGCGGATTGCATCCTGCAGAGCATCTTCCACCCCGGTTACCAGGAAACCCACCGCGAGGCCAGCCGCCTGCTCGGCGACCGGGCCATCGTCATCAAGGGCGAAGGCGGCGAGATCGAAGTCAACCCGGACGTCGTCGCCCACCTGTATGGTTGCGACCAGGGCGAAGCCTGGGACGAGGAATGGCCGGCATTGTCGACGCACCGGCACATGAAGCCGGAACAGCTCGACCCGGGTTTCCTTCGGGCCGTCTGGGACGGCCGCGAAGGCGACGCCTATGGCCACCTGGCGGTGCTCTCCAGCATGGCCCTGGCGCTACGGGCCCTTGGCAAGAATCGCGAAGAAGCCTTCAAGGAAGCCGCACACTACTGGGCGACCCGAAACGAATCGATCTGATCGATACGAATAGCCCTTTATTTATATAAATTTATCGATCGCCCGACACTAGACTGTTCCTCCAACGACGTATGGAGGAACCCGCTCATGGGACAGTTGATCGATGGCCGCTGGCACGACCAGTGGTATGACACACAGAAAGACGGCCGCTTCCAGCGCGAAAACGCCCAGCGCCGCCATTGGCTGGGCGAGCCGGCGTTCCCCGCCGAGAGCGGGCGCTACCATCTCTATGTCTCGCTGGCCTGCCCCTGGGCCCATCGGACCCTGATCGTGCGCAAGCTGAAGGGGCTGGAGTCGCTGGTCGATGTTTCGGTGGTCAGTTGGCTGATGCGCGAGAACGGCTGGACCTTCGACCCCGCCCACGGCTCCACCGGCGATCGCCTCGACGGCCTGGCCTTTCTGCACCAGCGCTACACCCGCGACGACCCGCACTACAGCGGCCGGGTCACGGTGCCGCTGCTGTGGGACAAGCAGGCGCAGAAGATCGTCAACAACGAATCAGCCGATATCGTCCGCATCTTCAACAGCGCCTTCGACGCCATCGGCGCCAACGCGCTGGACTTCTACCCGGAGCCGCTGCGCGAGGAGATCGAACGCCTCAACGGACGCATCTATCCTGCGGTCAACAACGGCGTGTACCGTGCTGGCTTCGCCACTCGCCAGGACGCCTACGAGGAGGCCTTCGTCCAGTTGTTCGAGGAGCTGGACTACCTGGAAGGCTTGCTCGGCGAACGCCGCTACCTGGCCGGCGAATACCTGACCGAGGCCGATATCCGCCTGTTCACCACCCTGGTGCGCTTCGATGCGGTGTACCACGGACACTTCAAGTGCAACCTGCGGCGCATCGAAGACTACCCGAATCTCTCCGGCTGGTTGCGCGAGCTGTACCAACGCCCGGGCATCGGCGAGACAGTGGACTTCGAACATATCAAGGGGCACTACTACGCCAGCCACCGCACCATCAACCCGACCGGGATAGTACCGCTGGGCCCGCGTCTCGACCTGGCGCGCGCGCCAGGCCGGGAACGACTTCCCGGCAAGGGCATCTGGGGAGAAGGCTGAAGGCTCAGGCGTCCTCGCGGGCGCCTTCGAACCAGGCCAGCTTGTCGCGCAGTTGCACGACTTCGCCGACGATCACCAGGGTCGGCGCATGCACTTCGTGCTCAGCCACCAGTTGCGGCAGGTTTTCCAGGGTTCCGGTGAATACCCGCTGCTGGGCGGTGGTCCCCTGCTGGATCAGCGCCGCCGGGGTCTGTGCGGAGCGACCGTGGGCGACCAGTTGCTCGCAGATCACCGGCAATCCCACCAGGCCCATGTAGAACACCAGGGTCTGGCCAGGCGCTACCAGGTCCTGCCACGGCAGGTCGGTGGTGCCGTCCTTCAGATGACCGGTGACGAAACGAACCGATTGCGCATGATCGCGATGAGTCAGTGGAATCCCGGCGTAGGCCGCGCAGCCGCTGGCCGCGGTGATTCCCGGCACGACCTGGAAAGGTATGCCGTGGGCAGCCAGTTCGTCGATTTCCTCACCGCCGCGGCCGAAGATGAACGGGTCGCCACCCTTCAGGCGCAGCACGCGCTTGCCCTGGCTGGCCAGCTCCACCAGCAGGCGGTTGATCCGATCCTGCGGCACCGCATGTTCGGCGCGGCGCTTGCCGACGTACAGGCGTTCGGCATCGCGGCGGCATAATTCGAGGATCGACGGCGCCACCAGGCGATCGTAGAGCACCACGTCGGCCTGCTGCATCAGGCGCAGGGCACGGAACGTCAGCAGGTCCGGATCCCCCGGCCCGGCCCCGACCAGATATACCTCGCCCGTGGCTATGTGCGCGAGGCCGCCGGCCAGGTGCTCCTCCAGGAGACGCTCGGCTTCCGCCGGACGGCCGGCCAGGACACGCTCGGCGATCTCGCCCTGGAACAGGTTTTCCCAGAACACCCGGCGCTGCTGCAGGTCGGGTAGCAATTCCTTGACCCGGTGGCGGAAGCGGCTGGCGAGTCCGGCCAGTTGCCCGTAGGTCGAGGGAATCCAGGTTTCCAGCTTGGCCCGGATCAGCCGCGCCAGCACGGGCGCATCGCCGCCGCTGGAGACCGCCACCACCAGCGGCGAACGGTCGACGATGGCCGGGAAGATCACGCTGCACAGGGCCGGCGCGTCCACCACGTTGACCGGTATCCCGCGCGCATTGGCCGCTCGCGACACCTCGGCGTTCAGCGGTTCGTCGTCGGTGGCGGCGATGATCAGGGCGCAGCCGGGCTGGTCGCCGTCCTGGTAGTCGCGTTCGAGCAGCTCGCCGCCGCCCTGCTCCACCAGATGCCGCAGTTCGATGTGGATCTGCGGCGCGACCACGCGCAGACGCGCGCCGGCGTCGGCCAGCAGGCGCGCCTTGCGCAGGGCGACTTCGCCGCCACCGACCACCAGCGCGAGGCGCCCTTGCAAGGAGTGGAACAGCGGCAGGAAATCCATGTCAGCCGATCACCTCGATGCCAGCCATGTAGGGCTTGAGGACTTCCGGCACACGGATCGAGCCGTCCGCCTGCTGGTAGTTCTCCAGTACCGCCACCAAGGTGCGGCCGACGGCCAGGCCGGAGCCGTTGAGGGTGTGCACCAGCTCGGGCTTGCCGGTTTCCGGATTGCGGTAGCGGGCCTGCATGCGCCGGGCCTGGAAGTCGCCGCAGTTGGAGCAGGAGGAAATCTCGCGGTACTTGTCCTGGCTGGGAACCCAGACTTCCAGGTCGTAGGTCTTGGTCGAACCGAAGCCCATGTCGCCGGTGCACAGCGCCAGCACCCGATACGGCAACTCGAGCAGTTGCAGGACGCGCTCGGCGTTGGCGGTCAGGCCTTCCAGCGCCTCGTAGGAAGTGGCCGGATCGACGATCTGCACCATCTCCACCTTGTCGAACTGATGCTGGCGGATCATGCCGCGGGTATCGCGCCCGGAGGCACCGGCCTCGCTGCGGAAGCACGGGGTATGGGCGACGAACTTCAGCGGCAATTGCTTGGCGTCGAGGATCTGCCCGGAGACGATGTTGGTCAGCGAAACCTCGGCGGTCGGGATCAGGTAGAGGTCAGCTTCGCCGTCGCGGCCGATCTTGAACAGGTCCTCCTCGAACTTCGGCAACTGGCCGGTGCCTTGCAGCGCCGGAGCCTGGACGAGATAAGGGGTGTAGGCCTCCTCGTAGCCATGCTCGGCGGTATGCAGGTTGATCATGAACTGCGCCAGGGCGCGATGCAGGCGGGCGATCGGGCCGCGCATGAGGGCGAAGCGCGCGCCGGAAAGCTTGGCAGCGGTCTCGAAATCCAGCCAGCCGTGCCGTTCACCGAGGGCGACATGGTCCTTGACCTCGAAATCGAAGGTCTTCGGCGTGCCCCAGCGACGCACTTCGACGTTGGCGTCCTCGTCGGCACCGACCGGCACCGACTCGTGCGGCAGGTTGGGAATGCCCAGCAGCATGGCATCCAGTTCGCCCTGGATGGCGTCCAGCTGGCGCTTGCCTTCCTCCAGCTCGGAGCCCATGCGATCGACATCGGCCAGCAGCGGCGCGATGTCCTCGCCACGCTGCTTGGCCTGGCCGATCGCCTTGGAACGCGCGTTGCGCTCGGCTTGCAGCTGCTCGGTACGGGTCTGTACCGACTTGCGCTGCTCTTCCAGCGCTTCGATGCGTGCGACATCCAGTTGGAAGCCACGGGTGGCCAGGCGGGCAGCCACTTCTTGCGGCTGGGTGCGTACCAGTTTGGGATCGAGCATGCTCTTTTCTCGTCTCGTGTCGGTTATCGGCGGTTCGTGGCCCGGTTGGCGCTTCGCCGGCCCCGGCGACGTCATCGACGCCGTCGCGGAAGCCTGGCTAGCTCCGCCGAGCCCATACCGCTCAGGATTTTCTGCGTTGGCGGGGACTGGTGCGATCCAGCTCGGCCAGGTGTTCCAGCTTGTCGCGGATCTTCAGTTCCAGGCCCCTCGGCACCGGTTGATAGTAACGCCGCGGCTCCAGATCCTCGGGGAAATAATCCTCTCCGGCGGCATAGGCATCCGGCTCGTCGTGGGCGTAGCGGTATTCCTCGCCATAGCCGAGGCTCTTCATCAATTTGGTCGGCGCGTTGCGCAAGTGCAATGGCACTTCCCGCGAGCCGCTTTCGGCGACGTCGCGCATCGCCGCGTTGAACGCGCTGTACACCGCATTGCTCTTCGGCGCACAGGCCAGGTAGACGATGGCCTGGGCCACCGCCAGCTCGCCTTCGGGGCTGCCCAGGCGCTCCTGCACGTCCCAGGCCGACAGGCATAGGCCGAGGGCGCGAGGATCGGCGTTGCCAACCTCCTCGCTGGCCATGCGCACCACCCGCCGGGCGATGTACAGGGGATCGCAGCCGCCGTCGAGCATACGCGCGAACCAATAGAGTGCCGCGTCGGGATTGGAGCCGCGCACCGACTTGTGCAGCGCGCTGATCTGGTCGTAGAACGCCTCGCCGCCCTTGTCGAAACGTCGGCGGGTATCGCCGAGCAGATTCTGCAGCAGCTCGGGGCTGATCTCGCTGCCGTCCTCGGCGAGGTCGGCAGCGTTCTCCAGCAGGTTCAGCAGGCGCCGCCCATCGCCGTCGGCGGCGGCCAGGAGAACCTGGAAGCTCTCCTCCGGCAGCCTCAGCTTGCGCTTGCCGAGGCCCTTGTCCTCGTTCAGCGCGCGGCCCACCAGCTTGCGCAGGGCGGCTTCGTCGAGGCTCTTGAGGACATACACGCGAGCCCGCGAGAGCAGCGCATTGTTCAACTCGAAGGACGGGTTCTCGGTGGTCGCGCCAATGAAGATCAGCGTGCCGTCTTCCACATAGGGCAGGAAGGCATCCTGCTGGCTCTTGTTGAAGCGGTGCACCTCATCGACGAACAGGATGGTCCGGCGCCCGTATTGCGCCGCGTGCTGCTTGGCCACCTCGACCGCCTGGCGGATCTCCTTGACCCCGGACAGCACCGCGGAAATGGTCTCGAAATGGGCGTCCGACACCTGCGCCAGCAGCCGCGCCAGGGTAGTCTTGCCGACTCCCGGCGGGCCCCAGAAGATCATCGAGTGCAGCGCGCCCTGCTCCAGCGCCTCGCGCAAGGGCTTGCCGCGGGCCAGCAGGTGTTCCTGCCCCACGTACTCGTCCAGGTTTGCGGGCCTCAGCCGTGCCGCCAGGGGCTGCGCGACGGGCTCGCTGCGGAACAGATCCACGGCTTGCGCTTACTCCTGGATCACGTCGACGCCCGGCGGAACGTCGAAGGTGAATTGCTTGGCATCCAGCGCCTCGTTCATCTTCACGTCGAAGAACAGGATGTTGGTGCGCTGGCCGACGCCATCGATCATCTGCATGTCGTTCACCTTGCCGCTGCGGAACGACAGACGCAAGGTGTCGAAGAGGGTGTCCTTGGTCTTCGGCTTGAGCACGAAATCGACTACGTTGCCGCCTTCCTTGTAGGTGATGGCGAAGCTTTCGCTGATCTTCGAGATGTCGCCGGAGAGCAGCAGCGCCGGCGTCTGGGTCAGGCGCTGATCGAGCTTCTGGATGGTCACCTGCTCCAGGTCCGGGTCGTACAGCCAGACCTTCTCGCCGTTGGAAATGAGCAATTGCTCGTTCGGCGCATCGGTATGCCAGCGGAACAGTCCCGGCCGCTTCAGGCTCAGTTGGCCGGCGGTTTCCTGCAGGCGCGTGCCGCTACCGTCCAGGGTCAGTTGGGAAAAACGCGCGGTCAGGGTCTGGGCCTTGTTCAGCAGGCCGGTCAGGCGCTGGACAGCGGCGCTGTCGTCGGCATGGGCCAGCGAAGCGCCCATGGCCAGGGCGGCAACGAACAACGTGCGGATCAGTCGCATCGGAATCCTCTAAAACCTGTCGGGTTCAATCACGAACCGGCGCCGGCGCGATGACTTCGCGGGAGCCGTTGGTATTCATCGGGGTGACCACGCCGGCCATCTCCATCGCCTCGATCATCCGCGCGGCGCGGTTGTAGCCGATCTTCAGCTTGCGTTGCACGGCGGAGATCGATGCCCGGCGACTCTCGGTGACGAAACGTACCGCCTCGTCGTAGAGCGGGTCGTCCTCGCTGCCTTCGCCGGAGCCGTCGCCGCCATCGAAGGAACCGCCACCGCCGCCGCCTTCGTCGACGCCAGCGAGGATGTCCTCGATGTAGTCGGGCGCGCCGCGCAGCTTCCAGGCCTCGACCACCCGGTGCACCTCGTCGTCGGAAACGAAGGCGCCGTGTACGCGAATCGGCAGGCCTGTGCCCGGCGGCAGGTAGAGCATGTCGCCGTGGCCGAGCAGTTGTTCGGCGCCCCCCTGGTCGAGGATGGTGCGCGAGTCGATCTTGCTGGAGACCTGGAAGGCGATCCGGGTCGGAATGTTGGCCTTGATCAGGCCGGTGATCACGTCCACCGACGGCCGCTGGGTCGCCAGGATCAGGTGGATACCGGCCGCCCGCGCCTTCTGCGCGATACGGGCGATAAGCTCCTCGACCTTCTTGCCGACGATCATCATCATGTCGGCGAATTCGTCGACCACCACCACGATGGTCGGCAGGGTGCTCAGCTGCGGCGGCTCGTCGTCCGGGCTTTCGCGACGGAACAGCGGGTCGGTCAGCGGCGTGCCGGCCTCCTCGGCGTCCTTCACCTTGCGGTTGAAGCCAGCCAGGTTGCGCACGCCCATGGCCGCCATCAGGCGGTAGCGCCGCTCCATCTCCGCCACGCTCCAGCGCAGGGCGTTGGCGGCTTCCTTCATGTCGGTGACCACCGGGCAGAGCAGGTGCGGGATCCCTTCGTAGATCGACAGTTCGAGCATCTTCGGGTCGATCATGATCAGTCGCGCCTCACTCGGCGTGGACTTGAACAGGATCGACAGGAGCATGGCGTTGACCCCCACCGACTTACCGGAGCCGGTGGTACCGGCCACCAGCAGGTGCGGCATCTTCGCCAGGTCGGTGATGATCGGCCGACCGCCGATGTCGTGGCCCAGGGCCAGCGGCACGGTGGACTTGTGCTCGTCGTACTCCGGCGACGACAGCACTTCGGAGAAGCGCACCATCTGCCGGTCTTCGTTGGGAATCTCGATGCCGACAGTGGTCTTGCCGGGAATCACTTCCACCACCCGCACGCTGATCACCGCCAGCGAGCGCGCTAGGTCCTTGGCCAGGTTGGAAATGCGGCTGACCTTGACCCCCGCCGCGGGCTGGATCTCGAAACGGGTGATCACGGGGCCCGGATGCACCGAATCCACGCTGACCTCGACGCCGAACTCCTTCAGCTTGATCTCCAGCAGGCGCGACATCGCCTCCAGCGACTCGGGCGAGTAGCTCTTCTGCTTCACTTCCGCCGGATCGAGCAGCGACAGCGGCGGCAGGGTGCCCTCCACCGCCGTATCGACGAACAGCGGCGCCTGCTTCTCTTTCAGCACGCGCTTGCTCGGCTCCGGGGCCTTCGGCGGCGGTGGCGGATCGATCTTCGGCGGCGGGCGCTTCTCCCGCTCGCTCATGTGCTTGGCCAGGGCCTCTTCGCGTTCCAGCAGGCGCTCCTTGGCCTTGGACTGTTCGCGGCGGTCCGGCACGCTCGGCGCCACCACCTCGGCGACGCGCTCGTCGACCTCGCGCAGTTGCGCGACCAGTTGCTTGCGCTCGGCGCGCGCGCCCATCCAGCGATTGAAGGCGTTCTGGATCAGTTCGAAGAAGTCCAGGGTGATCTTGCCGGTGACATCCATCACCTTGAACCAGGAGAGGTCGGCGAACACCGTCAGGCCGAAGAGGAACAGGGCGAAGAACACCAGCGTGCTGCCCTGCACGTTCAGCGCATCCACCGCGACGCGGCCCAGGCTCTGGCCGATGGCGCCGCCGGCCGAGGCGCTGGCCGGCATGTGGCCGCTGGCGTGGAAATGGATGTAGGCCAGTGCCGAGCCGGCCAGGATCAGGAAGATCAGCCCGACCAGGCGCCAGGAAAACAGCCAGGTGTTCCATTCCCACGGTAGGTTGCGGCGGCGGAATACCTGCCAGGTCTTGATGCCCAGCAACAGCGGAAAGAGGTAGGCGAAGTAGCCGAGCGTCATGAACAGGATATCGGCGGATACCGCACCGAGCCGACCGGCGGCATTCTGCACCTGGTCAACCTGGCTCGAGTGACTCCAGCTCGGATCGGCCGGATCATAGGTGAGCAGAGCCATCCACAAGTAGAGGCAGAGCGCGCCCAGCGCGATCAGGACCCCTTCCTTCAGGCGGGAATGCAGTTGCTGACGCCATGCGGCGGCATGGCTCGCGGTGGTCGAATCCTTCAAATCGCTATTTTTCCTGCGCACGGCTGGTGCTTTAGAAGCTGTCTTGGTCAAAACGCGCCTATTGTACGGCTTTAGGGAAACTCTGAAAAATCACACCCGAAATCAGCGGCAATCCGTGCGTGGCTGATCCCGGCCCCGGGGTTTTGCCGGCCTTTTGCGGATAGGTGTAGCATAGCCGGCAGAACTCTTCAGGCGGCTCCATTGGAGCACGCATTTTCTTATGTGACAAAGGCTTATGGAGTCTTTTTATGAGTGAAGTCAAGCATTCGCGCCTCATCATCCTGGGCTCCGGTCCGGCCGGCTATACCGCCGCCGTGTACGCCGCACGCGCCAATCTCAAGCCAGTGGTGATCACCGGCATCCAGCCAGGCGGCCAGCTGACCACCACCACCGAAGTCGACAACTGGCCGGGCGACGTCGAAGGCCTTACCGGCCCGGCGCTGATGACCCGCATGCAGCAGCACGCCGAGCGTTTCGACACCGAGATCGTCTACGACCACATCCACACCGCCGAGTTGCAACAGCGCCCCTTCACACTGAAGGGCGATAGTGGCACTTATACCTGCGATGCATTGATCATTGCCACCGGTGCCTCCGCGCAATACCTGGGCATGTCGTCGGAAGAAGCCTTCATGGGCAAGGGCGTTTCCGCCTGCGCCACCTGCGACGGCTTCTTCTACCGCAACCAGGTGGTCTGCGTGGTCGGCGGCGGCAATACCGCCGTCGAGGAAGCGCTGTACCTGGCCAACATCGCCAAGGAAGTCCACCTGATCCACCGTCGCGACAAGCTGCGCTCGGAGAAGATCCTCCAGGACAAGCTGCTCGACAAGGCCGAGAACGGCAACGTGCGCCTGCACTGGAACACCACCCTGGACGAGGTGCTGGGCGACGCCAGCGGCGTCACCGGCGTACGCCTGAAGAGCACCATCGACGGCAGCACCAGCGAGCTATCGCTGGCCGGCGTGTTCATCGCCATCGGCCACAAGCCGAACACCGACCTGTTCCAGGGCCAACTGGAAATGCGCGACGGCTACCTGCGGATCCACGGCGGCAGCGAAGGCAATGCCACCCAGACCAGCATCGAAGGCGTGTTCGCCGCCGGCGACGTGGCCGACCACGTCTACCGCCAGGCCATCACTTCCGCCGGCGCCGGCTGCATGGCCGCGCTGGATGCCGAAAAATACCTCGACGACCATTGATCGGACCCGGGGGAGGCCCGCCCTCCCCTACCCCGCCATGCTGACCTGGCTTTCCCGCACCGACTTCGACTTTCCACCCCTCGACAAGGCCCTGCAGGAGCCCAACGGGCTGCTCGCGGCCGGCGGCGACCTCAATCCGCAACGCCTGGTCGCAGCCTATCGCCACGGCTGCTTCCCCTGGTACCAGGATGGCCAGCCGATCCTCTGGTGGTCGCCCGACCCGCGCACCGTCCTGTTCCCCGACGAACTGCACGTTTCCCGCAGCCTGGCCAAGTGCCTGCGCCAGCAACGCTTCGAAGTCACTTTCAACCGTGACTTCCGGGCGGTGATCCAGGCTTGTGCCGCGCCGCGTGACTACGCCGACGGCACCTGGATCACCACGCCGATGCAACTGGCCTACCAGGAGCTGCACCTGCGCGGCATCGCCCACTCCGTGGAAGTCTGGCAGGAGCGACAACTGGTCGGCGGCCTCTACGGCCTGGCCATGGGCAGGCTGTTCTTCGGCGAATCGATGTTCAGCCGCGCCGACAACGCTTCCAAGGTCGGCTTCGTCACGCTGGTCCGCCATCTGCGCGACGCCGGCTTCGTCCTCATCGACTGCCAGATGCCGACCCGCCACCTGCACAGCCTGGGCGCCCGCGCCATCAGCCGGGGGGAATTCGCCGACTACCTGCAACGCTATCGCGACCAGCCTCCTACCGGCGACCTGGATTTTTAGGCGAGTTTCCGTGCCTGGCATAAACTTGCTTATGGGTCCCTGCTGGAGTTCACCATGACCGAACTCGCCCGACTGAAGTTCTACGCGACGCAACCGCACCCGTGCAGCTACCTGCCCGAGGAGCAGGCAACCACCCTGTTCCTCGATCCCAGCCAGCCCATGGACACGCAGCTGTACGCCTCGCTGTCGGAGGTCGGCTTCCGCCGCAGCGGCGACCATCTCTATCGTCCGCACTGCCAGCATTGCACCGCCTGCATCGCCGCGCGCATACCGGTCGCCGGCTTCAGCCCGAACCGCCAGCAGCGGCGCATCCTCAAGCGCAATGCGGAACTGCAGGTGATCCGCAAGCGACCGAGCTTCAACGAGGAGTACTACGACCTCTATCGGCGCTACATCGAGCAACGCCACGCCGACGGCGACATGTATCCGCCCAGCCGCGACCAGTTCGCCACCTTCCTGGTCCGCGACCTGCCCTTCTGCTGCTTCTTCGAGTTCCGCCTGCATGGCCGCCTGCTGGCCATAGCCGTGACGGACGTGCTGCCGAACGGACTCTCGGCCGTCTATACCTTCTACGATCCCGACGAAGAGCAGCGCAGCCTGGGACGCTACGCGATCCTCTGGCAGATCGCCGAGACCGAACGCCTGGGCCTGCAGGCCGTCTACCTGGGCTACTGGATCAAGAATTGCCGCAAGATGAACTACAAGACCCAGTACCGGCCCATCGAACTGTTCGTCAACCAGCGCTGGGTCGCCCTCACCTGATAGCCGTGTGGCGCTATTGTCGATTTTCTGGCACAATGCACGCCGCTTTTCACGGCCCACCTCTCATTGAAAGGGCCACCCATAGATACCGAGGGCTCTACTGCATGTCGAAAGAAGACAGCTTCGAAATGGAAGGTACTGTCGTCGACACCCTGCCCAACACCATGTTCCGTGTGGAGTTGGAAAATGGGCACGTCGTCACCGCGCACATCTCCGGCAAAATGCGCAAGAACTACATCCGCATCCTCACCGGCGACAAGGTCCGCGTGGAACTGACGCCCTACGACCTGAGCAAGGGCCGCATCACCTACCGCGCCCGCTGAGTCGACACGAGCCGCTGCGGCTCGCCGATTGCAAAAGAAAACGCCCGGCATCTGCCGGGCGTTTTCGTTGCCTCGCTCGGATCAGGCGGGCTCCGCCGCCGTGATCTCGAACTCGAAGGCCAGCTCGTCGCCCTTCAGGTCGACATGCACCAGGCCGCCATGCTCGGCCAGCTCGCCGAACAGGATCTCCTCGGCCAACGGCCGCTTGATCTTGTCCTGGATAAGCCGCGCCATCGGTCGCGCACCCATCTGCACGTCGTAGCCCTTCTCCGCCAGCCAGCCGCGCGCCGCATCGCTGACCTCGAGCTGGACGCGCTTGTCCTCCAGCTGCGCCTGCAGCTCGGTGAGGAACTTGTCGACCACGCTCTTGATCGTCTCGGTGCTCAGGCGGCCGAACTGGATGATGGTATCCAGGCGGTTGCGGAACTCCGGGGTGAAGCTCTTCTTGATCACTTCCATCGCATCGGTGGTGTGATCCTGCTGGTTGAAGCCGATCGACGCGCGCGCCGCCACTTCCGCGCCGGCGTTGGTGGTCATGATCAGGATGATGTTGCGGAAGTCCGCCTTGCGCCCGTTGTTGTCGGTCAGGGTGCCGTGGTCCATCACCTGCAGCAGCAGGTTGAAGACCTCCGGGTGAGCCTTCTCGATCTCGTCGAGCAGCAACACGCAGTGCGGGGTCTTGGTGATCGCCTCGGTGAGCAGGCCGCCCTGGTCGAAGCCGACGTAGCCCGGAGGCGCACCGATCAGCCGCGACACGGTATGCCGCTCCATGTACTCGGACATGTCGAAGCGCACCAGCTCCACGCCCAAGGCCTTCGCCAACTGCCGCGCCACCTCGGTCTTGCCCACGCCGGTGGGACCGGCGAAGAGGAACGAGCCGACCGGCTTGTCCGGCGCCTTGAGCCCGGCCCGGGACAGCTTGATCGCCGTGGACAGCGACTCGATGGCGTCGTCCTGGCCGAACACGGTCAGCTTGAGGTCGCGTTCGAGGTTGCGCAGCAACTCCTTGTCGGAGGTGGTGACGTGTTTCGGCGGGATCCGCGCGATCTTCGCCACGATATCCTCGACCTGCGCCACCTCGATGCGCTTCACGCGCTTCTCTTCCGGCTGCAGGCGCTGGTAGGCGCCCGCCTCGTCGATGACGTCGATGGCCTTGTCCGGCATGTGCCGGTCGTTGATGTAGCGCGCCGCCAGCTCGGCCGCGGCGCGCAGCGCCTCGTCGCTGTACTCGATGTGGTGATGCTGCTCGAAGCGCCCCTTGAGGCCCTTGAGGATGCCATAGGTGTCTTCCACCGACGGCTCGGTCACGTCGACCTTCTGGAAGCGCCGCGCCAAGGCCCGGTCCTTCTCGAAGATGCCGCGGAACTCCTGGAAGGTGGTCGAGCCGATGCAGCGGATCTCGCCCGAGGACAGAACCGGCTTGAGCAGGTTGGAGGCGTCCATTACCCCGCCGGATGCCGCACCGGCGCCAATGATGGTATGGATCTCGTCGATGAACAGCACCGCGTGCGGGCGCTTGCGCAACTCGTTGAGCAAGGCCTTGAAGCGCTTCTCGAAGTCGCCGCGGTACTTGGTACCCGCGAGCAAGGCACCCAGGTCGAGGGAGTAGACCACGCTGTCGGCCAGCAGGTCCGGCACCTGGCCATCGACGATGCGTTTGGCCAGGCCCTCGGCGATGGCCGTCTTGCCGACCCCCGCCTCGCCTACCAGCAGCGGGTTGTTCTTGCGCCGGCGGGCAAGGATCTGCGCCACCCGCTCGACTTCATGCTCACGCCCCACCAGCGGGTCGATCCGCCCCTGGCGAGCCAGTTCGTTGAGGTTGCTGGCATAGGCGTCCAGCGGATGGTTGGACGTGGCCGACTCGCCACCTTCCTCATCCTGCATATCCTGCTCCCCATCCTGCGGATGTTCGGCATGCCCGGGCACCTTGGAGATACCATGGGCGATGTAGTTCACCACATCGATACGCGCGATGCTCTGCTGCTTGAGCAGGAACACCGCCTGGCTTTCCTGTTCGCTGAAGATCGCCACCAGGACATTGGCCCCGGTCACTTCGCGCTTGCCGGAACTCTGCACGTGGAACACCGCACGCTGCAGGACGCGCTGGAAGCCCAGCGTCGGCTGGGTTTCGCGCTCGTCGTCGTGCTGCGGGATCAGCGGCGTGGTGGAATCGATGAATTCCTGCAGGTCGCGCCGCAGCTTGTCCAGGTTGGCACCGCACGCACGCAATACCGTTGCCGCCGCCTCATTGTCCAGCAAGGCCAGCAGCAGGTGCTCAACCGTCATGAATTCATGGCGTTTGGCCCTCGCCTCCTTGAAGGCGAGATTGAGGGTGACTTCGAGCTCTCGATTCAACATGGCTTCACCTCGCTCCCAAACATCCGATCAACTGTCTTTCTCTATCTCGCAGAGCAATGGATGCTGGCTCTCCCGTGCATACTGATTGACCTGCATCGCCTTGGTTTCGGCCACGTCCCGGGTAAACAAGCCGCAGACCGCCTTACCCTGAGTATGTACCGTCAACATGATCTTGGTGGCTTTTTCCCGGTCCATGTTGAAGAACACTTCCAGCACTTCAACAACAAAGTCCATCGGCGTGTAATCGTCGTTGAACAGTACCACCTTATACAACGGTGGCGGCTGTAATACAGGCTTCGACTCCTGTACCGCGAGCCCCGCCCCTTCGTCCTCGTGCTCATGAGGCTCGGGATGGTCCTGATTGAATGTTAGTCGAATCTGGCTAGGTGCATGCATGAGGAAAAAAAGCTTTGCCTTTCTGGAAAGTTATGGACCGACATGATGTTGATCCGTTTCTCAGGCGTATGGTTCAGCGCCTTGACTAACTGCAAAAGGGTGTTACAAACAATGGAATACCCCTACAGGGTATCAGGGGTTCCGCACCCGTCTCGACCCAGGTCGGACGCGGGATCGTAGTGGATGATACTCCAGCGTTGGAGTCCTTTGCAGAGGGATATGAGCATGCTCAGCGGTAAGGTCAAGTGGTTCAACAACGCCAAGGGCTACGGGTTCATCCTGGCCGAGGGCCGAGATGAGGACCTGTTCGCCCATTACTCGGCCATTCAGATGGACGGTTACAAGACACTCAAGGCGGGCCAGCCGGTCAATTTCGAGATCATCCAGGGACCGAAGGGACTGCATGCCATCAACATCAGCCCCGCCACCGCGACAACCGCCGCACCCTCCGCCCCCGCCCCGCAGGAAGAGCCGCAGGCGACGCCCATCGAAGCCTGACCCCAGCGCGGATGCGGAAATGAAAAAGGCCGGTGCGAACCGGCCTTTTTCTCGTTCGGGCGCTAGCCCTTCCTACATCTTGGCAATCATCGCGTCGCCGAACTCCGAGCAGGACAGCAGGGTCGCGCCGTCCATCAGGCGTTCGAAGTCATAGGTCACGGTCTTGGCGGCGATCGCCCCGTTGGTGCCCTTGATGATCAGGTCGGCCGCCTCGGTCCAACCCATGTGGCGCAGCATCATCTCCGCGGAGAGGATCAGCGAACCCGGGTTGACCTTGTCCTGGCCGGCGTACTTCGGCGCGGTGCCGTGGGTCGCCTCGAACATGGCCACCGAATCGGACAGGTTGGCGCCGGGCGCGATGCCGATGCCGCCGACCTCGGCCGCCAGGGCGTCGGAGAGATAGTCGCCGTTCAGGTTCAGGGTGGCGATCACGTCGTACTCGGCGGGGCGCAGCAGGATCTGCTGCAACATGGCGTCGGCGATCACGTCCTTGACCACGACGTTCTTGCCGGTCTTCGGATTCTTGAACTGCATCCACGGACCGCCGTCCAGCAGCTCGGCGCCGAATTCATCGCGCGCGACTTCGTAGCCCCAATCCTTGAAGGCACCCTCGGTGAACTTCATGATGTTGCCCTTGTGCACCAGGGTCACCGAACTGCGGTCGTTGTCGACGGCGTATTGCAGGGCCTTGCGCACCAGGCGCTTGGTGCCTTCCTGGGAAACCGGCTTGATGCCGATGCCGCAGTTCTCGGTGAAGCGGATCTTCTTGACGCCCATTTCCTCGGTGAGGAACTTGATGACCTTCTCCGCTTCCGGCGAACCGGCCTTCCACTCGACGCCGGCATAGATGTCCTCGGAGTTCTCGCGGAAGATCACCATGTCCACGTCGCCGGGCTTCTTCACCGGGCTGGGCACGCCTTCGAACCAGCGTACCGGGCGCTGGCAGACGTAGAGATCGAGTTGCTGGCGCAGGGCCACGTTCAGGGAGCGGATGCCGCCACCGACCGGGGTGGTCAGCGGGCCCTTGATGGAAACCACGTAGTCGCGCACGGCGTCCAGGGTTTCCTGGGGCAGCCAGGTGTCCTGGTCATACACCTGGGTGGCCTTCTCGCCGGCGTAGACTTCCATCCAGGCGATCTTGCGCTCGCCCTTGTATGCTTTTTCCACTGCAGCGTCGACAACCTTGATCATGACCGGGCTGATATCGACGCCGATGCCATCACCCTCGATGAACGGGATGATCGGGTTCTTCGGTACGCTCAAGGACATGTCGGCATTCACAGTGATTTTGTCACCGGTCGCCGGCACCTGGATCTTTTGGTATCCCATGCTGAACTCCGTGTTGTGGTTAAAACCCTGTTGCAGCCTTCTAGGGTAGCCCAGTTGTCCGCCCGGAAACCACATCTTCCTTAGTCTAAACAGGCGAGCGCATCAGCCCGGCGAGAGGGTGGTATACTGCGCGCCATGACTTCGCAGTCATCGAGGTCCGAGCAGTCTGGGACCAGACCCTCTCCCCTCGCAGCGTCGGGTTCGCCACCATGAACCCGCCGTACAACGCTCTACTGGCGCCCCTATATCCCGCGGCATATCTCGATTTCGATTCAACCCGATGTTGAGCGAAGGCATCGCGTCCACCAACGCGTATCGAGACTCTGTGCGCGCCCAGCAAAAAAGAGAGTTACCGTAGATGTCCATCCGCTCGAAGATCACCTACACCTTCACCGACGAAGCACCCGCGCTCGCCACCTACTCGCTCCTCCCCATCGTCAAGGCCTTTGCCGCTTCCGCCGGCATCGACGTCGAGACCAGCGACATCTCTCTTGCAGGACGCATCCTGGCCAACTTCGCCGACCGCCTCGAAGCCGACCAGCGTATCGAAGACGACCTCGCCCGCCTGGCGGTCCTGGCCACCTCGCCCGACGCCAATATCATCAAGCTGCCCAACATCAGCGCCTCGGTGCCCCAGCTGAAAGGCGCGATCGCCGAGCTGCAGGGCCTGGGCTACAAGGTTCCCGACTTCCCGGAAGACCCGCAGACCGACGAAGAGAAAGAGGTTCGCGCACGCTACGCGAAGATCCTCGGCAGCGCCGTGAACCCGGTCCTGCGCGAAGGCAATTCCGACCGTCGCGCGCCTGCCGCAGTGAAGGCCTACGCCCGCAAGCACCCGCACTCCATGGGCAAGTGGAGCATGGCCTCGCGCTCCCACGCCGACTACATGCGCGGCGGCGACTTCTTCTCCAGCGAACAGTCCATCACCATGGCCAAGGCCGGTGACGTGCGCATCGAATTCGTCGGCAAGGACGGCAAGGTCGAGGTCAAGAAGCAACTGAGCCTGCAGGAAGGCGAAGTGCTCGACAGCATGTTCATGAGCTGCGGCAAGCTGCGCGACTTCTTCGAGAAGACCCTGCAGGACTGCAAGGAAACCGGCGTCATGTGGTCCCTGCACGTCAAGGCGACCATGATGAAGATTTCCCACCCGATCGTCTTCGGACATGCGGTGAGCGTCTACTACAAGGACGTCTTCGACAAGTGGGGCCAACTCTTCGAAGAGCTCGGCGTGAACCCGAACAACGGTATCTCCAGCGTCTACGACAAGATCAAGTCGCTGCCCGCCTCCCAGCAGGAAGAGATCCTCCACGACATCCACGAGGTGTACAGCCACCGCCCGGAAATGGCGATGGTCGACTCCGTGAAAGGCATCACCAACCTGCACATTCCGAGCGACGTCATCGTCGACGCCTCGATGCCGGCGATGATCCGCAACTCCGGCCAGATGTGGGGCAAGGACGGCAAGCAGAAAGACACCAAGGCGGTAATGCCGGAAAGCACCTACGCCCGCATCTACCAGGAGATGATCAACTTCTGCAAGACCAACGGCGCCTTCGACCCGACCACCATGGGCAGCGTGCCGAACGTCGGCCTGATGGCGCAGAAGGCCGAGGAATACGGCTCCCACGACAAGACCTTCGAAATGACCGCCGACGGCACCATGCGCGTGGTCCTGGCCGACGGCAGCGTGCTGATGCAGCACGACGTGGAGACCGGCGACATCTGGCGCGCCTGCCAGACCAAGGACGCACCGATCCGCGACTGGGTCAAGCTGGCCGTCACCCGCGCACGCCAGTCCGATACCCCGGCGATCTTCTGGCTGGACCCGGAGCGCGCCCACGACCGCGAACTGCGCAAGAAGGTCGAGCTGTACCTCAAGGACCACGACCTGACCGGTCTCGACATCAGCATCATGGGCTACAACGAGGCCATTCGCGTCAGCATGGAACGCCTGATCCGCGGCAAGGACACCATCTCGGTGACCGGCAATGTCCTGCGCGACTACCTGACCGACCTGTTCCCGATCATGGAACTGGGCACCTCGGCCAAGATGCTCTCCATCGTTCCGCTGATGGCGGGCGGCGGCATGTACGAAACCGGCGCCGGCGGCTCGGCACCCAAGCACGTCCAGCAACTGGTGGAAGAGAACTACCTGCGCTGGGACTCCCTGGGCGAGTTCCTGGCCCTGGCCGTGTCCCTGGAGGAAACCGGGATCAAGACCGGCAACGCCAAGGCCAAGCTGCTCGGCAAGGCGCTGGACGAAGCCACCGGCAAGCTGCTGGACAACAACAAGTCGCCGTCGCGCAAGGTCGGCGACATCGACAACCGCGGCAGCCACTTCTACCTGGCGATGTACTGGGCCCAGGCCCTGGCCGCCCAGGACGAAGACGCCGAACTGAAAGCGCACTTCGCACCGCTGGCCAAGGCCCTGACCGAGCAGGAAGCGACCATCGTCGCCGAACTCAATGCGGTCCAGGGCAAGCCGGCCGAGATCGGCGGCTACTATCGCTCCAACCCGGAGCTGACCAGCAAGGTGATGCGCCCCAGCGCCACCTTCAACGCGGCGATCGACAGCCTGGCCTGATAGCGTCACGCTGACGAAGCAGAAACCCCGGGCCTACGCTCGGGGTTTCTTTTTATCGAGGCCTTTTCCGTACCGAGGAGACATCCATGAGCTGGCATCCCCATGTCACCGTAGCGACCATCGTCGAGGACCAGGGCCGCTTCCTGCTGGTCGAGGAACAGGCCGACGGCCGCGAGGTGCTGAACCAGCCCGCCGGGCACCTGGAGCCCGCCGAAAGCCTGCTCGAGGCCGCCCTGCGCGAAACCCTCGAGGAAACCGGCTGGGAGGTCGAGCTGAGCGCCGTCACCGGCATCTACCTGTACACCGCCCCGTCCAACGGTGTCACCTATCAGCGCGTATGCTTCGCCGCCCGCCCCGTGCGCCACCACCCCGAACGCGCCCTCGACGACGGCATCATCGGCCCGCGCTGGCTGACCCGCGACGAACTGGCCGCCCAGCCGCAGCGCTGGCGCAGCCACCTGGTGCTGCGCTGCATCGACGACTACCTGGCCGGCGGCCGCTATCCCCTGGCGCTGATCCGCGACACCCACGTGTCGCCCTCCCTGCCCCAGGCCTGATAGAATCCGCGTTTTACGAATTCGCCCGTGACGCCTGATCGCTATGTCTGAATCCGCCCCCACCCCACGCCGCGAGCGCGTGATCGTCGGCATGTCCGGCGGCGTCGACTCGTCCGTCTCCGCCCTGCTCCTGTTGCAGCAGGGCTATCAGGTCGAAGGCCTGTTCATGAAGAACTGGGACGAGGACGACGGCACCGAATACTGTACCGCCCGCGAGGACCTGGCCGACGCCCAGGCCGTCTGCGACCGGATCGGCATCAAGCTGCACACGGCGAACTTCGCCGCGGAATACTGGGATAACGTGTTCGAGCACTTCCTTGCCGAGTACAAGGCCGGCCGTACGCCGAACCCGGACATCCTCTGCAACCGCGAAATCAAGTTCAAGGCGTTCCTCGACTACGCGCTGATGCTCGGCGCGGACCTGATCGCCACCGGCCACTATGTGCGGCGCCGCGACCGCGACGGGCGCACCGAGCTGCTCAAGGGCCTGGACCCGAACAAGGACCAGAGCTACTTCCTGCACGCGGTGGGCGGCGAGCAGATCGCCCGCAGCCTGTTCCCCGTCGGCGAACTGGAGAAGCCGGAAGTCCGCGCCATCGCCGAGAAGCATGGCCTCGCCACGGCGAAGAAGAAGGACTCCACGGGCATCTGCTTCATTGGCGAGCGACGCTTCACCGATTTCCTCAAGCAGTACCTGCCGGCCCAGCCGGGCGACATCGAGACCACCGAAGGCAAGGTCATCGGTCGCCACAGCGGCCTGATGTACCACACCATCGGTCAGCGCCAGGGCCTCGGCATCGGCGGTCTCAAGGAAGCCGGCGACGATCCCTGGTACGTGCTCGGCAAGGACCTGCAACGCAACGTGCTGCTGGTCGGCCAGGGCAACGACCACCCGCTGCTGTTCTCCCGCGCCCTGCTGGCCTCGCGAATCTACTGGGTCAACCCGGTCGAACTGGAGCGGCCGCGCCGCCTGCGGGCCAAGGTGCGCTACCGGCAGAGCGACCAGGACTGCGTCCTGGAGAAAATCGCCGAAGGCTACCGCGCGGTGTTCGACGAACCGCAGCGCGCAGTGACCCCGGGGCAATCGGTGGTGTTCTACGACGGCGACGTCTGCCTCGGTGGCGGCGTGATCGAAACGGCGGAAGCCTGGGATTTCGGAGGACGCCCGTGAGCGATCCGCGACAGCAACTGATTGCCCTCGGCGCCGTCTTCGAATCCGCAGCCCTGGTCGACAAGCTGGCACGCACCGGGCAGATCAGCGAAGCCCCGATGGGCTGCATGCTCGGCAGCCTGCTGGCGCGCAACCCGGCCAGCACCCTGGACGTCTACGGTGGCGACAGCCTCAACCTGCGCGACGGCTTCAAGGCCCTGGCCAGCGCCCTGGAGCGCAAGCCCGGCAGCCTGCAGCGCGAACCGCTGCGCTACGCCCTGGCGATGCTGACCCTGGAACGGCAACTGGACAAGCGCGGCGACATGCTCGACCTGATCGGCCAGCGCCTCGACCAGGTCGAACAGCAGGTCCAGCACTTCGGCCTGGTCCACGAGAACGTCATCGCCTCGTTCGCCAGCATCTACCAGGACACCCTCAGCACCTTCCGCCAGCGCATCCAGGTACACGGCGACATGCGCCACCTGCAGGTCAGCAGCAACGCCGCGCGGATCCGCGCCCTGCTGCTCGCCGGCATCCGCTCGGCGCGGCTCTGGCGGCAACTGGGCGGCAGCCGCTGGCAGATGGTATTCAGCCGGCGCCGGCTGCTCAACGAACTCTATCCCCTGCTGCGCGGCTAGCCATGGCCATGGCCGGGAGCCAGCCGCAACGGCGCAACAGCCCGACCCAGGGCGCCGCCATGCTGGCTCTTTCGGCGCTGTTCTTCGCCCTGATGGGCGGCCTGATCCGCGAGGCCTCCAGCACCGTCAACAACGAAACCGTGGTGTTCTTCCGCAACCTCGTCGGCGTGCTGTTCTTCCTGCCCCTGGCGCTGACTCGCGGCATCGGCCCGCTGCGCACCCGCCGCCCGCTATCGCACCTGCTGCGCACCACCTACGGCCTGGGCGGCATGTACTGCTACTTCTACGCCCTCGCCCACCTGCCGCTGACCGACGCCATGCTGTTCAGCTATGCCGCGCCGGTGTTCACGCCGCTGATCGCACACCTGTGGATCAAGGAGCCGCTGACCCGCCGCATGATGGTCGCCACCCTGGTCGGCTTCCTCGGCGTGCTGCTGGTGGCCAGGCCCAGCGGCGCGGTAGTGGCGCCGATCGCCCTGGTCGGCATCGCCTCCAGCCTGATGGCTGCCTGCGCCTTCGTCTCGATCCGCGAAATGAGCGACAGCGAGCCAGCCTATCGCATCGTGTTCTACTTCGCCCTGTTCGGCACCCTGTTCTCCGCCGTGCCGCTGGCCTGGGCCTGGCAGCCGCTGAACGGCCAGGAACTGCTCCTGCTGCTCGGCGCCGGACTGTTCGCCAGCCTCGGCCAACTGACCATGTCGCAGGCCTATGCCCTGGCCTCCCCGGGAGTGATCGGACCGATCGCCTACATGGCCATCGTTTTCGCCGGGGTGATCGCCTGGCTGCGCTGGGACGAACTGCCCAGCCACACGTCGCTGCTCGGCGCCGCCCTGATCTTCGCCGCCAGCCTGATCCCCCTGCTGGGCAACCGCCCCGCCGAAAGGCCCCGCTGAATGCCCCACCGGGGCGCACCTTTCATGTATGATATGCGCCCCTTTTTCGTTGACTTCCAGCCACGAGAACGTCTCATGCAGCTTTCCTCGCTCACCGCGGTATCCCCCGTCGATGGCCGCTATGCCGGCAAAACCAGCAGCCTGCGTCCGATCTTCAGCGAATACGGCCTGATCCGTTTCCGCGTCATGGTGGAAGTCCGCTGGCTGCAGCGCCTCGCCGCCCACGCCGGGATTCCCGAGGTCGCGCCGTTCTCCGCCGAAGCCAACGCCCTGCTCGACAGCCTGGCCAGCGACTTCCAGCTGGAACACGCCGAACGCATCAAGGAAATCGAGCGCACCACCAACCACGACGTGAAAGCCGTGGAGTACCTGCTCAAGGAACAGGCCGCCAAGCTCCCGGAGCTGGCCGCGGTCAGCGAGTTCATCCACTTCGCCTGCACCTCCGAGGACATCAACAACCTGTCCCACGCCCTGATGCTCCGCGAGGGTCGCGACAGCGTGCTGCTGCCGCTGATGCGCCAGATCGCCGAGGCCATCCGCGAACTGGCGGTGAAATTCGCCGACGTGCCGATGCTCTCCCGCACCCACGGCCAGCCCGCCTCGCCGACCACCCTGGGCAAGGAACTGGCTAACGTCGTCTACCGCCTGGAGCGGCAGATCAAGCAGGTCGCCGGCATCGAGTTGCTGGGCAAGATCAACGGCGCCGTGGGCAACTACAACGCCCACCTGTCCGCCTATCCCGAAGTCGACTGGGAAGCCAACGCCCGCCAGTTCATCGAAGGCGACCTCGGCCTGACCTTCAACCCCTACACCACCCAGATCGAGCCGCACGACTACATCGCCGAGCTGTTCGATGCGATCGCCCGCTTCAATACCATTCTCATCGACTTCGACCGCGACGTCTGGGGCTACATCTCCCTCGGCTATTTCAAGCAGAAGACCGTGGCCGGCGAGATCGGCTCCTCGACCATGCCGCACAAGGTCAACCCGATCGACTTCGAGAACTCCGAGGGTAACCTCGGCATCGCCAACGCGCTGTTCCAGCACCTGGCCAGCAAGCTGCCGATCTCGCGCTGGCAGCGCGACCTGACCGACTCCACCGTGCTGCGCAACCTCGGCGTCGGCATCGCCCACAGCGTCATCGCCTACGAGGCCAGCCTGAAGGGCATCGGCAAGCTGGAGCTGAACGCCCAGCGCATCGCCGAGGACCTGGACGCCTGCTGGGAAGTCCTCGCCGAGCCGGTGCAGACCGTGATGCGTCGCTATGGCGTGGAAAACCCCTACGAGAAGCTGAAGGAACTGACCCGCGGCAAAGGCATCAGCGCCGAAGCCTTGCAGACTTTCATCGAAGAGCTGGCGATTCCCGCCGAGGCCAAGGTCGAGCTGAAGAAGCTGACCCCGGCCGGCTACGTCGGCAATGCCGCCGCCCAGGCCAAGCGCATCTGAGCACGCAACCCTTTTGCACGCCCGGCTGCGCCGGGCGTTTTTGTTTCAAGGACTTAACCATGAATGCTGATACTCCCCTGCAACTTCTGGGCGGACTGACCGCTGCCGAATTCCTCCGCGACTACTGGCAGCGCAAACCGCTGCTGGTCCGCCAGGCGATCCCGGACTTCGAAAGCCCGCTGTCCGCCGACGAGCTGGCCGGGCTGTCGCTGGAGGAGTCGGTGGAATCGCGCATCGTCCTCGAACACGGGAAAACCCCGTGGGAAATGCGCCGTGGCCCGTTCCAGGAGGAGGACTACCAGCACCTGCCGGAACAGGACTGGACCCTGCTGGTCCAGGCGGTCGACCAGTTCGTCCCGGAAGTCGCCCAACTGCTGGAGCAATTCCGCTTCCTGCCCAGCTGGCGGATCGACGACGTAATGATCAGCTACGCCGCTCCCGGCGGCGGCGTCGGTCCGCACTTCGACAACTACGACGTATTCCTGCTTCAGGGCCACGGACGCCGGCGCTGGAAAGTCGGACAGATGTGCAGCAGCGACAGCCCGCTGCGCGAGCACGCCGACCTGCGCATCCTCGCCGACTTCGAACAGAGCGACGAGTGGGTCCTGGAGCCCGGCGACATGCTCTACCTGCCCCCGCGCCTCGCCCACTACGGCATCGCCGAAGACGAGTGCATGACCTACTCGATCGGCTTCCGCGCGCCCAGCGCCGCCGAAGTGCTGACCCATTTCACCGACTTCCTCGGCCAGTTCCTCTCCGACGAGGAGCGCTACACCGATGCCGGCCTGCAACCGGTAGGCGACGATCCGCACCAGATCCAGCGCGACGCTCTGGAGCGCCTGCAGGGCCTGATCCAGGAGCACATGAGCGACGAGCGCCTGCTGCTGACTTGGTTCGGCCAGTTCATGACCGAGCCGCGCTATCCCGAACTGGTTGCCGGCGAGGAGATCCCCGAGGAGGAGCTGTTCGGCGCCCTCGAGGATGGCGCGCTGCTGGTGCGCAACCCCAGCGCCCGCCTGGCCTGGAGCGAGATCGACATCGGCCTGGTGCTGTTCGCCAGCGGCCAGAGCGTACTCCTGCCCGGGCAGCTCAAGGAACTGCTGAAGCTGGTCTGCTCGGCCGATGCGTTGCATCTGGAAAACCTCGGCCAATGGCTGGCCGATGACGATGCGCGTAAGCTGTTGGCGGAGTTGGTCAAACAGGGCAGTTTGGAGTTTGCAGATGAATAAGATCCGCGTACGCGTAGCCGACTGGCAGAAGGACAATGCCGAGCTGCGCCGCATCCGCGAAGCGGTCTTCATTGCCGAACAGTCGGTTCCGCCGGAACTGGAGTGGGACGCCGAAGACGACGAAGCCGTGCATTTTCTCGCCTATGAAGGCGAATACGCGATCGGCACCGCGCGCCTGCTGGGCGACGGGCACATCGGCAGGGTCTCGGTACTCAAGGACTGGCGCGGCCTGAAGGTAGGCGACGCGCTGATGCGCGCGGCCATCGAGGAAGCCGAGCGACGCGGCCTGAAGCGCCAACTGCTGACCGCGCAGGTCTATGCCATACCCTTCTACGAGCGACTGGGCTTCAAGGTCGACAGCGGCGAGTTCCTCGACGCCGGCCTGCCCCATGTCGACATGGTTCGCGACAGCGACTGAGGCCCGATGAGCGACGCCCCGGAGACCTCGCCGGCCGACCTGCCGGCCATCGAATTCAGCTCTCCGGGGTGCTTTGCGGTACGCAACCCGGCCAGCGCCGCGCTGCCTGCGGAACGCTGGGAACCAGCGCCATTCCGCCTCGGCGAACATGAGCCGCTGGAGCGCTTCGAGCATCCGCAGGAAGCCCGCGCCCATGCCCTGGCCCTCCTGCAGCAGGCCCGCCGCTCGCTCTGCCTGCACAGTCCCGACCTGGAAAGCTGGCTCTATCACCACAGCAGCATCCAGGAAGCCTGCACCCGTTTTCTCCTGGCCAATCCACGCAATCGCCTGCGTATCCTCGTTGGCGACAGCGCCCAGGCCGTGCGCAACGGCCACCGCCTGATCAACCTTTCGCGCCGCCTGTCGAGCAACTGCCTGATCCGCCGCCTCAACCCGGACTACCCTAAAGAGGACGACGCCTTCCTCCTGGCCGACGACCAGGGCCTGCTGCTGCGCCCGAAACCGGCGCAACCGGCGGGCTACGCCTGCTACCGTGCCGCCGGGCGGGTGCGTCAACTCCAGGCCCGCTTCGAGCAGGCCTGGGACACCAGTCTTTCCGACCCGGACCTGCGGAGCTTCCTCCTGTGACCCTGTTGCGCACCACCCTGCTCTCCTCGCTGTTGGCGACAGTCGTTCTCGGTGCCTCGGCCGCCCCGCGCACCGAAGTGATCCCGCTCAACTACCGCACCGCCGACGACGTGATGGCGGTGGCCCAGTCGGTCATCGGCAGCGAAGGCAAGGTCACCGCCTATGGCAACCAGTTGATCGTCAATGCCGAGCCGGCGAAGATCCGCGAGTTGCAATCGGTCCTGCAGCAGATCGACTCGCGCCCGCATCGCCTGCTGATCACCGTGGATACCAGCGAGAACCTGCAACAGGACAGCCGCGGCTATTCGGTGGATGGTTCGGCCAGCGCCGGCAACATCGAGATCCAGAGCGGCCGCGGCGAGGTCAACGGCAAGGATCGAGTCCGCATCATCCGTCGCTCCACCGACAGCCGTTCCGGCGGCAGCCAGCAGGTCCAGGCCACCGAGGGCTACCCGGCGCTGATCCAGGTCGGCCAGAGCGTCCCCATCACCAGCACCGCCACCGGTCCCTACGGGCAGATCTACAGCCAGACCGAATACCGCAACGTCAACCGCGGCTTCTACGTCACCGCGACGCTGACCGGCAACCTGGTGCACGTCACCATCAGCTCCAGCAATGACCGCCTCAGCCAGAGCCATCCCGGCGTCATCGATACCCAGAGCACCGACACCCGGGTCAGCGGCAAGCTCGGCGAGTGGATCACCCTGGGCGGCGTCAGCGAACAGAACCAAGCCGACCAGCACGGCTTCGTGCGTCGCTACTCGACCCAGGGACGCGACGACACCAGCCTGCGCCTGAAAGTCGAAACCCTCGACTGACCGACGGCGCTCTTTCCAGCGCGAATTGCCTCCCGCTCCGGCAAAGCCGCGGGGCGCGGGCTTTTGCGGGCATTTTCGATGCAAACGGAAACATCTCGACCAGACAAGACCATCCGGTCACTCTTAGACCTTCGTGTAGTAGTCTTGAAAAAACACTACAAAACGTTTGACGACGGATTTTTTCCAGAGCATGATGGCCCCGCTCCCGCTAATCAGGGGCTCTGAAACGACGAGCTCCCGGTGCCTGCGCCGATACGCCCTCGGCCTCCACCGTGTTGATCTGCCCACAAGGCGGCTTGACGAGATTGCGACTGGAACGAAGTTGTCCTGAGGGACGGGGAAGCGTTTACGTATCAGCCAGATCGAAAGACTCGACAGCGAGTCGCCCACCGGCAACCACGAGCCGAACGGCACTTGATCCAGTCGAGAAGCACGGTCCGCGAACTGTTCGTCTCCACCCCCTCCTCGGCGTCATTCTTCGCCACGGTCATTCTCTCGCCATGCAGCGGTGAGCCACCCGCAAGACAACCTTCACCAGCAGGTTTTGAGTGGGTCAGTCGGTGCTCAACCAATACATTTCTTGAAGGATTGACCATGTCCGCATATCAGAACGAGATCAAGGCAGTTGCCGCGCTGAAAGAGAAGAACGGCAGCAGCTGGAGCGCGATCAACCCCGAGTACGCAGCTCGCATGCGTATCCAGAACCGCTTCAAGACCGGCCTGGATATCGCCAAGTACACCGCGGCCATCATGCGCAAGGACATGGCCGAATACGATGCGGACTCCTCCGTCTACACCCAGTCGCTGGGTTGCTGGCACGGCTTCATCGGGCAGCAGAAGCTGATCTCGATCAAGAAGCACCTGAAGACCACCAACAAGCGCTACCTCTACCTGTCCGGTTGGATGGTCGCCGCGCTGCGCTCCGACTTCGGCCCGCTGCCGGACCAGTCCATGCACGAGAAAACCGCGGTTTCCGGCCTGATCGAAGAGCTGTACACCTTCCTGCGCCAGGCTGACGCCCGCGAGCTGGACCTGCTGTTCACCGGCCTGGACGCTGCCCGCGCCGCTGGCGACAAGGCCAAGGAAGCCGAGCTGCTGGCCCAGATCGACAACTTCGAAACCCACGTGGTGCCGATCATCGCCGACATCGACGCCGGCTTCGGCAACGCCGAGGCGACCTACCTGCTGGCCAAGAAGATGATCGAAGCCGGCGCCTGCTGCATCCAGATCGAGAACCAGGTGTCCGACGAGAAGCAGTGCGGCCACCAGGACGGCAAGGTCACCGTTCCGCACATCGACTTCCTCGCCAAGATCAATGCCGTACGCTACGCCTTCCTCGAGCTGGGCGTGGACGATGGCGTGATCGTCGCCCGTACCGACTCCCTGGGCGCCGGCCTGACCAAGCAGATCGCCGTGACCAACGAGCCGGGCGACCTGGGCGACCTGTACAACTCCTTCCTGGATTGCGAAGAGATCTCCGAGGCCGAGCTGGGCAACGGCGACGTCGTGATCAAGCGCGAAGGCAAGCTGCTGCGTCCGAAGCGCCTGGCCTCCAACCTGTTCCAGTTCCGCAAGGGCACCGGCGAAGATCGCTGCGTCCTGGATTGCATCACCTCGCTGCAGAACGGCGCCGACCTGCTCTGGATCGAAACCGAGAAGCCGCACGTCGGCCAGATCAAGGCAATGGTCGATCGCATCCGCGAAGTGATTCCGAACGCCAAGCTGGTCTACAACAACAGCCCGTCCTTCAACTGGACCCTGAACTTCCGCCAGCAGGTGTTCGATGCGTTCGTCGCCGAAGGCAAGGACGTTTCCGCCTACGACCGCAACAAGCTGATGAGCGTCGAGTACGACGACACCGAGCTGGCCAAGGTCGCCGACGAGAAGATCCGCACCTTCCAGCGCGATGGCTCGGCCCACGCCGGCATCTTCCACCACCTGATCACCCTGCCGACCTACCACACCGCCGCGCTGTCCACCGACAACCTGGCCAAGGGCTACTTCGCCGACGAAGGCATGCTGGCCTACGTGAAGGGCGTGCAGCGCCAGGAACTGCGCCAGGGCATCGCCTGCGTCAAGCACCAGAACATGGCGGGCTCCGACATCGGCGACAACCATAAAGAGTACTTCGCTGGCGAAGCCGCTCTGAAGGCCAGCGGCAAAGACAACACCATGAACCAGTTCCACTAAGGAACAGGGGCCAGCCGGGCAGCCACGATCTGCCCGGCCCGCCTCGCGAAAACCCCGGCTCCGGCCGGGGTTTTTCATTTCCGGATCATGGCAAAAGGCCTCGAGTGCCTGTCATCGTCCCGTCGCTTTCAGCGGTTAGCGTCAATGCTCCGCCGATCAGCCCACAAGGAGCACGTCCGTGAGCCTGGAGAAAAAAGATGCCATCCTGTTCGGTGATGGCGACGAGTTGCCCAGCAACCATTCGAACAACCCGCACATGAACGACCTGATCGCCGGCCTCGGCCGCCGCCAGGTCCTGGCCGGCGGCGCGGCGCTCGGCGCCCTCGCCTTCCTCGGCGTCGCGCTCCCCGCCAGCGCCGCTCCCGCCGAAGCGCAGGTGCCCGCCGCGGAAGGCCTGCGCGGCTTGCCTTTCAAACGCCGCAACCGCTTGCCCTTCGAAGCCATCGCCAGCGGCCGTGCCGATACCATCCGGGTGCCCGCCGGCTACAAGGCGACGCCCTTCATACCCTGGGGTACCCCGATCAGCGGCAGTTATCCGGGCTTCCTCGACGACGCCAGCAACAGCGCCCAGGACCAGGCCGAACAGATCGGCATGCACCACGACGGCATGCACTTCTTCCCGATCGACGCGCAGTTCGGCTTCGGCGGCGGACACATCAGCAACCATGGCCTGCTGGTGCTCAACCATGAATACATCGACGCGCCGCTGCTGCACACCAATGGCCCGACCGTGGTCGATGGCAAGCGCACCGTCGCCGATGAAGTGCGCAAGGAAATCAACGCCCATGGCGTTTCCGTCGTGGAGATCCGTCGCAACGTGCGTGGCGAGTGGAATGTCGTGCCGTCGCAACGAAATCGCCGGATCACCGCCGCCACGCCGATGCGTATCGCCGGCCCGGCGCGCGGCCACGAACTGCTGCGCACCCGCCACAGTCCGGACGGCACCCGCACCCGCGGCACCCATAACAACTGTTCCAACGGTTTCACCCCCTGGGGCACCTACCTCACCTGCGAGGAGAACTGGGTCGGCTATTTCTCCACCCAAGACAGCGAACTGCCGCGCGAACTGACCCGCTACGGCATTCGCAACACCAGCCGTTTCGGCTGGGAAACCCTGGCGGGCGACGAGTTCGAACGCTTCGACGCCACCCGCAAGGGCAAACAGGCCCAGGACGACTACCGCAACGAACCGAACAACTTCGGCTGGATCGTCGAGATCGACCCGTTCGACCCGCAATCGGTGCCGGTCAAGCGCACCGCTCTCGGCCGCTTCGCCCACGAAGGCCTGGTCTTCGCCCCGGTCAAGCCGGGCCGCCAGGTAGTCTGCTACTCCGGCGACGACTCGCAGAACGAGTACATCTACAAGTACGTCAGCCGCGACAAGTTCCGTCCGGGTCGCAGCAACGCTCGCCTGCTCGACGAAGGCACCCTCTACGTCGCCCGCTTCAACGCCGATGGCAGCGGCCAGTGGCTGCCGCTGGACATCGCCGACGGCAACTTCCGCGCGGCCTGTCGCAAGGCCGGGGTGAGCTTCGCCGACCAGGGCGAAGTGCTGATCAACACCCGCCTGGCCGCCGATGTCCTCGGCGCGACCAAGATGGATCGCCCGGAGTGGGGCGCGGTCAACCCGGACAACGGCGACGTCTACTTCACCCTCACCAACAACACGTCGCGCACCGTCGCCGACGCGGCCAACCCACGGGTGAAGAACGCCTACGGCCATATCATCCGCTGGCGCGAACGCAGCCGCGACTATGCCGGGCAACGCTTCACCTGGGACCTGTTCATGCTCGCCGGTCCCGGCGAAGACAGCCGCGGCCCGGACGGCAAGCCGCTGAACCAGGACAATATCCTGGCCAGCCCCGACGGCCTCTGGTTCGACCCGGAAGGCCGCCTGTGGATCCAGACCGACATGAGCGGCAGCCAGTTGAGCAGCGGCCCGTTCGGCAACAACCAGATGCTGGTGGCCGACCCGCGCACCGGCGAACTGAAGCGCTTCCTCACCGGTCCGCAGGGTTGCGAGGTGACCGGCATTGCCGCGACGCCGGACTTCCGTACGCTGTTCATCAACATCCAGCACCCGGGGGAAGGCTCGACCGCCGATAACCTCCTCAGCACCTGGCCGGACGGGCCGGGCCGCCGGCCACGCTCGGCCACCGTGGTGATCACCCGCGAAGACGGCCGACGCCTGCTCTGACGCGCCACGACGACCTGCGTTGGCCGGAATGCCGGCGCAGGTCGCCGCTACAGCCGTGGGCAAGCCCGGGCAAAGCGGGTGGAATGCAGGCTCCCCTCTCTATGGAAGGACGCCAGCATGCCCAAGCGCAATCGTCTCAGCCGCGCCGTCGGCGCCATCAACCTCCTCCCCCGCCGCCTGCGCAGCCGCAGCCTGTCGCTGCTGCTGGGCTCCCAGGTGCGCTTCGCCGGCACTGCCAGGGTGCGCATCCATGAACTGGGACAGGAGCGCGCCATCCTCAGCCTGAAGAACCGTCGACCGGTGCAGAACCACATAAAAGGTATCCATGCCGCGGCGATGGCCTTGCTCGCCGAGTCGGCCAGCGGCTTCCTGGTCGGAATGAACGTACCGGACGACAAGCTGCCGCTGATCAAGACCATGAAGATCGACTATCTCAAGCGCGCCCAGGGCGACCTGACCGCCATCGCGACGCTGGAGGCCGGACAGATCGAGCAGATCCGGCAACAGGACAAGGGCGAGGTCCGCGTGGCGGTGTTGGTCAGCGACGAGAACGGCAACCAGCCGATCGCCTGCGAAATGGTCTGGGCCTGGGTCGGCAAGAAACCCCGGGTCGCTACCGCAGCCCCCAGGTAGCGCACCTCCGGAGCGACTACATCTACGCTGCGACGCGAACCGCCGCAAACCTTGCCCAGCGCCTTCGCATCCGTCACGAAGAACCGCGGGCGCAGCCCCAGGCGGCGCCGCAGCCGGGTTGCCATGGTGCGGAAAGAAGAAAAACCGCCATGCGCCCGGCCCGGAGAATATTCCCGGTTTAATGCAATAACGGATTGGGCGAGAGTAATTACCAATAAAAGGGTAAACAATAGTAACGCGGCGAAGAATATATGTAGCGAAGTTATACGGATGCGACATTGCAAACGATATTCATTATCGTTTGAAGCCTTGCAAAGAGCCCTCCACCACGCTTCGCGGCAATACGACCAAAAGCCAGCCAGGCCGCGCCATTTCTCGCAAAGACAGCATTCACGAGGGTTTCGGGGATTAACCAAAGCGCTGGAAAAAGCAGAGAAGCGTCTGTTTGTGTTAGAAAAATTTACTTGTCCGGCGCTTTGGGCATAAAATCGGAAAGATACATACAACCCTTAGCTCACTACGCAGCGGGTTGCACAAGAAGTCGGGCATTGCGCCCAGAACCCACGATCTTATATATCCGGTACAGAAGGAGTATCAGCATGCCAAACCCAGCTGAACTTGCAGCTCATCACTGGGGATTCGCTGCCTTCCTTCTAGGGGTCGTTGGCCTTCTCGCCTTCATGCTAGGGGTTTCGTCCCTGCTTGGCAGCAAGGCATTTGGTCGCAGCAAGAACGAACCCTTCGAATCCGGGATCGTCCCCACCGGAGGCGCACGCCTGCGTCTCTCGGCAAAATTCTATCTGGTCGCGATGCTCTTCGTGATCTTCGACGTCGAAGCCCTCTTCCTCTTCGCCTGGTCGGTGTCGGTTCGCGAAAGCGGCTGGGCCGGCCTGATCGAGGCAACCATTTTCATAGCAATTCTGTTGGCGGGTCTTGTCTATCTTTGGCGGATCGGTGCGCTCGATTGGGCTCCCGAAAGCCGTCGCAAGCGGCAGGCGAAGCTAAAACAATGAGGCTTTGGCGATGCAATACAAACTTACCCGGATCGATCCCGATGCGGCCAACGACCAATACCCGATAGGCGAACGGGAAACCGTAGCCGACCCGCTGGTCGAGGGCCAGGTTCACAAGAACATCTTCATGGGCAAGCTCGAGGATGTGCTGAACTCCACCGTCAACTGGGGTCGCAAGAACTCGCTCTGGCCCTATAACTTCGGGCTGTCGTGCTGCTACGTGGAGATGACCACCGCCTTCACCGCGCCGCACGATATCGCCCGCTTCGGCGCCGAAGTGATCCGGGCGTCGCCGCGCCAGGCCGACTTCATGGTCATCGCCGGCACCTGCTTCATCAAGATGGCCCCGGTCATCCAGCGCCTCTACGAGCAGATGCTCGAACCCAAGTGGGTTATCTCCATGGGCTCGTGCGCCAATTCCGGCGGCATGTACGACATCTATTCGGTGGTCCAGGGGGTCGACAAGTTCCTCCCCGTGGACGTCTACATCCCCGGCTGCCCGCCCCGTCCGGAGGCGTTCCTGCAAGGCCTGATGCTGTTGCAGGAATCCATCGGCCAGGAGCGCCGCCCGCTGTCCTGGGTCGTTGGCGACCAGGGGGTCTACCGCGCCGAAATGCCGGCCCAGAAAGACCTGAAACGCGAGCAGCGCATCCAGGTGACCAACCTGCGCAGCCCCGACGAAGTGTGATCCGGAACTCCCGGCCAGCCCCGCTGGCCGGCCGAGACCAGCCGCGTTCACCCCACCGTTGACCGAAAGCGACCGAGACCATGACTGCAGACTCCGCTCTGTACATCCCGCCTTACAAGGCAGACGACCAGGATATCGTCGTCGAACTGAATTCCCGCTTTGGCGCCGAGACCTTCACCGTCCAGCCCACCCGTACCGGCATGCCGGTGCTCTGGGTCCCGCGCGAAAGACTGATCGAAGTCCTGACCTTCCTCCGTCAGGTACCCAAGCCCTACGTGATGCTCTACGACCTGCACGGCGTCGACGAGCGGCTGCGCACCCATCGCCGCGGCCTGCCGAGCGCCGACTTCAGCGTGTTCTACCACCTGATGTCGCTGGAGCGTAATAGTGACGTGATGATCAAGGTCGCCTTGTCCGAGCGCGACCTCAACCTGCCCACCGCCACCCGTATCTGGCCCAACGCCAACTGGTACGAGCGCGAAGTGTGGGACATGTACGGCATCACCTTCACCGGCCACCCGCACCTGACCCGCATGCTGATGCCGCCGACCTGGCAGGGCCATCCGCTGCGCAAGGACTACCCGGCGCGCGCCACCGAGTTCGATCCCTACTCCCTGTCCGCCGCCAAGCAGGACCTGGAGCAGGAGGCCCTGCGCTTCAAGCCGGAAGACTGGGGCATGAAGCGCCACGGCGAGAACGAGGACTACATGTTCCTCAACCTCGGCCCGAACCACCCGTCCGCCCACGGCGCGTTCCGCATCATCCTGCAGCTGGACGGCGAGGAGATCATCGACTGCGTCCCGGAGATCGGCTACCACCACCGCGGCGCCGAGAAGATGGCCGAGCGCCAGTCCTGGCACAGTTTCATTCCCTACACCGACCGCATCGACTACCTCGGCGGGGTGATGAACAACCTGCCCTACGTACTCTCGGTGGAGAAGCTCGCCGGGATCAAGGTGCCGCAGCGGGTCGACGTGATCCGGATCATGATGGCGGAGTTCTTCCGTATCCTGAACCACCTGCTGTACCTGGGCACCTATATCCAGGACGTCGGCGCCATGACCCCGGTGTTCTTCACCTTCACCGACCGCCAGCGCGCCTACAAGGTGGTCGAGGCCATCACCGGCTTCCGCCTGCACCCGGCCTGGTACCGCATCGGCGGCGTCGCCCACGACCTGCCGCGCGGCTGGGACAAGCTGGTCCGCGAGTTCCTCGACTGGATGCCCAAGCGCCTCGACGAGTACGAGACCGCGGCCCTGAAGAACAGCATCCTGCGCGGCCGGACCATCGGCGTCGCCCAGTACAACACCAAGGAAGCCCTCGAGTGGGGCACCACCGGCGCCGGCCTGCGCGCCACCGGTTGCGACTTCGACCTGCGCAAGGCCCGCCCCTACTCCGGCTACGAGAACTTCGAGTTCGAGGTACCGCTGGCCCACAACGGCGACGCCTACGACCGCTGCATGGTCAAGATGGGCGAGATGCGCCAGAGCCTGCGGATCATCGAACAGTGCCTGAAGAACATGCCGGAAGGCCCTTACAAGGCCGACCATCCGCTGACCACGCCGCCGCCGAAAGAACGCACGCTGCAACACATCGAAACCCTGATCACCCACTTCCTGCAGGTTTCCTGGGGCCCGGTCATGCCGGCCAACGAAGCCTTCCAGATGATCGAGGCGACCAAGGGTATCAACAGCTACTACCTGACCAGCGACGGCAGCACCATGAGCTACCGCACGCGTATCCGGACGCCCAGCTTCGCGCACCTGCAACAGATCCCCTCGGTGATCAACGGCAGCATGATCGCGGACCTGATCGCCTACCTGGGTAGCATCGATTTCGTTATGGCTGACGTGGACCGCTGACATGAGCCAGAGCAACCTGATTCAGACCGACCGTTTCGTCCTCAGCGAAACCGAGCGCTCGTCCATCGAGCATGAAATGCATCACTACGAGGACCCGCGCGCGGCGTCCATCGAAGCCCTGAAGATCGTCCAGAAACAGCGCGGCTGGGTGCCGGACGGCGCCATCCCGGCGATCGGCGAGGTGCTGGGGATCCCGGCCAGCGACGTCGAAGGCGTCGCCACCTTCTATAGTCAGATATTCCGCCAGCCGGTGGGCCGCCACATCATCCGCGTCTGCGACAGCATGGTCTGCTACATCGGCGGCCACGAGTCGGTGGTCGGCGAGATCCAGAAGCAACTCGGCATCGGTCTCGGCCAGACTACCGCCGACGGACGCTTCACCCTGCTCCCGGTCTGCTGCCTGGGCAACTGCGACAAGGCCCCGGCGCTGATGATCGACGACGACACCCATGGCGACGTGCGTCCCGACGGTGTCGCCAAACTGCTGGAGGCCTACGTATGACCCTTACCTCCATTGGTCCGGCCAACCGCATGGCGCGTTCGGCGGAAACCCATCCGCTGACCTGGCGCCTGCGCGAAGACGCCCAGCCCGTCTGGCTCGAGGAATACCAGAGCAAGGACGGCTATGCCGCGGCGCGCAAGGCGCTGACCCAGATGGCCCAGGACGACATCGTCCAGACCGTCAAGGACTCCGGCCTCAAGGGCCGCGGCGGCGCGGGCTTCCCCACCGGCGTGAAGTGGGGCCTGATGCCGAAGGACGAGTCGCTGAACATCCGCTACCTGCTGTGCAACGCGGACGAGATGGAGCCGAACACCTGGAAGGACCGCATGCTCATGGAGCAGCTGCCGCACCTGCTGGTGGAAGGCATGCTGATTTCCGCGCGCGCGCTGAAGGCCTACCGCGGCTACATCTTCCTGCGCGGCGAATACGTCGACGCGGCGCGCAACCTCAACCGCGCCATCGACGAAGCCAAGGCCGCCGGCCTGCTCGGCAAGAACATCCTCGGCAGCGGCTTCGATTTCGAGCTGTTCGTCCACACCGGTGCCGGCCGCTACATCTGCGGCGAAGAGACCGCGCTGATCAACTCGCTGGAAGGCCGCCGCGCCAACCCGCGTTCCAAACCGCCCTTCCCTGCCGCCGTCGGCGTCTGGGGCAAGCCGACCTGCGTGAACAACGTGGAGACGCTGTGCAACGTGCCGGCCATCGTCGGCAACGGCGTGGACTGGTACAAGACCCTGGCCCGCCCCGGCAGCGAAGACATGGGCACCAAGCTGATGGGCTTCTCCGGCAAGGTGAAGAACCCCGGCCTGTGGGAACTGCCGTTCGGCGTCAGCGCCCGCGAGCTGTTCGAGGACTACGCCGGCGGCATGCGCGACGGCTTCCAGCTCAAGGCCTGGCAGCCCGGCGGCGCCGGTACCGGCTTCCTGCTCCCGGAGCACCTGGATGCGCAGATGTTCGCCGGCGGCATCGCCAAGGTCGGCACCCGGATGGGCACCGGCCTGGCCATGGCGGTGGACGACAGCATCAACATGGTTTCCCTGCTGCGCAACATGGAAGAGTTCTTCGCCCGCGAGTCCTGCGGCTGGTGCACCCCCTGCCGCGATGGCCTGCCGTGGAGCGTGAAGCTGCTGCGCGCCCTGGAGCGGGGCGAAGGCCAGCCCGGCGACCTCGAGACCCTCGAGCAGCTGGTCAACTTCCTCGGCCCAGGCAAGACCTTCTGCGCCCACGCGCCGGGAGCCGTCGAGCCGCTGGGCAGCGCCCTCAAGTATTTCCGTGCCGAATTCGAGGCGGGCATCTCCCGCCAGCCTTCGGCCGCGCCGCGCCCGGCAACGGTCGGCGCCTGATGCTTTGCAGCCGGACGGCCAGCCGTCCGGCGATGTTTCGTCGTCGTGCCGCGGCCCGGCCGCAGGCCCGACGGAACCGTGAGTTTCTATTAGCCACGCCCGCTGACAACGGGCCAACGAAGACTTGAACCATGGCCACTATCCACGTAGACGGCAAGACGCTCGAAGTCGATGGTGCAGACAACCTCCTGCAGGCCTGTCTGTCCCTCGGTCTCGACATTCCCTACTTCTGCTGGCACCCGGCGCTCGGTAGCGTCGGCGCCTGCCGCCAGTGCGCGGTGAAGCAGTACACCGACGAGAACGACAAGCGTGGTCGCCTCGTCATGTCCTGCATGACCCCCGCCACCGACAACACCTGGATCTCCATCGAAGACGAAGAGGCCAAGCAGTTCCGCGCCAGCGTCGTCGAATGGCTGATGACCAACCACCCGCACGACTGCCCGGTGTGCGAGGAAGGCGGTCACTGCCACCTGCAGGACATGACGGTGATGACCGGCCACAACGAGCGCCGGTACCGCTTCACCAAGCGCACCCACCAGAACCAGGAACTCGGCCCGTTCATCGCCCACGAGATGAACCGCTGCATCGCCTGCTACCGCTGCGTGCGCTACTACAAGGACTACGCCGGCGGCACCGACCTCGGCGTCTACGGCGCCCACGACAACGTCTACTTCGGACGGGTCGAGGACGGCGTGCTGGAAAGCGAGTTCTCCGGCAACCTCACCGAGGTCTGCCCCACCGGCGTGTTCACCGACAAGACCCACTCCGAGCGCTACAACCGCAAGTGGGACATGCAGTTCGCCCCGAGCATCTGCCACGGCTGCTCCAGCGGCTGCAACATCAGCCCCGGCGAGCGCTACGGCGAGATCCGCCGCATCGAGAACCGCTACAACGGCTCGGTCAACCACTACTTCCTCTGCGACCGCGGTCGCTTCGGCTACGGCTACGTCAACCGCGAAGACCGTCCGCGCCAGCCGCTGCTGGTGCTGAGCAAGCAGAAGCTGAGCCTGGACGGCGCCCTCGACCAGGCCGCCGCCCTGCTGAAGGAGCGCAAGGTGGTCGGCATCGGTTCGCCGCGCGCCAGCCTGGAAAGCAACTTCGCCCTGCGCGAGCTGGTTGGCGAAGGCAACTTCTACAGCGGCATCAACGAAGGCGAGCTCGACCGCCTGCGCCTGATCCTGCAGGTCATGCAGGAAGGCCCGCTGCCGGTGCCGAGCATCCGCGACATCGAGGACCACGACGCGGTCTTCGTCCTCGGCGAGGACCTGACCCAGACCGCCGCCCGCATCGCCCTGGCCCTGCGCCAGTCGGTGAAGGGCAAGGCCGTCGAGATGGCTGCCGACATGAAGGTCCAGCCGTGGCTCGACGCCGCGGTGAAGAACATCGCCCAGCATGCGCAGAACCCGCTGTTCATCGCCAGCGTCAGCGCGACCCGCCTCGACGACGTGGCCGAGGAAACCGTTCACGCCGCGCCGGACGATCTCGCTCGCCTCGGCTTCGCCGTGGCCCACGCGATCGACCCAAGCGCCCCGTCCGTGGCCGACCTCGACCCTCAGGCCCAGGCCTTCGCCCAGCGCATCGCCGATGCCCTGCTGGCGGCCAAGCGTCCGCTGGTAGTGTCCGGCAACTCGCTGGGCAACAAGGCATTGATCGAAGCCGCGGCGAACATCGCCAAGGCCCTCAAGCAGCGCGAGAAGAACGGTTCCATCAGCCTGGTGGTCGGCGAAGCCAACAGCCTCGGCCTGGCGCTCTTCGGCGGCGACTCCGTGGAAGCCGCGCTCGAGCGACTGACCTCCGGACAGGCCGACGCCGTGGTGGTGCTGGAGAACGATCTCTATCGCCGCACCGACGCCGCCCGTGTCGACGCGGCCCTGGCGGCGGCCAAGGTGGTGATCGTCGCCGATCACCAGCAGACCGCCACCACCGCCAAGGCGCACCTGGTGCTGCCGGCGGCCAGCTTCGCCGAAGGCGACGGCACCCTGGTCAGCCAGGAAGGCCGCGCCCAGCGCTTCTTCCAGGTGTTCGACCCGACCTACTACGACGCCAGGAACATGGTCCGCGAGGGCTGGCGCTGGCTGCATGCGATCCACAGCACCCTGCAAGGCAAGCGCGTCGACTGGACCCAGCTGGACCACGTCACCGAAGCCGTGGCCGAGGCCAAGCCGATCCTGGCCGGCATCCGCGACGCCGCACCGGCCGCCTCGTTCCGCATCAAGGGCCTCAAGCTGGCCCGCGAACCGCACCGCTACAGCGGGCGCACCGCCATGCGCGCCAATATCAGCGTGCACGAGCCGCGCACCCCGCAGGACATCGACTCGGCGTTCGCCTTCTCCATGGAAGGCTACTCCGGCAGCCAGGAAGACCGTCAGCAGATCCCGTTCGCCTGGTCGCCGGGCTGGAACTCGCCGCAGGCCTGGAACAAGTTCCAGGACGAGGTCGGCGGCCACCTGCGCGCCGGCGACCCCGGCGTGCGCCTGATCGAACCGAAGGGCGAAGGCCTCGACTGGTTCCAGGCCGTGCCGGTGCCGTTCAGCGCCAAGGCCGACAGCTGGAAGGTAGTGCCGCTGTACCACCTGTTCGGCAGCGAGGAAAACAGCTCGCGGGCCGCGCCGATCCAGCAGCGCATCCCGGAGACCTACGTCGCCCTGTCCAAGGAAGACGCGGACCGCCTCGGCGTCAACGACGGCGCGACCCTCGGCTTCCAGCTCAAGGGCCAGGCCCTGCGCCTGCCGCTGCGCATCGATGAACAACTCGGCGCCGGCCTGATCGGCCTGCCGGTCGGCTTCGCCGGCATCCCGGCGGCGATCGCCGGCTGCTCCGTGGAAGGTCTGCAGGAGGCTGCACAATGAGTTGGCTGACTCCCGCTCTGGTCACCATCATCCTCACCGTGGTCAAGGCCATCGTGGTGCTGCTCGCCGTGGTCATCTGCGGCGCCCTGCTAAGCTGGGTCGAGCGCCGCCTGCTCGGCCTCTGGCAGGACCGCTACGGCCCCAACCGGGTCGGTCCGTTCGGTGCGTTCCAGCTCGGCGCGGACATGGTCAAGATGTTCTTCAAGGAGGACTGGACCCCGCCGTTCGCCGACAAGATGATCTTCACCCTGGCCCCGGTAATCGCGATGGGCGCCCTGCTCGTCGCCTTCGCCATCGTGCCGATCACCCCCACCTGGGGCGTGGCGGACCTGAACATCGGCATCCTGTTCTTCTTCGCCATGGCCGGCCTGACGGTGTACGCCGTGCTGTTCGCCGGCTGGTCGAGCAACAACAAGTTCGCCCTGCTCGGCAGCCTGCGCGCCTCGGCCCAGACCATATCCTACGAGGTGTTCCTGGCCCTGTCGCTGATGGGCATCGTCGCCCAGGTCGGCTCGTTCAACATGCGCGACATCGTCCAGTACCAGATCGACAACGTCTGGTTCATCATTCCGCAGTTCTTCGGCTTCTGCACCTTCATCATCGCCGGCGTCGCCGTGACCCACCGTCACCCGTTCGACCAGCCGGAAGCGGAGCAGGAACTGGCGGACGGCTACCACATCGAGTACGCCGGGATGAAATGGGGCATGTTCTTCGTCGGCGAGTACATCGGCATCGTACTGGTCTCGGCGCTGCTGGCGACCCTGTTCTTCGGCGGCTGGCACGGTCCGTTCCTGGACACCCTGCCCTGGCTGTCGTTCTTCTACTTCGCCGCCAAGACCGGCTTCTTCATCATGCTCTTCATCCTGATCCGCGCCTCGCTGCCGCGTCCGCGCTATGACCAGGTGATGGCGTTCAGCTGGAAGGTGTGCCTGCCGCTGACCCTGATCAACCTGCTGGTGACCGGCGCGCTCGTGCTGGCCGCGGCCCAGTAAGGAGAACCACCGTGATCAAAGAAATCATCAACGTCGTGCATGGCACCTTCACCCAGCTTCGCAGCCTGGTGATGATCTTCGGCCATGCCTTCCGCAAGCGCGACACCCTGCAATACCCCGAAGAGCCGGTCTACCTGCCGCCGCGCTATCGTGGCCGGATCGTCCTGACCCGCGACCCCGACGGCGAGGAACGCTGCGTAGCCTGCAACCTGTGCGCCGTGGCCTGTCCGGTTGGCTGCATCTCCCTGCAGAAGGCCGAGACCGAGGACGGTCGCTGGTATCCGGAGTTCTTCCGCATCAACTTCTCGCGCTGCATCTTCTGCGGCCTGTGCGAGGAAGCCTGCCCGACCACCGCGATCCAGCTCACCCCGGACTTCGAGATGGGCGAGTTCAAGCGCCAGGACCTGGTCTACGAGAAGCACGACCTGCTGATCTCCGGGCCGGGCAAGAACCCGGACTACAACTACTACCGCGTTGCGGGGATGGCGATCGCCGGCAAGCCGAAAGGCGCCGCGCAGAACGAAGCCGAACCGATCAACGTGAAAAGCCTGCTGCCATAAGGAGACGTCGCGTGGAATTCGCTTTCTATTTCGCTGCCGGCGTCGCCGTACTGGCCACGCTGCGGGTCATCACCAACAGCAACCCGGTGCATGCCCTGCTCTACCTGATCATTTCCCTGCTGGCCATCTCGATGACCTTCTTCAGCCTCGGCGCACCCTTCGCCGGTGCCCTGGAGATCATCGTCTACGCTGGCGCCATCATGGTTCTGTTCGTCTTCGTGGTGATGATGCTCAACCTCGGCCCGGCCGTGGTCGAGCAGGAGCGCAAGTGGCTCACGCCCGGCATCTGGGTCGGGCCTTCGGCCCTGGCCCTGGTCCTGCTGGTGGAACTGCTGGTGGTCCTCGCCCGCACCCCGAGCGGTGCCGGCATCGGCCATACCACGGTAGACGCCAAGGCGGTCGGCATCAGCCTCTACGGCCCGTACCTGCTGGTGGTCGAACTGGCCTCCATGCTGTTGCTCGCGGCCCTGGTCGCTGCCTATCACCTGGGTCGTCAAGACGCCAAACAATAAAGGTTCGGCGGGCGCCCTGCGCCCGCCCCAAGGGAACGTAACGCTATGAACGCAATACCACTGGAACACGGCCTGGCCCTCGCCAGCGTCCTGTTCGCCCTCGGACTGGTCGGCTTGATGGTGCGACGCAACATCCTGTTCGTACTGATGAGCCTGGAAGTGATGATGAACGCCGCCGCCCTCGCCTTCGTGGTCGCCGGCAGCCGCTGGGGCCAACCCGACGGCCAGGTGATGTTCATCCTGGTGCTGAGCCTCGCGGCCGCCGAAGCGAGCATCGGCCTGGCGATCCTGCTGCAACTGTATCGCCGCTTCCACACCCTCGATATCGACGCTGCCAGCGAGATGCGCGGATGAACCTTCTACCTCTTACCTTCCTGTTCCCCCTGGTCGGCTTCCTGCTGCTGTCGTTCTCCCGCGGCAGGTGGTCGGAAAACCTTTCGGCGCTGGTCGGCGTCGGCTCGGTCGGCCTCTCCGCCCTGAGCGCGGCCTGGGCCATCTTCAGCTTCCACAGCAGTCCGCCGGAAGGCGGTGCCTACAGCCTGGTGCTGTGGCAGTGGATGGCGGCCGGCGACTTCAGCACCAACTTCACCCTGTACCTGGACGGCCTCTCGGTAACCATGCTCGGCGTGGTTACCGGCGTCGGCTTCCTGATCCACCTGTTTGCCTCCTGGTACATGCGTGGCGAAACCGGCTATTCGCGCTTCTTCGCCTACACCAACCTGTTCATCGCCAGCATGCTGTTCCTGGTGCTGGGCGACAACCTGCTGTTCCTCTACTTCGGCTGGGAAGGCGTGGGCCTGTGCAGCTACCTGCTGATCGGCTTCTACTACAGCAATCGCAACAACGGTAACGCGGCGCTCAAGGCATTCATCGTCACCCGCGTCGGCGACGTGTTCATGGCTTTCGGCCTGTTCATCCTGTTCCAGCAGTTCGGCACCCTGAACATCCAGGAGCTGCTGGTGCTGGCGCCGCAGAAGTTCCCGGAAGGCAACCTCTGGCTGACCCTGGCGACCCTGGCCCTGCTCGGCGGCGCGGTCGGCAAGTCCGCCCAGCTGCCGCTGCAGACCTGGCTGGCCGACGCCATGGCCGGCCCGACCCCGGTCTCCGCGCTGATCCACGCCGCCACCATGGTGACCGCCGGCGTCTACCTGATCGCCCGTTGCCACGGCCTGTTCACCCTGGCCCCGGACATCCTCGAACTGGTCGGCATCGTCGGCGCGGTGACCTTGGTCCTGGCCGGCTTCGCCGCCCTGGTACAGACCGATATCAAGCGCATCCTCGCCTACTCGACCATGAGCCAGATCGGCTACATGTTCCTCGCCCTCGGCGTCGGCGCCTGGGACGCGGCGATCTTCCACCTGATGACCCACGCCTTCTTCAAGGCCCTGCTGTTCCTTGCCTCGGGCGCGGTGATCGTCGCCTGCCACCACGAGCAGAACATCTTCAAGATGGGCGGCTTGTGGAAGAAGCTGCCGCTGGCCTACGCCAGCTTCGTGGTCGGCGGTGCGGCGCTGGCCGCCCTGCCCTTCCTCACCGCGGGCTTCTACTCCAAGGACGAGATCCTCTGGGAGGCCTTCGCCAGCGGCCATCGCGAACTGCTGATCGCCGGCCTGGTGGGTGCGTTCCTGACCTCGATCTACACCTTCCGCCTGATCTTCGTCGCCTTCCACGGCGAGCCGAAGACCGAAGCCCACGCCGGCCACGGGATTTCCCACTGGTTGCCGCTCAGCGTGCTGATCGTCCTGTCGACCTTCGTCGGCGCCCTGATCACCCCGCCGCTGGCTGGCGTCCTGCCGGAAAGCGTCGGCCACGCCGGTGGCGAAGCCAAGCACAGCCTGGAACTGGCCTCGGGTGCCATCGCCATCGCCGGTATCCTGCTGGCCGCCCTGCTCTTCCTCGGCCAGCGCCGCTTCGTCAGCGCCCTGGCGAAGAGCGCCCCGGGTCGCTTCTTCGGTACCTGGTGGTACCACGCCTGGGGCTTCGACTGGCTGTACGACAAGCTGTTCGTGAAACCCTACCTGCTGCTCTGCCAATTGCTGGGGCGCGACCCCATCGACCGTACCCTGGGCGTCGTTCCGTTCAGCGTGCGCGGCGGACACAACCTCCTCAGCCTCACCGAGAACGGCCGCCTGCGCTGGTACGCCGCTTCCCTGGTGGGTGGCGCCGCCATCCTGCTCGGCGCGCTGCTGCTGGCCTAACGAATTCACGGAGAGACTGAGCCTGTCATGATTCTGCCCTGGCTAATCCTGATCCCCTTCATCGGCGGTTTCCTCTGCTGGATCGCCGAACACAGCAGCAAGACCCTGCCCCGCTGGATCGCGCTGCTTTCGATGACCCTGGTCCTGATCCTGAGCCTGTGGATCTGGGCCACCGGCGACTTCCAGCTGGCGCCCGCGCCCGGCGGCGAGCCGGAATGGACCCTGCAATTCAAGGTGCTGTGGATCGAGCGTCTCGGCATCAGCATCCACCTGGCGATGGATGGCCTGTCGCTGCTGATGGTCGCCCTCACCGGCCTGCTCGGCGTGCTCTCGGTCCTCTGCTCCTGGAACGAGATCCAGCGCCGCATCGGCTTCTTCCATCTGAACCTGCTGTGGATCCTGGGCGGTGTGATCGGCGTGTTCCTCGCCATCGACCTGTTCCTGTTCTTCTTCTTCTGGGAAATGATGCTGGTGCCGATGTACTTCCTCATCGCGCTGTGGGGACACAGTTCCGATGACGGCAAGAAGACCCGCATCTACGCCGCCACCAAGTTCTTCATCTTCACCCAGGCCAGCGGCCTGGTGATGCTGGTGGCGATCCTCGGCCTGGTGTTCGTCAACTTCAATGCCACCGGCGTGATCACCTTCGACTACGCCACCCTGCTGAAGACCCAGCTGAGCCCCCACGTGGAATGGCTGCTGATGCTCGGCTTCTTCGTCGCCTTCGCGGTGAAGATGCCGGTGGTGCCGGTGCATTCCTGGCTGCCGGACGCCCACGCCCAGGCGCCCACCGCCGGCTCCGTGGACCTCGCCGGCATCCTCCTGAAGACCGCCGCCTACGGCCTGATCCGCTTCGCCCTGCCGCTGTTCCCCAACGCCTCGGCGGAATTCGCGCCGATCGCCATGTGGCTCGGCATCATCGGCATCTTCTACGGTGCCCTGCTGTCCTTCGCGCAGACCGACATCAAGCGCCTGGTCGCCTACTCCAGCGTTTCGCACATGGGCTTCGTGATGATCGGCATCTACTCCGGCAGCCAGGTAGCGCTGCAGGGCGTGGTGGTGCAGATGATCGCCCACGGCCTCTCCGCCGCGGCGCTGTTCATCCTCTGCGGCCAGCTCTACGAGCGCCTGCATACCCGCGACATGCGCAAGATGGGCGGCCTGTGGTCGCGCATGCCCTACCTGCCGGCGATCAGCCTGTTCTTCGCCTCGGCGTCGCTGGGCCTGCCCGGTACCGGCAACTTCGTCGGGGAGTTCCTGATCCTGATCGGCGCCTTCAAGGTGGTCCCGGTGATCATCGTGATCGCCACCTTCGGCCTGGTCTTCGCCTCGGTCTACTCGCTGATCATGATCCACCGCGCCTACTTCGGCCCCAGCCAGTCCGACGAGCCGATCCTCGGCCTCGATGCCCGCGAACTGAGCATGGTGCTCGGCCTGGCGGTCCTGCTGGTCCTGCTCGGGGTCTACCCGCAGCCAGTGCTGGACATCTCCGCGGCCAGCATGCACGGCGTGCAGCAATGGCTGGGCGCAGCCCTTTCCACCCTTGCAGGACGGTAGTCGCGAAATGACCTTTACGATCCAACACTTCATCGCGCTCCTGCCACTGCTGATCACCAGCGCCACCCTGGTGGTGGTGATGCTGGCGGTAGCCTGGAAACGCAATCACTCGTTCACCGCCACCCTCTCGGTGATCGGCCTCAACCTGGCCCTGCTGTCGCTGCTGCCGGTCCTCGGCGTCACCCCGATCGAGGTGACACCGCTGGTGCTGGTGGACAACTACGCCTGCTTCTACATGGCCCTGGTGCTGGTCTCCGCCCTGGCCTGCGTGACCCTCGCCCACGCCTACATGGAAAGCTATCCGGGTAACCGCGAAGAGCTGTACCTGCTCCTGCTGCTGGCCACCGCCGGCGGCCTGGTGCTGGTCAGCGCGCAGCACCTGGCCAGCCTGTTCATCGGCCTGGAGCTGCTCTCGGTCCCGGTCTACGGGATGGTCGCCTACGCCTTCTTCAACAAGCGCTCGCTGGAAGCCGGCATCAAGTACACCGTGCTCTCGGCCGCCGGCTCCGCCTTCCTGCTGTTCGGCATGGCCCTGCTCTACGCCGAGTCCGGTACCCTGGGCTTCGCCGGCCTTGGCGCCAAGGTCGCCGAGCACGTGCTGAGCGGTCCGCTGGTCAGCGTTGGCGTAGGCATGATGCTGGTCGGCCTGGGCTTCAAGCTGTCGCTGGTGCCCTTCCACCTGTGGACCCCGGATGTCTACGAAGGCGCCCCGGCGCCGGTCTCGGCGTTCCTCGCCACCGCCAGCAAGGTCGCGGTGTTCGCCGTGCTGCTGCGGCTGTTCCAGATCGCCCCTGTGGCCCTGGACAACCAACTGCTGAACATCTCCCTGAGCGTCATCGCGGTCGCCTCGATCCTCTTCGGCAACCTGCTGGCACTGACCCAGAGCAACATCAAGCGCCTGCTCGGCTACTCGTCCATCGCCCACCTGGGCTACCTGCTGGTCGCCCTGATCGCCAGCAAGGGCATGGCCGTGGAAGCGGTCGGCGTCTACCTGGCTACCTACGTACTGACCTCCCTCGGCGCGTTCGGCGTGATCACCCTGATGTCCACCCCGTACAGCGGCCGCGACGCCGATGCGCTGTTCGAGTACCGCGGCTTGTTCTGGCGCCGGCCGGTACTGACCGCGGTGATGACCGTGATGATGCTGTCGCTGGCAGGCATCCCGCTGACCGCCGGCTTCATCGGCAAGTTCTACGTGATCGCGGTCGGCGTCGAGTCGCACCTGTGGTGGCTGATCGGCGCCCTGGTGCTGGGCAGCGCCATCGGCCTGTACTACTACCTGCGGGTCATGGTCACCCTGTTCCTGGTCGAGCCCGGCATCCGCCAGCACGACGCACCGTTCAACTGGGGCCAGCGCGCCGGCGGCATCATGCTGGTCGCCATCGCCCTGCTGGCGTTCTTCCTCGGCGTCTACCCGCAGCCGCTGCTGGAAATCCTCCAGCATTCCGGCCTGGCCCTCGCCGGCTGAGTCGCCCGCTCCACGAAAACCCCGCCTCGGCGGGGTTTTTCTTTGGCCCGCCCCACGCACCCTGCCCCGCTGCCGTGGCATGCTCCGCGCTCCATGGATGAACCCGGAGGCCTCATGCCCACCTTCCACGAAATCGACGTCCTGCGACACAACAGCGCCAGTTGGGACGCCCAGGCCGCCCGTGACTGCGAATGGTCGCGACCGGTCAGCGCCGAAGAGGTCGCCGCCGCACGCCGCGGCGACTGGGCGGTGAAGCTGACCCCGGGCGCGTTACCCGCTCACTGGCTGGGCGACGTACGCGGCCGCGAGATCCTCTGCCTGGCCTCGGCCGGCGGCCAGCAGGCGCCGATCCTTGCCGCCGCCGGCGCACGGGTCACGCTGTTCGACGCCTCGGCGGGACAGCTGGACAAGGACCGCCAGGTCGCCGCCCGCGACCGCCTCGAACTGGCCTGCGTGCAGGGCGACATGCGCGACCTCTCGACCTTCGCCGATGCCTCCTTCGACCTGGTCTTCAATCCCATCTCCAATCTCTACGTCGACGATGTCCTGCCGGTCTGGCGCGAATGCGCGCGGGTGCTGCGGCCGGGCGGCAAGCTGCTGGCGAGCTTCTACAACCCGGCGCTGTTCATCGAGGACCGCTCGCCGGAACTGGCAGAGCAGGGCCTGATCCGGCCGCGACATCGCCTGCCCTACTCCGACCTGGAAAGCCTCTCCGCCGAAGCCCTCGCGGCAAAGCGCGAGAAAGGCGAAGCCCTGGTGTTCGGCCATAGCCTGACCCAGCAGATCGCCGGCCAGCTCGCCGCCGGCCTGCTGCTGCAGGATTTCTACGAAGACTGGCAACCGCACCCGCGCTTCGTCATCGACCGCTTCGTGCCGACCTTCCTCGCCACCTGCGCGCTCAAGCCGAGGTCCGCCGCCGGTTGACAGCGGCGCGCGCGGACCTTAGAGTCCGCGCTCCCTTCCCGCCTGTGCTGCTGAGCGGAAAGACGCCAGCCTCCGGTTTCCACCGGACGGCTTCGCATTGTCTGTAGAGCGGCACTGTCATGTCCAAACATTCCCGGCTTGAAAAAGCCTTCCTGCGCAGCGGCATCCTCGTCGACCGCCAGCAGGACATCGTCACCCTCACCCGTCGTCACGACGGTACTTCGGCCCAGGTCCTGCTGCCCGCCAGCTTCGCGCTGGAGGAAAAGGCCGTGCGCCAGTTGCTCGACTTCGCCTCGGTCCAGGCACCCGGCGACACCGGGCACGTCTGCAAGGCCTGCGCCACGCCGGACTTCCATCCCGGCAGCATCGCCCCGGTCGGCTCCATCGTCGCCAGTACGGCGGACTTCGTCATTCCCGCTGCCATCGGCACCGACATCAATTGCGGCATGCGCCTGCTGCGTACCGGCCTGACCCTGTCCAGCGCCGAGGAGCACAGGCAAGCCCTGGTCGCCGGCCTGACCCACGTCCTGCTGCGTAACGGTCGCGACGTACCATTGCGGGTCCAGGCGTTCGAAGCGCTGTTCGCCGAAAGCCCCGGGCACTGCCTGGAGCGTCTCAGCGAAGACGGCCTGTGGGCCGAGGTCGACCAGGCGCGGCTGTTCCGCGAGTTACAGGGCTGCATCGGTCTGGATGAATTCGGCGGGCGTCTCGAGTATGCCCCCGAGGCCTTGCGCGATCGCCGCCGCAGCCTGATCCGCGATCCCGGCCTGGGTACCACCGGTTCCGGCAATCACTTCGTCGAGTTGCAGGTGGTGGACCGCCTGCTCGACCGCCACCAGGCCTTCGCCCTGGGCCTCAGGGCCGACGAACTGGTGGTGATGATCCACAGCGGCTCGCGCGATGTCGGCTTCCACGTCGGCCAGCGCTGGATGGACCGTGCCCGCACCGCCTGGCCGCGCGGCCGGCGCCACCCCGCGTCCGGCCTCTACGCGCTGGGCGGCGAGCTGGCCGGAGAATACCTCCAGGCCATGGGTGGCGCTGCGCGCTATGCCTGGCTGAACCGGGTGGTGCTGGCGGAGCTGGTGCGCAAGGTCTTGCGCGAGACCTTCCAGCGCGACGACAGCGCCCTGCTGGTGGACGTCCCGCACAACGTGGTGCTCCAGGAACAGGGCCTGAATCTCCACCGCAAGGGCGCCACGCCGGCCCGCCAGGGCGATCTGCTGCTGATTCCCGGCTCGATGGGCGATTACTCGTACATCGCCAGCGGCCTGGGCCACCCGGACTGGCTATGGTCCTGCAGCCATGGGGCCGGCCGCAGCATCCGCCGGCAGGCGCTACGAGCGCTGAAAGGCCCGGGCGACAGCGCGCTGCCCTGGCACTGCGTGACCCTCCGTGAGGAGCGCCGCATCGAAGAGGCCCCGGGCGCCTACAAGCCGGTGGGGCCGGTGATCGATGCCCAGGAGCGTGCCGGGCTGATCCGGCCGCTGGCACGCTTGCGTCCGTGGCTGACCTTCAAGGCCTGAAACGAACAAGCCCCGCATTCGCGGGGCTTGTCTGCCACGGGCGCGACTCAGGCCTGCGGTTCTTCCTCGCGGCCAGTGAACAGGTCCCAGCTGGCCATGAACAGCGCAGCGATCAGCGGGCCGATGACGAAGCCGTTGAGACCGAACAGGGCCATGCCGCCGAGGGTGGAGATCAGCACCACGTAGTCCGGCATCTTGGTGTCCTTGCCGACCAGGATCGGGCGCAGGATGTTGTCCACCAGGCCGATCACCACCACGCAGAACAGGATCAGCACTACACCCTGCCAGATCGCCCCGGTGAGCAGGAAGTAGGCCGCCACCGGCGCCCAGATCAGCGCCGCACCGATGGCCGGCAGCAGCGACAGGAAGGCCATCAGGGTGCCCCAGAGCAAGGCGCCCTCGATGCCCAGCAGCCAGAAGATCAGGCCGCCGAGAGCGCCCTGGGTGGCAGCCACGGCGATGTTGCCCTTCACCGTGGCGCGGATCACCGTGGTGAACTTGGCGAACAGGTGGTGCTTGTGTTCCTGGCTCAGCGGCACCGCCTGCTTGATCCGCCGGCCGAGCACGCGACCGTCGCGGAGGAGGAAGAACAGCAGGTAGAGCATGATGCCGAAGCTGATGACGAAGTCGAGGGTGTTCTGGCCGATGCTGAACGCCTTGGTCGCCACCACCTGGCTGGCCTGCATCGCCACCGAGGAGAGCTTCTCCTGCAGGCTCGAGAGATTGGCCAGGTCGAAGCGCTCCAGCCACTGGTGCACCGATGGCGGCAAGGCGGCCACCGCCTGCTGCAGGTAGGCGGCGAAGTTCAGTTCGCCGGACTTGACCCGCTGGTAGACGCTCGCGCCTTCCTGCACCAGCGAACCGGCGATGAAGATCACCGGGATGATCACGATCAGCACGCAGATCAGCAGGGTGATCAGCGCGGCGAGGTTCTTCCGATCCCTCAGGCGCACCTGCAGGCGGCGTTGCACCGGGGCGAAGATGATCGCCAGGATGGTGCCCCAGAACACCGCGCCGTAGAACGGCAGCAAGAGCCAGCCGAAGGCGAGCGTGACCACCGCCAGCAACAGGAGAAAAGTCCGGGATTCCAGTTTCGTGTCGAGCATGTCCAATCCATCTGGCAGTGGGAAGCAAAGCATTAGTCAGCCGGCGGACGTGGATCGTTCACGACTGCCGGCCGACTCCGCCGAATAATGACAGGAAGGCTCTGTGGCGCACCACTGCCGGCTGGCTCTTTTGCCGGCAGCGGTCGCGCGGGGGAAGGGTCAGATGCGGAACTGACCGACCAGTCGGCCCAGGCCCTGGCCCAGTTGCGCCAGGCTGCGGGCGGTCTGCGCGCCCTGCTGGGCCTCGTCGGCGACGCTGTCCACCGCGCCAGCGATCTGGTGCACGCTGCGGTTGATCTCCTCGGCCACCGCGGTCTGTTCCTCGGCGGCGCTGGCGATCTGCGCGTTCATCGCGTTGATGGTGGCGATCAGCTGGGCGATGGCATCCAGCGAATCGCCGGCCTGGTTGGCCTGGTTGCTGGTGCCCTCGCCGGCCTCGCCGGAACGGCGCATGGCGTCGACCGCGGCGTTGGTGCCCTGCTGCAGGCGATCGATCATGCCCTGGATTTCCTGGGTACTCTGCTGGGTGCGGCTGGCCAGCGCCCGCACTTCGTCGGCGACCACCGCAAAGCCACGTCCGGCCTCGCCGGCACGGGCCGCCTCGATGGCCGCGTTGAGCGCCAGCAGGTTGGTCTGTTCGGCAATGGAGCGGATCACCCCGAGCACACTGACGATGGATTGCACGTCCTGCTGCAGGCTATCCAGAGAAGTCCCGCTGTCGCGGATCTCGTCCACCAGCGCGTGGATGCGCTCGATGCTGCCGTCCACCACGCGCTTGGCCGCCTGGCCTTCGTGGTCGGTCTGCTGCGCGGCCTCGGCGGCGCGCTGGGCGCTCTGCGCCACTTCATGGGCGGCGGCGGACATCTCGTTGATCGCGGTGGCGACCTGGTCGGTCTCGTGGCGCTGGCGCTCCATGGCCTGCTCGGAACGCTCGGCCTGGGCCGACATCTGCTCCACCAGTTGCTTGAGGTCGCCGGTCATCCCGGCGATCTGCCGCACCAGACCGTGGATCTTCTCGACGAAGCGGTTGAAGGAACCGGCCAGCTCGCCCAGCTCGTCGTGGCTGGTCACCGGTAGGCGACGGGTCAGGTCGCCTTCGCCGGCGGCGATGTCATCGAGGTTCTGGCGGATCTGGTGCAACGGCCGCAGCATCGCGTTGGCCACCGCCAGGCCGATCACCAGCAGGACCACCAGAAGGACGCCGGCGATCCCCACGATACTGGCGATCAGGGTGCCGATACGCTCGTCGATGTCCTGCTTGATTTCCACCAACTGGGCCTCGACGCCGTCGAGGTTGATCGCCGAGCCGATAACCATGTCCCACTTCGGCAGGTACAGGGTATAGGACAGCTTGGGCACCATGACGCCCTCGTTGCCCGGCAGCGGCGAGGTATAGGTCACGTAGTGGCTGCCGTTGCGGCCGGCCTCCACCAGTTCGCGGTTGAGGTAGACGCCGCTGGGATCGCGGCGGTCGCGGAAGCTCTTGCCGACGTCCACCGGGCTGTCGCCGCGAAACAGGCGCACCACCTGGGAGTCGTAGCCGAAGATATAGCCGTCCTTGCCGTACTTGATCTTCGACAGGCGCGCGATGGCCTCGGCGCGGGCATTCAGGTCGCCGTTGGCCGAGCGGTCGTACTCGGCCTGGATACTGCCCATGGCGATCTGCACGTAGTGCTCGAGTTCGGCACGACGGTCGCCGAGCAGGCGCTCGCGGGTATCCTTGACTTCGGCATCAGCCTGTTTTTTCAGGATCAGCACCGCTCCGCCGCTGAGCACCAGGGCGAAGAGCAGCACCGGCACCATGGCCAGCAGGAGGACTTTGGATTTCAGGGTCAGACGCATCATCAACTCCTAGCATGACGCCCAATAAAAAACGGGATTCCCGTTTCATCGGCAATCCCGTCGGAAGCTTAAGCGGCCGGCCCGACATTCCGTCAGGCGACCGCCCGAGATGGAACTCAGAGCAACATCGCGGCGGCCCAGCCGAACACCAGCAACGGCAGGTTGTAGTGCAGGAAGGTCGGCACCACGGTGTCCCAGATGTGATTGTGCTGGCCGTCGACGTTGAGCCCGGAGGTCGGCCCAAGGGTCGAGTCCGACGCCGGAGAACCTGCATCCCCCAGCGCGCCGGCGGTGCCGACGATGCTGACGATGGCCAGCGGGCTGAAGCCCAGTTGCACCGCCAGCGGGACGAAGATCGCGGCGATGATCGGCACGGTGGAGAACGACGAGCCGATGCCCATGGTGACCAGCAGGCCGACCAGCAGCATCAGCATGGCGCCGACCGCCTTGCTGTTGCCGATCCAGGCCACCGAGGCGTCGACCAGGCTCTGCACCTCGCCGGTGGCCTTCATCACCTCGGCGAAACCGGCCGCGGCGATCATGATGAAACCGATGGTGGCCATCATCTTCATGCCTTCGGTGAACAGGTCGTCGGTCTCCTTCCAGCGCACCACGCCGGACAGCGAGAAGACCACGAAACCGACCAGCGCGCCGATGATCATCGAGTCCAGCCACAGCTGTGCGACGAACGCGGCGACGATGGATACCCCGGCCACCGCCAGGCTCTTCGGGTTGTAGCTGACATCGACGCGTTCGGCCTGCTCGATCCGCTGCAAGTCGTAGACGCGCTTGCGGCGGTAGCTGAACAGCACCGCGATGAGCAACCCGGCGAGCATGCCCAGGGCTGGGATGAACATGGCGTGGGTGACGTTGATCCCGCTGACGTCGACGCCGTTGCGCGCCACGTTGGCCAGCAGGATTTCATTGAGGAAGATGTTGCCGAAGCCCACCGGCAGGAACATGTACGGGGTGATCAGGCCGAAGGTGATGACGCAGGCGATCAATCGCCGGTCGATCTGCAGCTTGCTCAGCACATAGAGCAGCGGCGGCACCAGCAGCGGGATGAAGGCGATATGGATCGGCAGGATATTCTGCGAGGATACCGCCACGCAGAGCAGCAGGCCGACCAGGATCCACTTGAACGCACCGGCGCCCTTGCCCTGCTCGTCGTGCCGGCCGAGCAGCGCCAGGACCTTGTCGGCCAGCGCATGGGCCACGCCGGAGCGGGCGATGGCCACGGCGAAGGCGCCGAGCATGGCGTACGACAGGGCCACCGTGGCACCCCCGCCGAGGCCGCCGTTGAAGGCCTTGAGAGTCCCCTCCAGGCCTAGGCCACCGAACAGTCCGCCGACCACCGCGCCGATGATCAGCGCCAGCACGACATGCACACGGCAAAGGCTGAGGACGAGCATCAGCCCCACCGCCAGCACCACTGCGTTCATCGTTGAACTCCTTGCAAATGAAACGAACTCGACCGTCTGCGGCCGAAAAAAGGGGCGTACTCTGCTACAGCCATCCCCGCCTGTCAAAGCCGCGCATGCGCGAATGTCGCCTGGCTATAAACCGTTGTGCACGGTTCTTGCGTGCGATTCGCCGAACGACGGCAATCCGGCGCCAGCGAACGGACCGTCGTCAAGAATGGGCGAGCCCTGCCGATAAGCCTTGGGCCCCCGCAGTTTCTTCGTACAAGGACCCCTCCCATGTTCCTTCGCCGCCTGTCCATCCAATGGAAGATCACCCTGCTGGCAGGGCTCTGCCTGCTCGGCGTGGTCGCCTTGCTGGTCGGCCTTTCGGTCTACCGCATGCAGCACAGCAGCGTGCTGGTGAAAAGCGCCAGTACACAGATGCTCGACGAATCGGCGCGCCTGCGCCTGGAAGCCCGCGGGGAATTGCAGGCGTTACGCATCCAGCGCTATTTCATGGATGCCTTCCAGTACGGCAAGGGCTTCTCCCGGCAGATCCTGTTCCTCCGCGACCAGGCGCAGAAGCGCTTCCTCGATGCCTACGACCTGCGCGAAGACCTGACCCGCCAGGTGCGCACCGCGCTCGCCGCCAATCCCGAGGTGCTCGGCCTGTACGTGGTCTTCGAACCCAATGCGCTGGACGGCAAGGACGAACTGTTCGTCGACCAGCCCGCCCTGGGCAGCAACGACAAGGGACGCTTCTCCCTGTACTGGGCGCAGGCCACGCCGGGACAGCTGGAATCCGAGTCGATGATCGAGTCCGAACTCGCCGACACCAGCAGCGGGCCCAGCGGCGCGGCCTACAACGCCTGGTACACCTGCCCGAAGGAAAGCGGGCAACCCTGCGTGCTCGATCCTTACTTCGACAAGGTCGGCGAACGCCAACTGCTGATGACCAGCATCGCCTTTCCCCTCGAACTGGATGGCAAGGTGATCGGCGTGATGGGCCTGGACATCAACCTGAGCAACCTGCAGGCGCTCAGCGAACAGGGCAACCGCGAACTCTACGACGGCGTCGGCCAGGTCGGCATCCTCAGCCCGGCCGGGCTGTTCGCCGGCAACAGCCGCGACGCCGGCCTGCTCGGCAAGAACCTGGCCAAGGCGGATCCGCAGCACGCCGGCGAACTCCTGCAACTGCTGGCCGCCGGCAAGAGCCGGTTGTTCAACGAGAACGACGACCTCAAGGTGCTGCAACCGTTGCAGCCGATTCCCGGCGCCAAGCCCTGGGGCGTGCTCCTTGAAGTGCCGAAGAGCGCCCTGCTCGGCCCGGCCCTGGCGCTGGAGCGGCAACTGGACGACATGCGTCGCGAAGGCACCTGGGTCGAACTGGGCCTCGGCCTCGGCGCCGCGGTGCTCGGCCTGCTGGTGCTGTGGCTGAGCGCCCGCGGCGTGACCCGGCCGATCCTCGGCGTCGCCCACATGCTGCGCGACATCGCCAGCGGCGAAGGCGACCTGACCCAGCGTCTGCCGCACACCGGGCGCGACGAGCTGGGCGAACTGGCCGGTTGGTTCAACCGTTTTCTCGACAAGCTGCAGCCGATCATCCGCGACGTGAAGGTCTCGGTGCGCGATGCGCGCAGTACCGCCGACCAGTCGGCGGCGATTTCCAGCCAGACCAGCGCCGGCATGCAGCAGCAGTTCCGCGAGATCGACCAGGTCGCCACCGCATCCCACGAGATGACCGCCACTGCCCAGGACGTCGCCCGTAGCGCCGCCCAGGCCGCCGACGCCGCGCGCGGTGCCGACCAGGCGACCCGCGACGGCCTGGCGCTGATCGACCGCACCACACAGAGCATCGACAGCCTGGCCGCCAACCTGACCAGCGCCATGGGCCAGGTCGAGCAACTGGCCAGCAGCAGCGAGGAAATCGGTTCGGTGCTGGAAGTGATCCGCGCCATCGCCGAGCAGACCAACCTGCTGGCGCTCAACGCGGCCATCGAGGCGGCCCGCGCCGGCGACGCCGGCCGCGGCTTCGCGGTGGTCGCCGACGAAGTGCGCAACCTCGCCCGGCGCACCCAGGACTCGGTGGAACAGATCCGCGGGGTGATCGAAGGCCTGCAACAGGGCACCCGCGACGTGGTCGACGCCATGCATGGCAGCCATCGCCAGGCCCAGGGCAGCGTCGAGCAGGTGGATGAAGCGGTGGCCGCGCTGCAACGGATCGGCGAGGCGGTGACGGTGATCAACGACATGAATCTACAGATTGCCAGCGCCGCCGAGGAACAGAGCTCGGTAGCCGAGGAGATCAACCGCAATGTCGCGGCGATCCGTGACGTCACCGAGTCGCTGTCGAGCCAGGCCGAGGAATCGGCCCAGGTCAGTCAGTCGCTGAACCGCCTGGCCAACCACCAGCAGGGCCTGATGGAACAGTTCAAGGCCTGACCGTTCACGGCCTGAATAGCGCCGGGGGGCCGTAGGTCCCCCAGATCGCCAGGCGGGCCAGCGAGCGCAGCCAGCCACGCAGACGCGCCGGGGCTCCCGCCTCGGCCACCTTCGCTGCCGCTGTCCCGGCCTGTCGCGGCTCGCCGCGCTCGCTGCGCAACGCGTTTTCCACGGCCTGCTCGTAGCGAGCCTGCGCGAGTAACCGCGGCGACCGCCCCTCCTCTCGCTGTCCACTGGACTCGCCCAACAGGAACACCAGCACCGGCAGCATCAGCGCCCAGCGCCAGCGGCCCGTACTCGTCCGCCGTTTCATCGTCCAAGACCTCCTTGCAAGAAGCCCGGGATGCTAGGGAAAGCGCAGGAGGAAATCTTGCCGGGACTGTCGGCAAATGGTGAAGAACTGTTAAGCCCTGGCGGCGCGGCCGCTCTTCTGCAACGGCAACTCGACGCTCACCCGCAGGCCGCCCAGCGGGCTGTCCTCGAGACTCAGGCGGCCACCGCAGGCCTCGGCGATGTCGCGCGCGATGCCCAGGCCCAGGCCATGGCCGCTGACCTGCTCGTCGAGCCGGGTACCCCGCTCGAGCACCGCCTGGCGCTGGTCGGGGAGGATGCCGGGGCCGTCATCGTCGACCTTCAGGCGGACCATGCCCTCGCCCTGCGCGACGGTCAGGCGGACTTCGCTATCGGCCCACTTGCAGGCGTTGTCCAGCAGATTGCCGAGCATCTCCAGCAGGTCCTCGCGGTCCCATGGCAGGCGCAGCCCCGGCGGCGCGCTCCAGCTCACCTGCAGGTGCGGGCCGTGGATCAGGCGCAGGGTGTCGCACAGCGACGGCAACTCCTCGGCGCAATCGAAATGTGCGCCAGGCAGCGCTTCGCCGACCAGGCGGGCCTTGCCCAACTCGCGACCGAGGCGCTGCTGGATCTGTTCCAGCTGTTCGCGCAGGACCTGTTGCAACTCCGGCTGGCGCGCCATCTCCTCGCGCTCGGCGAGGCTGACCAGCACCGCCAGCGGCGTCTTCAGGGCGTGACCGAGGTTGCCCAGGGCGTTGCGCGAACGCTTCAGGGTCTCCTCGGTGTGCGCCAGCAGGTGGTTGATCTGCTCCACCAGCGGCTCCAGTTCCTCGGGAGCCTGGTTGTCCAGTTGGCTACGCTGGCCCTGCTGCAGCTGGGCGATCTGCAGGCGCACCTCCTCCAGCGGACGCAGCGAACGACGCACGGTCAGGCGCTGCAACAGCAATACCAGGAGCAGCGCCAGGGCGCCGGCGCCCAGACCCATCCACTGCACACGGGCGAAGCTTTCCAGGATCGGCGTATAGTCCTGCGCCACCACGATCCGCAGCTTCTGGCCCATGCGCTTGTAGTGGCCGCGGAACACCAGCAGTCGCTGCTCCTCGGGCCCATCGACCAGGCCCTGCACCAGCCCTTTCTTGTGCGGCACTTCCAGCTCGCTGTCCCACAGGGAGCGTGAGCGCCAGGTGTCCTTTTCCAGCTCGATGACGAAATAGCGCCCGGAATACGGGCGCTGGAACGCCGGGTTGAGGCGTTGCTCGTCCAGTTGCATGCCGTTCGGCCCGCGCACCATGGCCACCAGCAGGTTCTCCGCCTCCTCGCGCAGGTTGCCGGCGAAATAGCGCCGCAGGCCCTGGTCGAACAGCCACAGGCCGGTCTGCGCGAGGACCAGCCCGACCACCAGCAGCACCGCGAACAGGCCGACGCTCAGGCGCCGCTGGATCGACCTCATCCGGCGGCCACCCCGGCGTAGCGGTAGCCCTGGCCACGGCGGGTCTCGATCACCTCGCGGCCGAGCTTGCGCCGCAGGTGGTTGACGTGGACCTCGATGACGTTGGAATCGCGTTCGGTCTCGCCGTCGTACAGATGCTCGGCCAGGTGCCCCTTGGACAGGACCTGGCCGGGGTGCAGCATGAAATAGCGCAGCAGGCGGAATTCGGCGGCGGTCAGGTCGACGTCGGCGCCGTTCAGGCACACGCACTGACGCTGCTCGTCCAGGCGCAGCCCGGCGGCCTCCAGCTGGCTCTGGTTGGCCAGCCCATGGGCGCGGCGCAACAGGGCCTGGATGCGCAAGGCCAACTCTTCCGGATGGAACGGCTTGGTCAGATAGTCGTCGGCACCGGCCTTGAGCCCATCGATGCGTTCGGCCCAGGAACCGCGCGCGGTGAGGATCAGCACCGGAGTCGCGAGTCCCAGCCCACGCCACTCCTGGAGTATCTCCAGGCCGGGACGCCCGGGCAGGCCGAGGTCGAGGATGATCAGGTCGTAGGGTTCGCTGGCGCCCTGCACCGCCGCGTCGCGGCCGTCGGCCAGCCAGTCCACCGCGTAGCCCTGGCGGGTCAGGCTGGCCATCAGTTCGTCGGCCAGGGGAACGTGATCCTCAACCAGCAGCAACCGCATCAGTCGTCTTCCTCGTCCTTCAGGATGCGGCCGTTGCGGGCATCCAGTTCCAGTTCACGCACGACGCCGTCGCGGGTGAGCAACTCCACCTCGTAGACATACACGTCGTCTTCCTCTTCCAGCTCGACCTCCAGCAGGCGCGCCCCGGGGTAACGCCCCAGGGCTTCCTGCATGAGGGATTCGAGCGGCTGTATCACACCGTCCTGGCGCAGGCGCAGGACCTCGTCCTGGTCCAGGTCGCGCGCCATCGCTTCGAGGCTGATGACCGCCAGGACCAGTGCGACGATCCCGGCGTAGCGCATGAGCCACTTCATCAGTCGTCCTGGTGGTCCTTGAGCACGGCGCCGGTAGCGGCATCCAGCTCCAGGTCCCATTTCACGCCCTGCGGGTCGCGCAACTCGACCTGGTAGATGTAGCGGCCGTATTCCTCTTCCAGCTCGGTATCGTGGACGCTCGAGCCGGGATGCTTGGCGATGGCGTTCTTGTTCAGCTCTTCGAAGGACTTGATGGTCCCGGCGTCACGCAGCTTCAGCGCCTCGTCCGGGCCGAGGTCGCGGGCCTGGGCCAGGCCGGCAGTCAGGGCGATGGCGGTGGCGGCGAACAGGGCAGTCAGTTTCTTCATGGGAATCTCTCCGTGGGAATCAATCGTGTTGCTTTCGACGGTTTGCAGATTAACCGGGCGCTCTTAATTGAAGCTGAATTTGCCGCAAGGACATGGCCGGGGCGCGCCATAGGGTAACGGAAAGCCTCTGCGATGGGGCTCGCCGGCGTTCGAAAGCGCTTGGTCCTGCGACAACTCGTCCTATAATCGCCGGTCCGCAAGGGAGAAGACCAGCATGCCAGCCATCCAGATCAAGTCCCCCGCACTGACCCTCAAGGCCGGTCGCCGCGCCCTCGCCCGCATCCGCGAGCGCGGCCTGCAGCCGGCCGACGTCGGCATCGTCCCCGGTGCCGCCGGCGGGCCAAAGGCGCTGGGCATCCAGGGACTGGACCTGGCGATCTTCGGCGAGTGGCTGCCGCGCGCCCCGCGTGAACGCTCGCTGATCGGCGCCTCCATCGGTTCCTGGCGCTTCGCCAGTGCCTGCCTGCCCGACGCCGTGGCCGGCCTCACCCGCCTCGGCGAGCTGTACACCCGGCAGCGTTTTCCCAAGGGCGTGAGCATCGCCGAAGTCTCGCGCAAGTGCGCGGCGATGCTCGACGACCTGCTCGCCGGCCAGGACGCGCGGATCCTCGACAACCCGCTGTACCGCCTCAACGTGGTGGTGGTGAAGAGCCACGGGCGCCTCGCCCACGACCACAAGGCCAGCCTCGGCCTGGGGCTGTCCTCGGTGATCCGCGACAACCTGATCGGCCGCCGCCATCTGCACCGCCACTTCGAACGGGTGATCCTGCATGACGCCCGCCAGGCGCCGCCGCTGGCCGCGCTGACCGACTTCCCGTCGCGCTACCTGCACCTGGACGGCGGCAACCTGCGCCAGGCGCTGCTCGCCTCCGGCTCGATCCCGATGGTCATGGAAGGCGTCCGCGACCTGCCTGGCGCCGGCCCCGGCACCTACCGCGACGGCGGCCTGCTCGACTACCATCTCGACCTGCCCTACGAGGACCGCGGCGTGGTGCTCTACCCGCACTTCACCGACAAGGTGATCCCCGGCTGGTTCGACAAGGGCTTGCCCTGGCGCCGTGGCGACGCCGGGCGCCTGCAGGACGTGCTGCTGCTGGCGCCGTCGCGCGAGTACCTGGCGCGCCTGCCGCACGCCAAGCTGCCGGACCGCAAGGACTTCACCCGCTACCTCGGCGACGACGACGGCCGCGAGCGCTACTGGCGCCAGGCGATGGCGGAAAGCCGCAGGCTCGGCGACGAATTCCTCGAACTGGTCGACGGCGGCCGGCTCGGCGAACGCCTGCAAGCGCTGGACTGAGCCGCCACCGACGAGAAGGATCCTGCATGAAACTGGCCGTAGCGCTGATCCACGGCATCGGCGACCAGCCCGATAGCCGCGACGAGGACGGTCTGCACAGCTACGCCCGCGAACTGGTGGCGGCGCTGCGCCGACGTCTCGGCGCGGAAGCCGGCGAGGTGGCCTTCCAGAGCCTGTACTGGGCCAGCGTACTGGACGCCCGCGAGCTGGACTACCTCAAGCGCATCGAGCGCGAGCCGCTGGGCTGGCGCTGGCTGCGCCGGGCGGTGACGCTATTCCTCGGCGACGCCAGCGGCTACCGCAAGGTCAGCGCCGCCTACGACACCACCTACCAGCAGGTCCACCAGCACGTGCGCAGCGGGATCATGGCCCTGCGCGCGAAAGTCGGGCCGCAGACGCCGCTGGTGATCCTCGCCCACTCCCTGGGCGGGCACATCGTGTCCAATTTCATCTGGGACCAGCAGAAACTCAACCGCACGCCGAGTTGCTCGATCGACCCCTTCCTCGGCCTGGAAACCCTGGCCGGGCTGGTCACCTTCGGTTGCAACATCCCGCTGTTCACCTTCGCCTACGAGAAGGTCTGTCCGATCCGCTTTCCCGGCCACTGCCTGCCCCCGGCCATCCGCCAGCAGGCACGCTGGCTGAACGTCTACGCGCCGGCCGATCCGCTCGGCTATCCGCTGCGGCCGTTGCAGAACTACGCCGCGGTCGTCCACGAGGACCTCGCCCTGCCGGTCGGTCCCTGGTACAAGCGGCACACCCCGTTGAGCCACATGGAGTACTGGAACGATGCGCGCTTTCACGATTACCTGGCGGACTACCTGCGCCGCCTGTTGGCTGCTGGCCTCGAGCCTGCCGGCGCTGGCCGCGCCCTCCCCGCAGGCGAGCCAGGAGATCGGCCGCTTGCTGAGCTTTGTTGAAGACAGCGGCTGCACCTTCATCCGCAACGGCAGCGAATACCCGGCCGCGGAAGCCCGCGCCCACCTGCAGAAGAAGCTCGACTACCTGGAGCGCAAGGATCTGGTCGCCAGCAGCGAGGACTTCATCGAGCGCGCCGCGACCCAGAGCAGCCTCAGCGGCAAGCCCTACCAGGTGCGCTGCGCCACGCAGACGCGCAACTCCGCCGACTGGCTGAACCAGGAGCTGCGGCGTCTGCGGCAAGCCCCCTGATCAACCGGGATGGCCGTCGACCCGCGGACGACACAGCATCGGCGCATAGAACCAGGCGAACAGCAGGAACGCCAAAGCCCACAGTCCGCCTGCCAGGGGCAGCGCCCAGTTCGCCGGCAACAGGCTGGGCAGGAACACCCGCGCCGCGCAGCCGAGATTGAGCAGGGCGAAAGCCCAGGGCATCGCTGCCGGCGGTTGCAGCGCGCGACCGGTATGGCCGAGAGTGACCCGTGCCAGCATCGCCAGGATCAACCCGCCCATGCCGCCCACCGCCAGCGCGTGCAGCGCCTGGCTCGGCGCCAGCGCCAGGCCCAGGCTCCAGAGCGCCATGCCAAGCGGCGCCACGGCGATCCAGAAATATGCCAGGTGCAGAGACCAGAGCAGCGGCACCTGCCAGATGCCGCGATCGCGCCAACGCCACAGGCGCCACAGTTGCGCACCACCGAGGGCGGCGAACAGTCCTGCAAGCCAGGGCGTCGGCTGCGTCGTGACGCCCGCGGCGGTGAGCAGCGCCACCAGCACACAGCCCAGCAGGATGCCATTGTCCAGCCAGGCGATCGCCGGCACCTGCTGCTGACGGCCGAGACCGCGCTGGGTGAAGAACGGGATCACCCGCCCGCCGATCAGGTTCATCATCCCGGCGATCAGCCATAGCGCGGCGATGGAGGCACGCCGTTGCCAGTCGTCGTTGCCCTCGAACAGGCCGAGCAGGACCAGGGCGTCGGCCAGGGTCAACAGCAGCAACAGGCCCACCACCGGGTAATTGCGCTTCTGCCGCACCCGCCACAGGCTGCGACCGATAGCCCAGGCCAATAGCGGCAGGAAGCTCAGTTGCAGCACCAGCAGCAGCGCCAGCGGCGCATCGAATAGCCAGGCCAGGCGCGCCGCCAGCCAGAGCCCGGCGAGCAGGGCCAGGGGTTTGCCCTGCAGGCCGGGTACGCCGGTCCAGGTCTGCACGGCGGTCAACAGGAAGCCGGCGATGATCGCCACGCCGAAACCGAAGAGCATTTCGTGACGATGCCAGGCCAGCCAGCCACCGACCGGTTGCCAGCCGCTCCAGAGCCCGGCCAGCGCCGCCAGCCAGAGCGCGATGGCGAGGACCGCGAACAGCGCGCCGCCGAGGAAGAACGGGCGGAAGCCCAGGCGCCAGATCGGCGGTATGGCCATCAGCCTGGAACGATCAAGCACTTGCACAGCAGACCTCCCAACCGGGTCGACGCATGCGGAACAGCGCGCTCAGGCGCATCACGTAGCCGATCTTCAACAGGGTCGGGCCGAGGATCACCAGCGCATGGGAAAACACCAGCGCCGGCATGTTCAGGTAGCGGTCGAGGAAATAGGCGGCGATCACGCCGGCGACGAGCAGCGCCAGGCCGGCCGCCAGCAGCCCGTGACCGATCCGCAGCACCCGCCGTGGACAATCGAACAGAGCGTTCATCTCGATCTCCTTTTTCCGAAAAAGGGCCGACGCACCTCGCGCCGGCCCGTCGCTTCAGGCGTCCAGCGCGGCGGCCGGACCGAAGAACTCGTAGTGGCATTGCTGCGAGGGTACGCCGAGGTCGGCCAGGTGGCGCTTGACCTGCGCCATGAAAGGCCGGGGTCCGAGGAAGTAGGCGTCCAGGTCGCGCTCCTGCGGCAACCAGTCGGCCAGTTTCTCGCGGCTCAGCAATCCCTCGGCGTCGGCACTGTCGCCGGCGCGCGGTTCGCTGTAGCAGAAGAAGTGCTCGACCTGCTCGTGCTGCGCCGACACGTCTTCGATCCAGTCGCGGAAGGCATGCACGCCGCCATGCCGGGCGCAATGGATGAAGCGGATCGGCCGCGCCTGCGGCAGCGCTTCCTGCAACATGGCCAGGGCCGGGGTGATGCCGACGCCGGCGGTGATCAGCACCAGCGGCTTGTCGCTGTCACGCAGGACGAAATCGCCAGCCGGCGGAAACAGATCCAGCTCGTCGCCCTCGGCGACCCGGTCATGCAGGTAATTGGAGACCCGTCCACCCGCCTCGCGCTTGACGCTGATGCGGTATTCGCGGCCGTTGCTGGCAGCGGAAAGCGAATAGTTGCGGCGCACTTCCTCGCCGTCGATGTCCAGCCGCAGGCCGATGTACTGTCCCGGCTGGAACGCCAGCAGCGGCTGGCCGTCCACCGGCTCCAGGTAGAACGAGGTGATTTCCTCGCTCTCCGCCTGCTTGCGTGCCACGCGGAAGCGCCGCACGCCGCGCCAGCCGCCATCGGCCTGGGCGCTGGCGGCATACACCGACTCCTCGGCCTCGATCAGCAGGTCGGCCAGTTGCTGGTAGGCCGCGCCCCAGGCTTCGAGGACTTCGTCGGTGGCGATCTGTTCGCCGAGGACCTCGCGGATCGCCCGCAACAGGCAAGTGCCGACGATCGGATAGTGTTCGGGCAGCACCTGCAGGGAGACATGCTTGTTCACCACCTTGGCCACCAGCGGGCCGAGTTCCTGCAACTGGTCGATGTGCCTGGCGTACATCAGCACGCCATTGGCCAGCGCCCGCGGCTGGTCGCCGCTGGCCTGGTGGGCCTGGTTGAACAGCGGGCGAACCTCGGGGTACTCGCCGAGCATGGTGCGGTAGAAATGGGTGATCAGCGCTTCACCGCCGGTCTCCAGCAGCGGTACGGTGGCTTTGATGAGGGCACGTTGGGCATTGGACAACATAGATGACTCCTGACGCATGCAAGGTTTTGTTTCACCTCGAAGCATTTCAGGAAGCGTGCCAAGGCAAACTACCAGAATTCACGGGCCTTGCAGGCCGGCATAGGTCATAATGACTGCAACCATTCAGAGTCATTAGGACTGCAAAGAGGTCGAAATGACCACCAACCCCTTGCTTGCCACCCTGATCCCGCTGGTTGCCGACCTGTCCCGCGACCTGCCGGAAGACGAACGCTACCGCCGCCTGCTCCAGGCCCTGCGCGACCTGCTGCCCTGCGACGCCACCGCGCTGCTGCGCCTGGACGGCGAATACCTGATCCCGCTGGCGGTGGACGGCCTCAGCCCGGACACCCTCGGCCGGCGCTTCCGGGTCGGCGAACATCCGCGCCTCGAGGCCCTCCTGGAGCGCCGCGGGCCGACCCGCTTCCCCGCCGACTGCGGCCTGCCCGATCCCTACGACGGTCTGGTGGAAGGCCTCCACGGCCACCTGGAAATCCATGATTGCCTGGGCTGTCCGCTGTACCTCGACGACCAGCCCTGGGGCTTGCTGACCCTGGATACCCTCGATCCGTCGCGCTTCGCCAGCGCCGACCTGGATACCCTGGAGGCCTTCGCCAGCCTCGCCGCCGCCACGGTCAAGGCCAGCGAGCGGATGCGCGACCTGACCCGCCGCGCCGAGGACGAGCACCAGCGCGCCGAGGCCTATCTCGAAGCCGCTGGCGAGCGGCCACGGGAAATGATCGGCCAGAGCGCCGCGCACAAGGCGCTGCTGGAAGAAATCCGCCTGGTCGCCAACAGCGACCTGAGCGTACTGATCACCGGCGAGACCGGGGTCGGCAAGGAACTGGTGGCGCAATCCATCCACCGGCATTCCATGCGCAGCGGCAAGCCGATGATCAGTCTCAACTGCGCCGCGCTGCCCGAGACCCTGGTGGAAAGCGAATTGTTCGGCCATGTGCGCGGCGCCTTCTCCGGCGCGGTCAACGAACGGCGCGGCAAGTTCGAACTGGCCGACGGCGGCAGCCTGTTCCTCGACGAGGTCGGCGAGTTGCCGCTGGCGGTGCAGGCCAAGCTGCTCCGCGTGCTGCAGAGCGGGCAGTTGCAGCGGGTCGGCTCCGATCGCGAGCACCGCGTCGACGTACGCCTGATCGCAGCCACCAACCGCGACCTGGCCGAGGAAGTGCGTGCCGGGCGCTTCCGCGCCGATCTCTACCATCGCCTCAGCGTCTATCCCTTGCGCGTGCCGCCGCTGCGCGAGCGCGGCCGCGATATCCTCCTGCTGGCCGGCTACTTCCTCGAGGAAAACCGACCGCGCCTGGGACTGCGCAGCCTGCGCCTGGACCACGAGGCCCAGGCCGCGCTCCTCGACTATCGCTGGCCGGGCAACGTGCGCGAACTCGAGCACCTGGTCGGCCGCGCCTCGCTCAAGGCCCTCGGCCACAATCCGGAGCGGTCGCGGATCGTCACCCTGCATCGGCAGGATCTCGACCTGCCCGCGGAAACCCCCGCGCCACCTCGCAGCGTGGTCGAGCCCGCGCCCGCCGCGCCAACGACCGGTCACTCGTTGCGCGCGGCCACCGACGCCTACCAACGCCGCCTGATCCAGGACTGCCTGGCCCGCCACCAGGGAAGCTGGGCCTCGGCTGCACGCGAGCTGGGCCTGGATCGCGCCAACCTGGCGCGCCTGGCGCGCCGCCTGCAACTCAGGTAAACGACCGCCCGGTCGGAGCAGACCGGGTCCGGCGCGCAAACCTGCTACCATGGCGCCCCCATTCCGGTTGTCCGATAACCCCGATCCAGAGCGCACTACAGTGGAACTCTTCAAAGAATTCACCTTCGAATCCGCCCATCGCCTGCCCCACGTCCCCGAAGGCCACAAATGCGGGCGCCTGCACGGCCACTCGTTCCGTGTCGCCATCCACATCGAAGGTGAGGTCGATCCGCATACCGGCTGGATCCGCGACTTCGCGGAAATCAAGGCGATCTTCAAGCCGATCTACGAGCAACTCGACCACAATTATCTGAACGATATTCCAGGCCTGGAAAACCCCACCAGCGAAAACCTCTGCCGCTGGATCTGGCAACAACTCAAGCCGCTGTTGCCGGAACTCTCCAAGGTCCGCGTCCACGAAACTTGCACCAGCGGTTGCGAATATCGGGGCGATTGATTCGCCCGACTCTCCCCTGGCGCTTCGCCATCTGCTCTAAAACGGGCTTCCACACAACGGGCCCGTTCTGCCGTCTCTCTCCCATGGGTTGTACGAAGCATTATCCCCACGGACATAAAGGTTTCATATTCTTCCGGGAAACATCCGGCAAGCTGTCCCCACAGTCCGTTAGTCAATAAAACCGTGCAACTATATTGTTCTCCCAGTAGATAAAGACTTATCCTTTGCCGCGGACACGGAAAGTCCGTAAAGCCACTATAAATGCACCAAAACCCAGCACCATATTTTTAGAACGGGAGTGAAACGAATGTCCAAACTTGCCGAGTTCCGCGAGGCAGAGCGCAAACTTCAGGAGCAACTGGCCCTGCTGGAAAAGCTGAAAAGCGACAGCAGCCTGAAGCAGGAACTGGAATTCAAGGACAAGTTGCAGGCGTTGATGGACAAGTACGGCATGACCCTGCACAACATCATCGCCATCCTCGACCCCAAGGCTCCGGTCACCGTCAGCGCCGCTCCGCAGCGCCGTGCCCGCGCCCTGAAGGTCTACAAGAACCCGAACAACGGTGAAGTCGTCGAAACCAAGGGCGGCAACCACAAGGTTCTGAAAGCCTGGAAAGAACAGTACGGTTCCGAAACCGTCGAATCCTGGCTGCAACGCTAAGCCGGTTTTCCCGACGGCATCCTGCCGATGCCGTCGGAAACCTCACTGGCTACTTTCGCTCCCCTCCTCGCCAGATCAATTCTGCGACTTCGATTCGCAAGCGCTCCTGATCTTCTGCGCCGCCAGGTTGTTCTCCACCCCCGGCAGGTTCTCCAGCAGACACTCGTAATAAGCCTTTTCCCGCGACAGCAGGAAGGAACCGTCGTTATACAACTTGTCGCAGGCCTGGGTGATGAAGTGAACCGCCACCCCGCTCTTCGCCGTGCGTTGGTAGTCGAGTATGCATTGGTCGTAGTCCTTGTCGTCGGCGAGAGTGGAAAGCGGAAATAACAGCAGCAGGGGCAGCAGGAACTTCATGGCAATGGTATCCATGGGAAAGTTGTGCTCCAGCATGGACGAGCCGGCTCGGAGTGCCAAGCCGACCATGAAGTAAAATTTTGCACTTGTTTACAGGCCGGACCAGACTGGCCGTTCTTCGCTGCGCGAATGCGACAGTGGCGGGCCGGAGAGCCGAATCGCAGGCGTCCCGAGCGGATTCGGTTTCCCGGCCGCCTGGCGGCAACTCGCTCCATCGACGGGCGCCGACCTCTAGCCGAACTCTTCCGGCAAACGGGTGCTGCCCGATCCGCATCCGCTTCAATAGGCCGCTACGAACAGGAACGACAATTGTAGATTGAGCATGGGCGACAACATATTGTTCAGTTCCAGAAACTCCACCGATACTTGTCGCTGCTCCGCTTCTATATCCTGCAACAACCGACTGAACGAGGCTGGCTGCAACTGCCCGCGAACCTGGGCCTCGATACGCGCGATCGTCCCTTGCTTCTCGAAGCCGCGAGGAAGCAGTACGCTCACTTCCGCGTCAGGGACGCCCGCCAGGCGAACCCGCTCGGTCAGCCAGGCCTGCACATCGGCCCTCGCCTGCGACGCATTCGGCGCCTGCCAGAAGCGCTCTCGCTGAAGGTTGAGGACCTGCTCCGCCTGCATCGCCCGCTCCGGCCAGGCGGTCTGCCGGGAAACGTCCTGGAGCTTGAGCCATTCCCCGGCCAGACGACGATATTCCTCCCCTCGTTCCTCCCTCCAATCCATGCTGAGCATGACCAGATGCACAACCAGCAGCAGGCACAGGCTCCAGATGGCCATGCGCAAGAGTGGTTTTTCCTGCCATTGTCGTTGCAGGTTCCGCCCCTGGAACTGCAGTGATCGCTGGAAGTCCGACATCAGGCACCCTCCCCCGGCGTACGCAGGACCAGGCTCAGCGATAGCCCCTCGCTCTGCGAAGGTTCCACCCTGACATCTTCGAAACTCCCCGACTCCATGAAACGCCTCACATAGAGACGCGGGTCGACACTGTCGGTGCCAATCCGCAACTCCAGCTCGGAGCCTCGATAGCGCCAGGCGAGCAACCGACTGTCCTTCGGCAACAGTTCCGCTACCTGTCCCAGCAGCACCACCTGCGAGCGATGCTGCAAAGCGCGCCCCAGCTCCGTGGCCATCCGATTGGTCTGCAAGGCCTGGTTGCGTGCGCTGAGGATCGGCGAGACCTGGCCGTTCAGTTGGTCGTACTGCGTTCGCAGCGCACGCTCGGCCCACCACCAGGACAAACCTTCCCCCAGATTGAATCCGCATCCCAGCAACAGGGTGGCTATGAGCCCATGCGGCAACCAACGCTCCCATCGCAGCAGCGTTGCTTCCGCCGCCGGAACGGCCCAGGGACGGCCCAGCGCTTCCCCAGGCTCGGCAACCAGGCTCTCCGGGATGCGTATTCCCGCCAGCCCCCGGAGCAACCGAACCCATTGTTCTGGCTGGGGTGGGCTGGGAAAGAAATGGCTCAGGACAAGGCAGTCATCTCTCCAGACCTGGAGATCCAGCCCGGAGCGAACCCGAAGCAGCCGAACCGTCTCGCCTTCCGCGACCGACCGAGGGGGAGCCTGCAGGAGGGATTCGGGGATACAGCGATAACGCCGAGGTTGGTCGACGCAGTCTTCGGCAACGGCCTCCCGGACCTCCTCATCCCAGAACCAGACCAGAGCATGGCCACCCCGCCAGGCTACGTAATGGCCTGCGCGGCGAAAAGGCGCCAGGGCGGCAAGCTTCAACGCCAGTGCCTGATACCGGTCAGAGCGCGGTACATGATTGAGATCGAGACAGCGATAGACACACCACGCCCGATCCACGATCCACTGCGCTGGGGCGCGCCGCGCCAACCCTGTACCTCTACGTACCCACTCAAGCTGCGCCCGGCCATCCTTACCACGGCCTTGCCACAAGCGGGGCGGCAAGAACCCCGGGGGCGATATCGGGATGCAGCGGAGGATTCGAGTAGCGATCATTTATCTTCACGGACCTCTTCGAGAGAAGCTGCCAGGGTGGCAGCAGGCGGTGCTCTGAGTTGAAGCGGACCTCGTATTCCGTCCCCTGCTCGGCTCCTGGCGGGTAGAGCCGAATCGACAGGACCGGACTGGCCAGGCGCGCCCAGCCATCCTCGGGAACCAGCCTCGCATGACCCCCGAGGATGTCATGCAGGTCCGACATCCGGGTGAACGGACGCTGCCAGCGGGCTTGCAGCAGTCGGCCGACAGCGTCCTCCGGTAGTCCCCAGGCAAGAGACAGGATTCGGGCATCCGCGGTGTTGATGTTCAGCGCCGCCTCGTCCGCCGCGACCAGATCGCGCCAACCGGCGTCGAGCAAATGCGCTTCCCAGGGGCGCCAGGCCTCCAGCCGGAAGACTTCCATCACCGAGCGCAACGGACGGCGCCGGGCCTGGCCCGGAGAGGACCTGTCGCTGGCTTGCGCGGCACTACCCAGTCGTGGAGCGGCGCCGGGATAGAGATAGCTGAACCATTGGGCGACCATGACCTGCACCTGCTCGGCGGGAACCCCCAACCCCGCCAGCAGCCTGGACAGTACCCGCGGATCGATGCCGGAAAGACTGAGGCGCGCAGAGCGATCGAGCAGCGCAACGCACCAGCCATTGGCCATGCAGAACTCCCGGCCATCCAGAGGCAGCTCCCCGCCAATGGGCAGGATCGAAGTGTCCATGTCCACCTTGCTCGGCGCGGCGCCAGCATTTCCCGGTACGCTCAGGCCCGCGACGGTATAGCGCTGGGTAGCCACCAGCCATTGGACCCGCGCCAGCAAGGCATGCTCCTCCAGCTCACGAAGCAGCGCCTTGCGCCGGTTTTCCGTGGCATCCAGCGAGCGCCCGACCCAGAGTACAGCGGCACTGGCCAGCAGGGTCATGATGGCCAGGAACCAGACCACTCCGACCAGAACGAAGCCAGACGAGCGGGCAGACGCCGCATGTCGGCATGCGCCATCAGAAATCATGTTCGGCGGGCCTCGCTCTGGGCAGCGCGACCGCGACAAGGACAAACAGGCGCTCCTCGGGAGCCGTCAGTGCCATCGCCTCGGGAAGGGTATCGGCCAGTTGCGCGCTCGGCGGCCAGTCCCGGTGCCACTGGCCGTGACCGTCCAGATAGCGGAAGCGAGCTTCGCCGCGCAGATGCAGGAGGGGCCAGCGACTGTCCTCCAGCCTTCGCACATAGATCAACTCGGTCCTGTCCTCTCCTGCCCGCCGCTCGAGCCGGAAGGCCAAGGGCGTCGGGATGCCCGCACGGCGATCCAGGGCCGCGGCAGACATGGCCTCGAAACTGAGTTCGTCCCCTCGCAGACGCCAGCGGACCTCGCCAGCCTCGGGAGCGACCAGGTTCTCCACCGCATCACGGAACCAATCGAAGGTCAGCGCCCGGACCTGTCCGCGCCCCAGGCTCTGGTGCAAGGACTGGTTGGCCTTGCTGGCATAGCTCAACCCTTGCATGAGCAACGTGCCGATGAAGGAAACGACCAGCAGCACCACGATCATCTCGAGCAGGGTGAATGCACCCTGTTTTCGTCGCGAGCGGATCATGGTCCATCACCCAGTCGCGCTGGGATGACCACGTAACCGGGAAGCTCCAGTTGCAGCGTCTGCGGCGTTCCATCGCCGGCCCGGATGCTGGCGACGACCCTGAACAAGGTCACGTCGTAGATGCCCGGACTGCCGCTATGGCGGCCCACCGCCGCTTTCGACGCGGACAGCGGCGAACTTCGCCACTCCAGCCGGTAATGCCCCAACCGGACCCTGCCTGCGGGTTCGAGCGCAGGGTTCATGCGCTCCAGATAGGCCATCGCCACCCGGGCCGTCTCGATGCGCAGCTCGGCCGCCTCGACCCGCTGCATGCTCCGAAAGGCACTGTTGAGCCAGGCGAATAGCGCACCGCCGACCACTGCCAGGAGCGTCAGCGCAACCACCGCCTCCAGGAGCGTGAAGCCTTCCTGCCGCGCCGGCATCAGCGGATCGTCCCGGGCGCGCAGAGGGGTGGCTGAAGCAGCAGCGTATGTGTCGCGCGCCCATGATGGACCTGCAACTTTCCGCCCAGGCAAACTCCGTTTGCCATGTAACGTATCGGCGGCCGAGCAGTAACCGTCCAGCCATCGGGCAGTCGCAGCAACTGCTCGGGAACCGCCCCGCTCTCACCAATGAGCAGCTCCCGCCCATCGCTGCGCACGCGATAGCCCAGGGTCTGCAATTGATTGAACAGATCGTCCAGCGCGGTCCTGCGCGCCCAGGTCTCCTGCATCCTCACCAGGCCGGGCAACGCCACCGCAGCAATGGCCCCGACGATTACCAGCACCACCAGCAGTTCGAGCAAGGTGAACGCGGCCTGGTCAACGTTTGGGCGCGTAACCGACATCGGCATCCAGGCCTTTCCCACCGGGCTGCCCATCCGCGCCCTGGCTGTAGAGAGTGAAGGGTTGTTCGGCACTCGGCCTGTCGCTGTACAGGTAAGGCCGGTTCCAGGGGTCCAGCGGTACGCCGCCCTCGAGGTAGGGCCCGTGCCAGAAGGCCCCGAGACGTTCATCGGAAGGCGGCGTGTTGAGTAGCGCCAGGCCTTCTTCTTCGGTCGGCAGCCGGCCGATGTCCAGGCGCATGGTGAGCAACGCGCCCTTGAGCATCTTCACCTGGGTATCCGCCGTCTGCGCCTTCGCCTTGTCGGCCTGATTGAACAGTCGCGGCCCGACGAGCCCCATCAGCATGCCGATAATCACCAACACCACAATCATCTCGAGCAGGGTGAAGCCCTGTTGTGCAGCTCTGTTCATACGGTTTCCACTTCACGTCTCATCCAACCAGCCGCGGCATCGATACCCGGCATTCAAAGCACCATGTCGTTGGCGCTGGTAATCGCCAGTACCACGCCGGTAATGATCAGGCCGAACACAGAGCCGATCAGCAGGATCGCCAAAGGCTCGATCAGTACCAGGGCCTTTTTCATTCGCGCCTGCCCGGCCTCTCCATAGAGCGTCGCCAGGCTCTGCAGCATCTCCGCGAGCTGCCCGGAGGCCTCTCCAACCCGCACCAGGCTCGAACCGATGGACGTGACCGCCTGGCGCTCCTCCAACGCTGCCGACAAGGCGATGCCGGCCCGCACATCCTGGGTGACTCGCTCCAGGGTCCGGCGCTGCCGGGCAATGCGGACGCCAGCGGCGGAAAGCAGCAGGGCCTCCACCAGCGGCACACGATTTCCCAGCAGGGTTCCAAGCACCTTCGACCATTGCGCTATTTCCGCCTGCATCAACCATTCCCCGACTACGGGCAGGCGCACCAACTGGTCGAGCGCATGGGCGCGGAGCGCCGGATTGCGCAGCGCCACGGCGATGCCGCCAGCAAGCAGCAGGACGGCGAACGCCAGCAAGCCGGAACTCTCGTTGCTCCATACCCCGATGCTCAGCACTGCCCAGGCAAGCCACGGGAGCTGGGCAGTCTCGTTCAGGAGATTGGCGAATTTCGGAACGACGAAGACGAACAGGGTCGCCACGGCGAGCACCCCGCTGAGCACCAGAATCGCAGGGTAGATCAGCGCCCCTTGCAACTCGGCGCGGGTTCGCCGTTCGTATTCCATCTGCGTGGCACAGTCCCTCAAGGCTCCTGCGAGGTTTCCGGTCATCTCGCCGGCCGCCACCAGTTGATATACATAGCGCGGCAAGTCGAGGCCGGCGCTCTCCAGCACCACGGGAAAGGATTGCCCCTGGCGCAGGCCATTGGCCATCGCCTGCAGGGCGGTAATCAACTTCGGGTGGCGCGCGCCTCGCTCCTGAGCCTCCACCGCGTCGGCCATGCTCACTCCCGCCGCGAGCATGGTGGCCAGCTCGTGGATGGCCATGTTCAATTCCTCGGCCTTGAGCCGACGTCGCGAGCCCAGGTTGCGGCGTTTCACCTCCAGGCTGAGCGGGGTGAGCCCCTGGCGCTGCAACTGCCGCAGCGCATCCTGGCGCGTTGGGAGGCAGAGTTCGCCACGAACGCGCCTGCCCTTGCGATCGACGGCCTGGTAGATGAAATTCATGGGCTTAGCCGCTGGTCACGCGATGCACCTCGTCAAGACTGGTCATACCCAACCAGGCCTTGATCAAGCCATCTTCACGCAGATTGCGCTGTCCCTGGCTGGCGGCAAGCCGATGCATCTGTTCGAGGGAAGCTCTCTGCACGATCAGGTCGCGCATCTCGGAAGACAGATCGACGAGTTCGTAGATGCCCACACGGCCGCTGTAGCCGGTACCTTCGCAGCGGCCGCAGCCTCGCGCCACGCGCCATTGCGCTGCCTGCCCCGGGAACAGCCGCGCGGTGGCCGCCTGGGTCGCTGCCAGATCGGCCGCAGCAAGGGTTGGCTCGCAAGGTTCCGCGCAGTGGGCGCACAACCTGCGCACCAGTCGCTGGGCCTGGACACCGCGCACCGGCGAAGCCACCAGGAAGGGTTCCACGCCCATGTCGATCAAACGCGTGAAGGCGCTCACCGCATCGTTGGTATGCAGGGTCGAAAGCACCAGGTGACCGGTGAGCGAGGACTGTACGGCGATCTCCGCCGTCTCCAGGTCGCGTATCTCCCCGATCATGATCACATCGGGATCCTGCCGCAGGATCGAGCGCAAGGCGGCAGCGAAGGTCAGGCCGATGTCGGCATGGACCTGGACCTGGGTGATATTGGGCACCTGGTATTCCACGGGATCTTCCACGCTGATGAGCTTGCGCACGCCATCATTGATTTCCTCCAGCGCGCCATAGAGCGTGGTGGACTTGCCCGATCCGGTGGGGCCGGTCACCAGGATGATGCCGTGGGGTTCCGCTACCCATGCACGCATCCTCCGCAAGTGGTCCGGGAGCATCCCGAGCCGGTCCAGGCGCAACCCCTCGCGCTCCTTCGGCAACAGGCGCATGACCACCGATTCGCCATGCACCCCTGGCAAGGTGGAGACCCGCACGTCGAGCTCCGTACCGCTGACCCGGATGCTCATGCGTCCATCCTGCGGCAACCGTCGCTCCGCGATGTCGATGGCGGAGATCAGCTTGATCCGCGAGACGACCGCCGCGAATCGCTCGCGGGGAAGGCTCAGTTGGTCGTGCAGGACGCCGTCGACGCGGAAGCGGATACGGAAGTCGAACTCCCGGGGTTCGATGTGAATATCCGAAGAACGCTTTTCCATGGCCTGGCTCATCACGTTGTTGACGAGTTCGACTACCGGCGCCTCCTCCGCCAACTCCCGCAGGTAGCGGATGTCTTCGCTGCCGTAGGCGTGCCGATCCGCACCTTGCCGGGTCAGGTCCAGGGAGTGCTCCAACCAGCCGTCCAGATCCTGGGAGCGGCACAGCACTGCTTGAATCGAGCGCTCCGGATAGAAATAGCCCAGGGTTTCGCGTATCGAAGGAGATAACGGATCACGCGCCGCGAACAGCAGTTGCTCGCCCTCCTCCCAGACCACCAGCTGTTCTTCGACGAACCAATCGGTATTGATCGGGGTGCTGAGCAGGAATGCGGCGATGGACTCTTCGCTCGGCTTCCGCAGGTCGTCCCCCACCAGCGGCAACCGCAGTTGCTCCGCCAGCACCTGCATGAGGGTATTTTCCGAGATGGCTCCGGAACGCACGAGAATGCCTCCCAGGCGGCCGCCAAGCCGGCGTTGCAGGTCGAGCGCCCGCTCGAGTTCCTGGCCGCTCACCAACCCGCGTTCGAGCAAACGCTGCCCCAGCGGTATCCACTCGGCCGTCACCTGCGGGCCCGGGGAAACGGCCTCAGAGGACATCTGCAAAACCTTCCTGTACCCGACGGAACCAGAGGAAGCCCGATGAACAGACCAGCAGCGACGCAACGCAATAAACGCTGAAGACCTCAAGGGTCGGATAGGGAGCATCGAAAAGGATCGCCCTGACCATTTCCACCGGGATCGTCAGCGGATTGAGGTACAGGTAGGGCTGCATTACCGGTGGCAAGGATGACAGCGGATAGAACACCGGGCTGATGAATAGCAGAAGCACCAGGAGAAACTGGACGAACTGCCCTATGTCGCGAACATAGACCCCGAGCCCCGCGAGGAACCACGCCAGCCCCGTCACGCAGAGCAGGAAGGGGAGCAGGGCAAGCGGTAGCAGAACCAGTTGCCAGCCTGGCTCGACGCCGCTGAAGAGAAGAAAGATACAGAGCACCAGGTAGCCGAGCATGGCGTTGAAGAAAGCGGCCAGCAGCGGTGTGAGGGGGAGTATCTCCAGGGGAAAAACCAGCTTCTTCACGTAGTTGGCGTTGGCCTGGATGATAGTCGGGGCCCTGGACAGGCTTTCAGCGAGGATCCCGTTCAGCAGGAGTCCGGAAAACAGGGTCAAGGCGAAGGAAAGCGTGCTCTGGCTTCCGCCCCAGCGCGACTTCAGCACGAAGCCGAAGACAAACGTATAGATCAGCAAGAGCAGGAACGGCGAGACGATGATCCAGATGCGGCCCAACATGGCGTCGCGATAACGCAGTTCGACCTCGCGCCGGGTCATGACCAGCAGGAGCCTGATGCGACTGGCGAGACTGGCCGGTACCAAGAGGGAACCACTCACAGAAAAACTCTCCACGGCGAAGAAGAACAGAACCCGCTAACCATGAAGGATCGAAGCGAGCGGGGCCATCAGCCCCCACTACTTCTGGCGTAAGGTTTTTCTGATTCAAGAAGAGCCTTCAGAAGGCCGGAGCAAGCCGGCACTCTCGCCAACTCGATCTCCCATCGGCTCCGTACCTGCTGGAAAGCACGTGGGTAACCCCGACAATGGCAACGGCTCTCAAGGTGAGGGGCCGGACTGCGCGGAGTGCACCCTCGATTCAGCAGCCAGCGGCAGGGAAACCGGGACGAAAGCAAGACTCATCCTGCAATCGGGGCGATTTCTTCATAGCGCTGGAAAACCTGGCTCAGTGAAACGAAAGCACGCACTGAGCGCCCCGTACGCCAGGGACTGGCAACCTGCACGCCGACCCGGCCTGGGGCGGCATGGCGAGTTCGACGAATACGACTCGGCGCACCACCTGCCCCCTGCCCGCGCTCAAGCGACGCCGCGGCTGCCAGGGGGTTGCAGCGACCTGCGTAGACGGCAGGCGGACGCGATCGGCGCTCTCCCCGCCGTCATGGTTGAGTTTCGGATTGCGTCCGATGGCTCAGCGGATCACCCCGGCGCGCACCGTCAGCGGCCAACTGACCCCATAGCGCGTCTGCGGGTCGCCCCAGGCTTCGCGCAGCTCATCGACGAACGCGGCGCCCGGATCCTGGCCAAGGGCCTTGCCGGCCTCCTTCACCGCCGACCAGGTACCGACATAGCCCAGCAGTTCGTCCAGGGTCCAGGCCACCTCGATGGCCAGGTCCGGCAGGCGACGCTCCTCGAAGGGGAACGGCAGACTGCGGTAGCCCTCCTCCACGTGGCGCCGCTCGGCAGGCCAGTAGGGGCCGACGACCTGGTGGTAGAAGTGCTGGACCAGCGGTTCCATGGGTCCGTCGACATGCAATACGCCATAGGTAACCAGGGCCAGGATGGCATCCGCGCGGGCCACACGCCGGACTTCCTCGTAGAAGCGCGGCAGGTCCAGCCAGTGGGCGGCCTGGGCGACCGTCACCAGGTCGGCGCTGGCCGCCGCCAGTCCGCTGTCCTCGGCCAGGGCCACGCGATACTCGACCCGCTCGCGAGCCTGCGCCTTGTCGATCTGCGCGGCGCTGGCGTCGGTACCGACCACCCGTTCGAAACGCTCGGCCAACAGCACCGTGAGCTGTCCGGTGCCGCAGCCGCAGTCCAGGGCCAGGCGGGTGCCGGGGCAGAGCGCGGCCAGCTCGTCGACCAACTGCGCCGGGTAGGTCGGACGATGTGCGGCGTAGTTCGCCGAACCCGTGGAGAAATGATCCTTGAAAGGTGCCGTCATGGGACTCTCCCGAAATGATCCCGGCGACCACAGGGACCATGGCCGTCCAGGCTGCCGCCTTACACTAGGCGAATCCTGTCGATACGGAAACACGACTTTCGGTCACCTTGGAGCACCGTCTCACTACTGCATGCGGTGCAGCAATCAACTGCAAAGAACCTACCTGGTCATCCCCGGATGCTTCATTAGACTGCCGGAACGACGAACGCAGCCAAGGAGACCGCCATGCCCAGTCGCATCACCCTCAACGCAAACGGAGGCCCCGAGGTCCTGCGCCTGGAGAAAGTCCAGGCGCAGCAACCGGGCCCCGGCGAGGTCTGGCTGGAGCAGGCCGCCATCGGCGTCAATCCGCTGGACCTCGGCCAGCGCTCGGGAGCGGTACCGATTCCGCTGCCGTCCGGCCTCGGCCTGGAAGGCGCCGGAGTGGTCGCCGCGCTGGGTCCGGGAGTCTCCGGACTGGCGCCGGGCGACCGCGTCGCCTATGCCACCGGCCCGCTGGGCGCCTATGCCAGCGCCCGGCTCTACCCCGCCGAGCGCTTGCTGAAGCTGCCCGACACACTCGCTTTCGAGGACACGGCGGCGCTGCTGTTCAAGGGCATCACCGCGCACTACCTGCTGCACGCCACCTACCCCGTCGGGCCCGGCACACGCATCCTGCTGTACGGCGCGGCGGGCGCCGTCGGCCAGTTGATGGCGGCCTGGGCCCGGCACCTGGGCGCCTGGGTGATCGGCGTGGTGTCGAAGGCGGAAAGCGTCGAGCGGGCCAGGGCTGCCGGCTGCGACGAGGTGCTGGTGTTCGACGCGGCCAGTCTCGCCGCCCAGGTCGCCGAGCTGACCGCCGGGCGCAAGGTCGATGTGGTCTACGACCCCATCGGTCGCGCTACCTTCGAGGCATCCCTGAACAGCTTGCGTCCGCGCGGCCTGCTGGTGTCCTTCGGCGCTACCTCCGGCGTGCCGCCAGCCGTCGAAGTCGCCACCCTCAACGCCAAGGGTTCGCTGTTCCTCACCCGTCCCTCGCTCGCCGCCCACACCGCCAACCCGGAGGAATACCGGCTACGCGCGCAGGCTGTGCTGCGCGCCCATGCAGACGGTGTCATCCAGCCCCGGGTCTGGCGGCGCTACCCGCTGGCCGAGGCGGCCGTGGCGCATACCGATCTGCTGGAGGGACGCTCGCAAGGCGCGCTGGTACTCTTGCCCTGACCCACCCGCAAGAGGCGCATGCATGCAACCGTTCGACAGCCGGCAGGCCGATGAAGTCGCCACGCTCCTGGCCCTGGCCGAGCACGGTTCGTTCGCCGCCGCCGGCCGCGCCCTGCAACGCCATCCCTCGGTGCTCTCGAAGCGGCTCGGCGCACTGGAGCGTCGCCTCGGCATCCGCCTGGTCGAACGCACCACCCGGCAACTGCGCTTCACCGATGAAGGCGAGCGCCTGGCGAGCCGCTTCCGCCAGGCCGTCGACCTGCTCGACGAGGCCGAGCACGAAGCCAGCCTGGGCGCCGCGCAACTGCGCGGACGCCTGCGCATCGCCCTGCCGTCGGCGATGGGCCGGCTCTGGCTCGGTCCGCTGCTGGCGGAGTTCGCCCTGGCGCATCCGCAGGTGGTGCTGGAAACCGACTATTCGGAGCGCTTCGTCGACATCATCGCGGAAGGCTTCGACCTCGCGATCCGGGTCGGCGAACTGGCCGACAGCCGCCTGGTGGCCAGGCGGCTGTGCGCCCATCGGCGCATCCTCGGTGCCGCTCCCGACTACCTGGAGCGGCATGGGGTACCGCGTATCCCGGCCGACCTGGCGGCACACAACTGCCTCGGCTTCAGCGGACTGCACTCGTACCCGGAATGGAAGCTGACCCGCCAGGACGAACAGCAGCCCGTGCGGGTACGCGGCTCGATGGTCAGCAACGACAACGAGGCCCTGCTCTGCGCCGCACGCCAGGGCCTGGGTATCTTCGCCGCCGGCGAGTGGCTGATGAGCCGCGACCTCGAAGCCGGCAGGCTGGTACGGGTGCTGCCGGAGTGGAAACTGGACGCCGACGCCGGCGTCTACCTGGTGCGCCCCTCGGCGCGCTACGCCACGGCGGCGGCCAGCGCGTTCCGCCAATGGGTGGAAGCGCGGTTCGCCGCTGGCCCGCCCTGGCAGCGCCAGCGGGCCTGAGCGGTATCCGCGAGCGGCTCGCCGAGGAGCGCGCCGCCTCCCGCCCCTCGCTCCCGGACAATCCGGATACCCTCCCGCCAGCATGCGGATAGCCAATGACCCGCCGACCGGTTCCTACTAGGCTGGTTCGCTTCGCTTTCCCGTTTTCCCACTCCAACAACAACCCGATGAGGAATCCAGGCATGGGACAGTACGTCAGCATCGCCGCGTCCGACGGCAGCGGCCGGTTCGACGCGTATCTCGCGCTCCCCGCCAGCGGCAAGGGGCCGGGCGTGGTGATCGGTCAGGAAATCTTCGGCGTCAACGCGAACATGCGCGCGGTGGCCGACCTGTACGCCGAAGAGGGCTACGTGGCCCTGGTCCCCGACCTGTTCTGGCGGCTGCAGCCGGGGGTCGACCTGGGCTACGACGAAGCGGCCTTCGCCAAGGCCATCGAGCTGTTCCAGCGCATCGACCTGGACGCCGCGGTGGACGACATCGCCGCCTGTATCGAGCACCTGCGCCAACGCGAGGAGGTGGTCCACGCCGGGATCGGCTTCGTCGGCTTCTGCATGGGCGGCAAGCTGGCCTACCTCGCCGCGACGCGCACCGACGTCTCCTGCTCGGTGGGCTACTACGGCATAGGCATCGAGGCGCTGCTCGACGAGGCGAAACAGATCAAGGGCCGGCTGGTGCTGCATTTCGCCGAACAGGACGCCTACTGCCCGCAGCAGGCCCGCGACGCGATCCTGCCCTGCCTGCGCAACCTGCCCAAGACCGAGTTGTACCTCTACCCCGGCGTCGATCACGCCTTCGCCCGCGTCGGCGGCATGCACTTCGACAAACCGGCCTACCTGATGGCTCACGAACGCAGCATCGCCGCCCTGAAGCGGGAGATCGGGCCGAACTTCGACCTCTCCGCGCTGTGGGACGAGCATGTGCGCCACGAGTTCGATACCCGCGACGTCGCCGCGACCATGGCGACCATGGTCGCCGAGCCCTACGTCAACCATGTCCCGACCCTCACCGGCGGCGTCGGCCAGCGCGAACTGAGCCGCTTCTACCGCCATCACTTCATCCACGGCAACCCGCCGGACATGACCCTCACGCCGATTTCGCGGACGGTGGGGGCGCTGCAGGTGGTCGACGAGTTCGTCATGCGCTTCACCCACAGCTGCGAGATCGACTGGCTGCTGCCCGGCGTCCCACCCACCGGGCGCTTCGTGGAAATCCCCATGCTCGGCGTGGTGCGCTTTCGCGGCGACCGCCTTTACCACGAGCACATCTATTGGGACCAGGCCGGCGTGCTGGTGCAGATCGGCCTGCTCGACCCGCAGGGCCTGCCGGTCGCGGGGGTGGAAAGCGCGCGCAAGCTGCTCGACGAAAGCCTGCCGTCGAACCGCCTGATGGCGCGCTGGGCAGCCAGCGAAGGACTCGGCCTCTAGCGGCCGGCTAGCCGCCGAGCAAGGCGCAGAAACGCGCCAGGTCGACGTTACCGCCGCTGAGCAGGATCCCGACCCGCTTGCCGCGCAATTCGTCCTTGCGCTGGCGGGCGGCGGCCAGGCCGAGGCAACCGGTGGGCTCGACCAGCAGCTTCATCCGCGCGGCGAGGAAGCGCATGCCATCCACCAGTTCGGCGTCGCTGGCGGTGAGGATGTCATCGACGTTGCGCTGGATCAGCGGGAAGGTGAGATTGCCCAAATGCTGGGTCTGGGCGCCATCGGCGAGGGTCTGCGGCGTATCGATATGCACGATGGCGCCGCTGCGCAGCGAACGCTGGCCATCGTTGCCGGCCTCCGGCTCCACCCCGTAGATCCGGCAGGCCGGCGCCAGCGCGCGGATCGCCAGGGCGCAGCCGGAGAGCAAGCCGCCGCCGCCGAGGGGCGCGAAGAAGGCGTCCAGCGGACCGACTTCTTCGAACAGTTCCTTGGCCGCGGTGCCCTGCCCGGCCAGCACGTCGGGGTGATCGTAGGGCGGGATCAGGGTCAGGCCATGGCGCTGCGCCAGGTCGCGGCCGATCTGCTCGCGATCTTCCGTATAGCGGTCATAGAGCACTACCTGCCCGCCGTAGCCACGGGTCGCCTCGATCTTCACCGCCGGCGCGTCGGCCGGCATCACGATGGTCGCCGGGATCCCCAGCAAGCGCGCCGAGAGGGCGATGGCCTGGGCGTGGTTGCCGGAGGAGAACGCCACCACCCCGGCGGCACGCTGCTCGGCGGAAAACCGCGACAGCGCGTTGAAGGCGCCGCGGAACTTGAACGCTCCCATGCGCTGCAGGTTTTCGCATTTGAAGAAGACTTCCGCGCCGAGTTCTTCGTCGAGGGTACGCGAGGACATCACCGGCGTGCGGTTGGCATGCCCGGCGATCCGCGCGGCGGCGGCGATCACATCGTCGTAGGTAGGCAGGTCGTGCATGGTCGGCTCCTCGGACCTTGGCAAAGAAGACAGGCAGGTCGCCAGGTTACCAGGCGAACGCCGCCAGCAGCGCCTGCGCGACAGCATCGGCGGCGGAAGACTGGCGGAGCCATTGACGAAGAGGCCCTGCATGGGTCGATGCTCCGCGATGCCGGGTCGGCCTCACTCGTCCAGGTAGCCGTCCCTGATGCCCTTCGAGCGGCGGTAGAGGTAGAGCCCGAGGCGCAGCACGACGAGCACGCCGAAGAACACCCCGACGGTCACCCAGGTGTTGCCGAAGAACCATTCCAGGCAGACATAGAGCAACGCCAGCGGTATGCAGACGAGGGTCATCAGCAGGTAATGCTTGATCATTGCGGCGGGCACTCCTCTTCTTCGTCCTTCAGCGGGCATTTGACGATCTGCTTGCCCGTCTGCCAGGCGGCCTGGGTGGCCACGGCCTTCTTGATGGTATCGGCATGGGCGGCCTTGCGCGCGGCCAGCTTGGCCGCGCGGTTGGCGGTGTTGGCCGCCTGTCCGGAAAGGGTCCTGATCGCCTTGGCGGACTGCACCACGGTCTTGCCGGTGCTGAGCATGCCCGGCGCCACGGTGCCGATGGCCGCCGAGGCGCCGACGTGTTTCCAGTTGATGTCGATGCACTTCCACTTGATATCGGTGAGGTCGCGATCGCTGTCCCAGTTGTCCTTCATCTGCCCCAGCACCTGCTTGCCGGTCTGCATCCCCAGCTCGATGCCGGCGCCCAGCGCCGCTCCGATCGCGGCGCGGGCGGCGAAGGCGCCGATCACCACCAGCGGGATGATCAGGCCGGTGGGATCGTAGGCCAGCGTGGGCGCGTTCAGCGCGTAGGCATAGGGGTTGGGGCCACCGCCTAGGCCGAGCGGGTCCTGGCTGGCATAGCGCCCGGCTTCCGGCAGGTAGTAACGGTAGCGGTTGTAGTAGAGGCCGCTTTCCTCATCGTGGTACTGCCCCTGGAAGCGGATCGGCTGCGCACCCGGCTGTCGTTCCGGCGCTACCGCCCGCCAGTCGTCCGGAACGCCCTGCCAACGCAGTTGGCCACGTTCGTCGCTCAGCTGCAGGGGGGTACCGAGGTGATCGGTGTGGAAGAAAGCGATCCGCGCCTCGCCCAGCGCCGGCACGCATTGCGCCGGCAGCGGCTGGCCTTCGGCGGCGAACGCCTGGCGCAGTTGCAGCAGCTCCGGGGGATCGGGCTCGCAGGCCTGCTCCAGGCGCAGCAACGGGACGAAACCGCCCGGTTCGTGAACGGTGGTGCGCAGTTCCCGCGCAAAGGCTTCGGCGCATTGGCGATCGCCGTCCCAGCCGAAGCGCACCTGCTGCTCGACACCGTCGCGCAGCACCACCTTGGCGATCCGTCGCGACAGCGCGTCGTAGCGGTAGCGCGCCTCCAGCCGCGTGCCGTCGGCGTAATCGCGCGTCAGATGGACCAGGCGCTGCGCGCCGTCGTAGGCCAGGCGCAGGCGCTCGCCGTCGGCGCCGATACGCTCGACCAGGTTGCCCAGCGCATCGAAGCGATAGCGGTTGCCGGCGATCCTCTCCACGCGGTTGCCGGCCCAGCGCGCCGGGCCTTCGCCGGCCTGGCTCGCGCGCGTCTCGGAGCGACTGAAACCGGAGCGGTACAGTTCGTTCTCGGCGAATGCCTGGCGAGCGTCCTCGCGCGCGTACTCGCCGACGCCCTCCAGGCGGTTGCCGGCGGCGTCGTAGCGGTAGGTGCTGGCCGCCGCGCCAGCGCGCCGGCTGGCCAGCAGGCGACCGCCGAGGTCGTATTCGTAGCGCACCGACGGATACTGGTTGTCGTCGATGCCGACCAGTTGTCCAAGTCCGTCGTAGCGATAGCCGCGCTGCCAGTCGAAACCGCCGGCCAGACGCAGGCGGCTGCGCTGCAGGCGTCCCAGCGGCGCGTGCTGGCGCTCCTGGGTGAACAACGCGTCATCCTGCCCGTCGCGGCGGGCGTCGCGACGCACCTCGCGGTGCAGGGCATCGCGCTCGAAGGCCAGCTCGACCGCACCGACCAGCGCGCCGTGCAGATGACCCGGGCCATAGGTCAGCCAGGCGACCGGCGGCGCGTCGCCGTAGCGGCTGGTCTGGCGCACGCCTAGCGCGTCGTGGCTGTGCTCGACGCTGTAGACCCAACCGTCGGCATGTACCTGGCTTTCCAGGCGCAGGTTACCGACCTCGTCGTACGTGTAGCGCACCTCGCAATCCGCCCCGCCGGCGCTGGCCAGGCGGCCGTCGGCCAACCAGCGGTAACGCTCGACCAGGGCCGGTGCGTGCTCGGTGGCGGGAACCCGGATGCTCGCCAGGCGGCCGTCGCGGTCGTAGGCATAGGTGGTCTCGCGACCGTCGGCATCCTCGCGGGCGATCAGTTCGTCAGCGGCGTTGTAGCGATAGCGTTGGCGACGACCGTCGAAGCCGGTCTCTTCCACCAGACGGTCCAGCAGGTCGTAGCGGAACTGCGCCTGGACGCCGTTCTCGTTGGTCAGGGCAACCAGCCTGCCGGCTTCGTCGTGCAGGTAGGACAATTCGCCGCCGCCGGCGTCGGAAACCCGCGCCAGCAGATCGCCGTGCCCCCAGGAAAACAGCGTGGCGTGCCCCTCGGCATCGGCGATACGGGTCTGCCGCCCAAGGGCGTCGTATTCATAGCTCAGGGCGCTGCCGTCGGCCAATTCCAGGCCGATCAGTTGCCCCAGCGGGTCGTAGCGGCGCCGGGTCAGTTGTCCCAGCGGGTCGCTGCTGGCGACCAAACGTCCTTCGTTGTCGTAGTCGTAACGCCAGACCTGGCCGGAACAATCGGTCAACGCGGCCAACAGGCCGAAGCGGTTCCACTCCAGGCGCCGCTCGCCGCCGCGCGGGTCGACGATTCGCGTCGGCCGGTCGGGCAGGCGCGGGTCTTCGTAGGCGTAGCGGGTGCTGCCGGCCGGGCCACGCACCGTCGTCGCATTGCCCCGTTCGTCGCGCTCGAAGGTCCAGCGGCGCTGCATCGCGTCCTCCAGCTCGACCAGCAGCCCGGTCTCTTCGTCGACGCGCTTGCGATAGCGCGCCTTGCCCGGCGACTCCTCCTCGAGCATCCGCCCCTGGCCATCGCGCCGGCGCCGCGTCTCCCGTCCCAGCGGATCGCGCATGGCGACCAGGCGGCCGAACAGGTCGTAGTCGAACTCGCTACGGCTGCCGTCGGCCCTGACCAGCGCGGTCCAGCGCCGCTGCCCGCCCTCGCCGGCGAACTCGTAGCGTTCGACGCGGCCGAGGCTGTCGCTGACCTCGGTGGCATCGCGTAGGTAGCGGAAGGTACGGGTCAGGCCGCCCGCCTCGATCTGCTTCACGACCCGCCCGTGCGGAGCATGGACATCCCACTCGTAGCGAACCTCCAGCCCGCCCGGTTCGCCGTGGGCGACCAGCATGTGCTCGCGCCAGGCGAATACCCGGACCACCTGGCCAAGACGGTCGCGCACGGCGATCAGATCGCCGCTGTCGCTGAACTGGTAGCGCACCAGCCAGTCGAGCCCCGGGCTCTGCGGATCGATGTAGTCCGGAGGCGGTCCGTCGTGGCTGGCCAGGATCACGCCGAACAGACGCAGGCCGTCGTCGCCCTCGCTCGGCTCGCAGGCTTGCTGGTAGACCAGCGCATAGCTGCGCCCGGCGCTGTCGCGCACGCCGGTGAGCAGGCCACGTCCGCTCCAGCGGAACTCGGTGCGGTAGCCGGCGCGGCCGAAGCTGGCCTGCAGGCGCCAGATACCGTCGGGGCAACGCTGGAAATGCAGGTAGCTGTGGCCGGACAGCACCAGCACGGAGCCCTCCTGCGTCTGCAGTTCGGCCGGCACCGCCGCCCAGCGCCCGCGCCAGGCCTGCGCTTCGCCGCCGCTCGAACCGCCGCGGCGCAGCCACAGCTCCTCGCTGCCGGAATAATGCTGGGCGCCGGGAGCCAGCGCAGGAAAGCCGATCCGGCGGCCCTGGGCGTCGACCAGCACGCAGGCGTCTTCGCTCAGTTCCAGGTGCATGCTCTCGCCCGGCAGCCACCAGCCCCGGCCGAGCCGGCCGATACGGGGGTTGCTCGACAGGTAGCCACGGGCGAAGGTGAAGGTGTCCGGCGCCGCCAGGGCGAAATCGACCTCTTCCGGCAGCAGCTTGCTGCCGAGCATCGGGTTGACCGGCTTGCCCACCAACGGCACGCAGGCGGACACCCGGTCGGCCAGGCCGACCGCGCTGCTGCCGACGTGCACGGTGGGCGAGCCGGTGGAGATAACCCCTCCCGAGACTTTCTCGCCGACATGGGAAACCGGTAGGCCGCTCATCTATCCATCCTTCCTTGGGAAAAGCCGCGACAGGACATCCGCCCGCCGCTCAACAGTTGATATCGACATTGGGCGAGAGGATCTCGATCTCCCCCGGCGTCAGGCGGATCGTGCTCTGGCCGCAGCGCAAGAGGATCTCGCGGTCGGCGGTCAGCTCGATGCGCTGGCTGCCGAGGGTGATGCTCTGACCGTCCAGGGTGATCTTAGAGCCATCGTCGCTGCCGCCCACGCTCACTTCGTAGCTATCGCCCACCGACAAGGTCTTCTTCTTCATCACCTGGGTGCTCTGGTTCAGCCCGACCACGGTGTTCATCATCATGCCGACGTTCAGGCTGTAGCCGAGCCCGACGTTTTCCATGCGCCCCATGCCGACGTTCTGCAACGAGGCCATGAGGATGGTTTCCGTCTTGTTCATGCCGATCCTGACCGTCTCGTTGCGGTCGACCGTCTTGCTGCGGTTGGCATGCACGGTGATGGTCTCGTTGTTGTCCACGGTCTCGGTGCGATCGTGCTTCACATGCACCGTCTCGT
>NZ_JBQENS010000014.1:112090-176116 GCF_052044465.1 Pseudomonas sp. 22490 | reverse complement strand
ACCTTGAAATCACATACCTGAATCCGGATAGACGTAAGCCCAAGCGAACGGATATCCAACCGAATTGCTTGACGATCATAGAGCGTTGGAACCACCTGATCCCTTCCCGAACTCAGAAGTGAAACGACGCATCGCCGATGGTAGTGTGGGGTCTCCCCATGTGAGAGTAGGTCATCGTCAAGCTCCTATCCCAAAACCCCTGGTCAGCGATGACCGGGGGTTTTGCTTTTGCGCGCGGAAAAAGGCGTGCTTCCTGTTCACCTTGCCGAAACCCTCCTGGCATGTCCTCTTTCGCGTCTAGCGTAGCGAGAGTCCGGGGGGATCCGCATGGCGCTGGCGCTCTTGCGTTCGCCGTACCGATCCCGATCCGCGAGTTAGAGCCTCGCTTCGAGGAGAAAGACGAAAGGTGGCTTCCGATGAAGGGAATCGCTTGATTTACTGTATGAATAAACAGTATCTTGAGCGCTCCCCCCTTCGTGGCCATCCCTGTTGGCCATCCCAAGGCAGCTCGTCTCTCGAGCTGCCTTTTTCTTTGTCTCAATGGAAATCCCGGCTGCGGACGTCCAGGCCGGTGAGTAGAGGACTCAGGTCATGCAGGCGCCCGGCGATGACGTGGCGCACCTCGCCGGAGGACTCCAGGATGCCCTCCACCTGCAGCAGCCGGGACTCGAGGAATGGCCGCCTCTGCCGTTCGGCGAGGTCGTGCCGGACCACCACGTTGAGCATGCCGAACTCGTCCTCCAGGGTGATGAAGGTGATGCCGCTGGCGGTCTGTGGGCGCTGCCGGCCGACCACCAGGCCGGCGACCCGTATCGGTCGCCCATGTCCCAGTTTCGCCAGTTCGCGGGAGTCGCGGCAGCGGCGGGCCTTGAGCTGTCCACGCAAAAGTTTCAGCGGATGCGGGCCGAGGGTGGTGCCGAGGAGAGCGTAATCGCTCAGCAGTTCCTCGCCGCGCGAAGGCAGCGGCAGGCTGACCGTGGTTTCTTCGATGACGGTCCCTTCGGCGAACAGTGGCAATTGCGGCTCGACGCTGGCGACGGCCCAGCGCGCCTTGTGCCGGTGTCCGGCGAGACCGCGCAGGGCGCCGGCATCGGCCAGCAACTCCAGGGCCCGGGCGTCGAGCCTGGCGCGTCGGCCGAGATCGTGCACGTCGAGGAACGGCTGGGCCTCCCGGACCTGCTCGATACGCCTGGCATCCTCCTCGCGAAAGCCTCGGATCATCCGCAGGCCGAGGCGTATGGCCGGTTGCGCCTGGCCGAACGGCTCCAGGCTGCAATCCCAACCGCTGTGGCGGACATCCACCGGGCGTGTCTGCAGGGCGTGGCGGCGGGCGTCCTGGAGCAACTGGTCGGGGCTGTAGAAGCCCATCGGCCAACTGTTGATCAAGGCGCAGGCGAAGGCCGCCGGCTCGTGACGTTTCAGCCAACTGCTGGCGTAGGTGAGCAGGGCGAAGCTGGCGGCGTGGGATTCAGGGAAACCGTAGCTGCCGAAGCCTTTGATCTGCTCGAAGATGCGCGCTGCGAAGTCGGCCTCGTAGCCCTTGGCGAGCATGCCCCGGGTCAGCCGCTCGCGGTGGTGTTCCAGGCCGCCATGACGCTTCCAGGCGGCCATCGAACGACGCAGTTCGTCCGCCTCGCCCGGCGTGTAGTCGGCGGCGACGATCGCCAGTTCCATGACCTGTTCCTGGAACAACGGGACGCCCAGGGTACGTTCGAAGACCTTCTCCAGTTCGGCCGATGGATAGGCCACCGGCTCTTCACCGTTTCGCCGGCGCAGGTAAGGATGCACCATGTCGCCCTGGATCGGCCCCGGCCGGACGATGGCGACCTGGATCACCAGGTCGTAGAACTTCTGCGGGCGCAGGCGTGGCAGCATGGCCATCTGTGCGCGCGATTCGATCTGGAACACACCGATGGTATCGGCGCGGCTGATCATTTCGTAGGTGGCCGGGTCTTCGCTCGGGATACTGGCGATGCTCAACCGCTTGCCGCCGCGCAGCGCGTGGATCAGGTCGAAGCTGCGGCGCAGGGCGCTGAGCATGCCCAGGGCGAGGACGTCGACCTTGAGCAGGCCGACCGCGTCGAGATCGTCCTTGTCCCACTGGATCACCGTGCGCTCGGCCATGCTGGCATTCTCCACCGGGACCAGGGTGTCCAATGGCTGTTCGGAGATGACGAAGCCGCCGGGGTGCTGCGAGAGGTGGCGCGGAAAACCGATCAACTCGTCGGTCAGGGCCAGCACCCGGCGCAGGATCGGACTCTGCGGATCGAAGCCGGCCTCTTCCAGGCGTTCGGCGCTGGGGGCCTGGTCGCTCCAGCGGCCGCAGCAGTTGGCCAGGACGTCGACCTGCTCGGGCGGCAGACCCAGGGCCTTGGCTACGTCGCGCACCGCGCCGGCGCCGTGGTAGGTGCTGACCACCGCGGTCAGCGCCGCGCGCTGGCGTCCGTAGCGTGTGAAAACGTACTGGATGACCTCCTCGCGGCGCTCGTGTTCGAAATCCACGTCGATGTCCGGTGGTTCGTTGCGCTCGCGGGAAAGGAAGCGCTCGAACAGCAGGTTGGTCCGGTCCGGGTCCAACTCGGTGATGCCGAGGGCGAAGCACACTGCCGAATTGGCCGCCGAGCCGCGGCCCTGGCAAAGGATTTCCCGGCCCCGGGCGAAGGCGACGATGTCCTGCACGGTGAGGAAATAGCTTTCATAGCCCAGTTCGGCGATCAGCTCGAGTTCTCTCTCGATCTGCTTGCGGACCTTGGCGCTCGCGCCGTTCGGCCAGCGCCTGGCGATGCCCTGTTCGGTGAGATGGCGGAGCCATGACGCCGGGTCGTGTCCGGCCGGTACCAATTCGCGTGGATACTGGTATTTCAGCTGTTCCAGATCGAACCGGCAGCGTTCGGCGATCTTCAGGGTTTCCGCCAGCAGGGCTTGCGGGTAGATCCCCAGCAGGGCCTCCAGGGTACGCAGGTGGCGTTCCCCGTTGGGGAAGAGATAGGCGCCGGCCTCGCTGACCGGCAGATGGTTGCGGATCGCTGTCATGCAGTCCTGCAGGGCTCGCCTGCCGCGGGCGTGCATGTGGACGTCGCCGCAGGCCACGGGCGGTAGCCGGAGATGCGAGGCGAGCGCGAGCAGTTTGTCCAGGCGGGCATCGTCATCGGCGCCGCGATGCAACTCGACGCCCAGCCAAAGGCGCTGGGGGAAGCGTTCGCGGAGCCAGGCAGCCTGCTCGTCCCCATGGTCGTTCGGCAACCAGATCGCCAACAGGCCGGCGAGCGGCTGTTGCAGGTCTTCGCGCAGCAGCCGGTAGTGGCCCTTGTCGGCTTGTCGCCGGCCGCGGGTGATGAGGCGACAGAGGTTCTGGTAGCCCTCCAGGTCCTCCGCCAGGAGGACCAGCTTGGGCCCCTGTTCGAGGCGGATTTCGCTGCCGACGATCAGTTGTACCTGATGCTCCCGCGCCGCCTGCCAGGCCCGCACGATACCGGCCAGGCTGCATTCGTCGGTGATCGCCAGGGCCCGATAGCCCAGGCGCGCTGCACGGGCGAAGAGTTCCGCGGCGCTGGAGGCGCCGCGCTGGAAACTGAAGTTGGACAGGCAATGCAGTTCGGCGTAGGCGCTCATGCGAACCAGCCATGCAGCCACAGCGGCCCTTCGCTGCCGACCTCGCGATAGACCCAGGCACGTTGTCCGCTGCGGGTTTCCACCAGGTAATAGTCGCGGCGGATGTCTTCGCCATCCCACCAGCCCGACTCGATCCGCTCCGGGCCGGTCAGCACGGTGGGCAAGGCCTCGCCGAGGAGGCGTGGCTCCGCCAGCAGCCAGCCGGGTCGGAGGCCGCAGGCTGCCGGCGATTGCGCCCTGTCGCAGCTGTGCGGCCGCCAGCTTCGCTCCGGACGGTGTTCGGCGACGGCGCTCAGGCCCTGTACCGCCTCGTCGCCCAGTCGTGCGCGCAGGCGTTCCCGCAACTGTTCCCAGCCGAGATACTGCTGTGGGCGCTCGTCGAACAGTTCGCGGTGCTGCGGCGTGAAAGGAGGCAGCTCGCGGGCCTCCAGGCGCACGGCATGCACGGGGGCGGGCAGTTGCAGCTGTTCGAGACGGCCGCGGGTCAGTTCGAAGAGCATCGCCGCCTCGCGTTCGGCGCTGAGCAGGCCGACCGTGACCTGGCTGTCGGCGCGCCCGTGATGCTCCAGATGCAGGGTGAAGCGCTGCACGCCGCTGTCGCGTCCGGCGAGAAAGGCGGCGAGATCGGCGCTCAGCCGTCGCAGGGGGAAGAGCAGGGCCTGGTGCGATTCCACGTCGAAATTGAGTTCGATGCGCAGGTCGAAGGTGTCCGGCGGCCGGTAGTGCTCCAGCGCCAGTGGGCTGCGGCCGCAGAGGCGGTCGATGTGCAACAGCAGTTCGGCCGGGAAGCGACGGGCCAGGGCGGCGCGCGGCAACTCGAGGACCTGGCGCAGATGGCGCAGTCCCATGCGTCCGAGGGCGACAGCCAGCTCCCGCGAGAGTCCCAGGCGGCCCAGCGGAAGGGCGGACAACTGGCGTTGCAGCGCTGTCTCGTCCTCGATGGCCAGGCCGTCGTGGCTGTTCGCCAGGACCCTCGCCGCCACCGGGTTCGGCGCCAGGCACAGGCGATGGCGGAAGCCCAGCGCCGTGAGTTCCTTGCGCAAGCGGGCCTCGAAGCGTGGCCAGGGGCCGAACAGGGCAAGGCTGGACTGCACTTCCAGCAGCAGCGCACGCGGATAGTGCAGGCTGACCTGCGAGCTGAAACCGTAGGCCCAGGCGGCGAGGAAGGCCTGCCAGCGCTCCACGGCGGCGAGGTCGTATTCCGCCGTGGCGAAGTCCCGGCTCAGGGCCTGGGCGGCGATCAGCGATTGACCGGGCTTCAGGCCGAGCGCGCGTGCCGCTGGGTTGACCGCCTGCAACTGCCGGCGCTGCGCTGGGCCGCCGAGCAGCGCCAGCGGTGCGTCGGGATTGCTCCGTTGACGCAGCGCGCTGTCCATGGCCAGTTGCGGCAGGAGAATGCAAGCCCAGAGCATGGCCGCCTCATTGCCAGGCGCTGGCCGGCAGGGCGGTCGCCGGCGCGAGGCCGCCCCGGCACTTGAGGATGCGCAGGCGTGGGGGGCGGGTTTCGATGCACAGGCGTAGCGCTGCCGGCGAAGGGTTGACCGCTTCGCGCAGGGGGCGATAGGCGAAACCCAGGGCCTGACCGCTTTCGGCGGCGACCTGGAGGCGGCGCAGGGCGCGGTCGTCGGCCTGCTGCGGCCAGCACAGCACTGCGGCGCAACTGCCCGAGCGCAGGCACTGTTCGGCAGCCCACAAGGCGTCGCGTCCGCTGGCCTGCAGCAGGACCAGGTGGCGCAGGTCGACCGCGGCGGCCAGCCAGGCCTGCGGATAAGGTACGTAGGGGGCGCCGACCAGGACGACACGACGTTGCGCCTGGGTCAGGCGAGCGAGGGTCGGCATCAGTAGTTGCAGTTCGCCGACACCGTCGCGGGCATGGAGGATTTCGCTCAGGGCATGCTCCGGCCAACCGCCGCCGGGCAGCAGTGCGTCCAGGCGCGCATGCCCGGTGGGCAGGGAAGCGCCGGCCGGTACGGCGGACTGGCCTTTCCAGATCCTACGCGCGTCGAGCAGCGCACTCAGCGCTATGCCATTGCCTCGTCCGGCGACGGCTGCGGGTGGGGTGATGTCGGCTACGGATGAAAGGGAGGCCAAGGAAATAACTCGAATGCTGTATGTAAATACAGTATTTGCTGTAGTCCTTTTCTGGTCAATGGCAGTCGGTCGGCATCCTTTCATGTGACACTGAGATTCAATAACGAATATAATTGAGAATCGTTATGATCCTGGGCGCGCTATGTCGGCCCAGTGCGTTCCGTCCCTCGAAAGGAATTCCCCTATGGATACCCTGGCCCCTGAATCCACTCGGCAAAACCTGCGTTCGCAACGCCTCAACCTGCTGACCAACGAGCCGCACCAGCGCCTGGAGAGCCTGGTGAAAAGCAAGGAACCCTTCGCCAGCCGGGACAATTTCGCCCGCTTCGTCGCCGCCCAGTACCTCTTCCAGCATGACCTGGAGCCGCTTTATCGCAACGAAGCGCTGGCCCGCCTGTTCCCCGGCCTGGCTTCCCGCGCCCGCGACGACGCCGCTCGTGCAGACCTGGCGGACCTCGGCCATCCGGTACCGGAGGGCGACCAGAGCGTGCGCGAGGCCGACCTGAGCCTGGCCGAGGCACTGGGCTGGCTGTTCGTTTCCGAAGGTTCGAAGCTGGGCGCTGCGTTCCTGTTCAAGAAGGCCGCCGCGCTCGAACTCGACGAGAACTTCGGCGCCCGCCATCTGGCCGAGCCGGAAGGCGGCCGCGCGCAAGGCTGGAAGAGCTTCGTGGCGATCCTCGACGGCATCGAGCTGAACGAGGAAGAAGAGCGCCTGGCCGCCAAGGGCGCCAGCGATGCCTTCAATCGTTTCGGCGACCTGCTGGAGCGTACCTTCGCCTGAGGGGCGTTCCTTGTCCTTTGATCGGCGGCCAACCTCGCCGACGACGATTGCCCCGGCCTGGTTGCCGGGGTTTTCTGTCTTGCGCCGCCGGCCAGGAGCGCGGACCTGCGGAGACCCTTAGCGAGGCGGCCGCTGCGCTTCCACTGAGTTGCCGAACGAGGTGCCCAGGCGAATGCGCGTCGCCGATTGGTTGTACAGGCCGAGCTGGTTTGGCGGACGCCGGACGATGGCGGCGGAATCCAGCTCCTGTTCGCGGCGGGCCCTGGCCGCGCTGTCAGGATCGGTCATCTGCTGGCTCAGGCATTCATAGGACAAAGCCTGGTAGCCGTTGACCTCGGTGTTGATGCAGTTCGCCGGCGGCGTCGGCTCGTCGGCCAGGGTGGCGTTCATGGCCAGGCCCAGGATCAGGGCCGCCAGAACCTGCGATGAACGGTGCATGGCGATTCTCCCGCGCTGGGATGGTGGTTTCCCGCTTATACGGCAATCGGTGAAAACATGTCACCGCAGGTACCGTCACACCACAGTCACACAGTGCCATCAGGATGTCCCTCCTGGGTGATGGCCATCTGGCCTGAACCGGGTAGTTCGGACTGGAATCCGTTGATGTCGATCCTCGGGGTGGCAAGGTCGTGCGCAGTGTCGTTGCTCGGTCTCGGCATGCTGCTGCCGGCGTCCGGCGCCGTGCCGGGCGATGGCGGCAGGCCGCCGTTGCGCCTGGCGGTGCACGCGTTCGATATTCCTCCGCAGAGCCTGGCATCGGCGCTGGTGACCTACAGCGGGGTGACGGGAATGGCGGTTCTGGTGGATGGCGAGCTGGCCCGTGGACGGCGCTCGGCCCGCTTGCAGGGGCGCTTCACCGCCAGCGACGCCCTGACCCGACTGCTCGGCGGAACCGGCCTGATGGCGCGCTACACCAGCCAGGAAGCGTTCACCCTGCTACCGGCGCAGGCCGTCAGGGACGCTGCGCCGCTGCCGGCAGAGATGCCGAAGGTCGAGCAGCCGCTGGATCGGCGCTACGCGGGAGCGGTCCAGGCGGCGCTGGAAGAACAGTTGTGCCGCTCGCCGCGCACTCGTCCGGGTACCTATCGCGCGGTGCTGCAACTCTGGATCGGTCGCTTCGGCGAGGTTCGCCACAGTCGCCTGCTCGGTTCGACCGGCGACCCGCAGCGGGACAGCGCCCTGGTGGAAAGCCTGCGCGGCGTGCGGGTGATGCAGGCGACGCCCGCTACGCTGGCCCAGCCGCTGACCATCCTGTTGCTGCCGAAGACGACGGGCAAGGCCATGGAATGCAAGCTGACGGAGGGAGTGGGAGGGTCATGAGCGATTCGCGGCAAAGCGCGATGGTGAAGCTGTTCCTCGCCTCCTACGACGACTTCAAGGCGCGCCTGAAACGGCGCCTGGGCTCCGAGGACCTGGCGTGCGACGTGCTGCACGAAACCTACCTGAGAGTCGACCGGCTGGATGATGCCCTGGAGGTCAAGAAGCCCCAGGCCTACCTGTTCCGCATTGCCCTGAACATTGCCGCCGACCGCCGCGAGGGCGACGCCCGCCTGCTCACCGGGGAGGAGGTGGCGGAACTGTTGCAGGTGGCCGACGAAGGCCTCGACCCGGAGCGCATCGTCGGCGGTCACGCCGAGATCCGTCGCCTGCTGGAGGCGCTCTGCGAACTGCCGGCGCGGCGTCGGCAGATTCTCATCGCCTCGCGCCTGGAAGAGACGCCGCATGCGGAAATCTCCCGTCGCTTCGGCATTTCCACCCGCACCGTGGAGAAGGAACTCAAGGCCGCCCTGTGGTTCTGCGCGGAGCGCCTGGAAAGAAAAGTCATCCAGAGGTTCGGTCCCGGGGCCGGAAAACCGTCATAAGCATAAGCAGGTGGAAAACCGCCGCCATATCCATCCCATGAGCCATTCCGGTGTCCGTACAGCACAGTCATGACAGCCTCAGACTCCGCCGCCGATGAAACCGGCGACCTTCGCCACGAAGCGCACGCCTGGGTGATCAGCCTGACCTCCGGACGCGTCACCCAGGGCGACGCGCGGGCCTTCCGCCAGTGGTGTGCGCGCAGCCCGCAACACCTGCGAGCGTTCGTCGAGGCGCGCGATCTCTGGCAGGCACTCGGCAGTGCCGCCGCTCTGCCGCTGGAGCCGCCGGCCGTGGCGCAGATCGCGCCGAGGCGTTTCGGTCGTCGCTGGTTCGTCGGCGGTGCGCTGGCCGCCTCGGTGGCGTTGTTCGTCTTGCGCCCGTCGCTGCTCGACCATGGCCTGGGCGGCGCCGACTACGTCACGGCGGTCGGCGAGCAGCGCCAGGTGCAGGTGAGCGGCGAGACGCGGATCGAGATGAACACCCGCACCCGCCTGAACGTGCGGCGCAATCAAGAGCAGCAGGAAACCATCGAACTGCTCGGCGGCGAGGCCGAGATCATCGCCAGCCACCCGCCGCAGAGCAGCCTGCGGGTGATGGCCGGGAGCGCCTGGCTGAGCGCCAGCCGGGCCCGCTTCAATGTGCGCAGCAGCGGTGACGTTTGCGTGGTGACCTGCCTGGAGGGCAGCGTGCGGCTCGAACACCTCGGCCAGCGCCTGGACCTCCAGGCCGGCCAGCAGCTGACCTTCGACGAGCGACGCAACGGTCCGCCGGTGCCTTTCGACGTTGCCGAGGTGATGGCCTGGCGCGAGCGCATGCTGGTGTTCAACGACGTACCGTTGGCCACGGTGATCGACGAAATCAACCGCTACCGTCCCGGCATGCTCCTGCTGCTGGACAAGGCCCTTGGCCGACGCCGGGTCCAGGCCCGTTTCAGCCTCGATCAACTGGCCGACGTGGCGACCCTGATCCGCGATGCCTATGGCATCGAGGTCACCCGCCTGCCGGGCGGGGTGGTGCTGCTCGGCTGAGCCACCGCTTCATTGCAGGGCCACCACCCGTCGATAGCGCTCCACGCCGTTGCGGGTGACCCGCGCCAGGCTGATCTCCAGTCCGCTGGCGCGGACTTTGCTGCGTGCCGGCAGGCGCGTCCAGCCCTTTCCCGGCACCCAGGCACGGATCTCGAACCGACTCACGTCGTCCAGCACAGCCACCCGCTCCGCCAGCGGCGGCAACGGCAGGCGGTCGCCGCTGGGCGAGGCGGCGCGGTAGAGGACCTTGCCCTGTCGCCACCAGCGCACGCGCTGCAGCGGCGCGCCTGGCTCGGTACTGGCGCGGACGATGTCCAGGCGCAATGGGATCTCGCTCAGGCGCTTCAGTGCGAGTCCGGGCGGCAGGCTGTCGCCGGCCCGGATCGGCTCGTCGCCGCTGGGCAGGCCGGACTCCTCCCGGATGGCGCTGTGCAGGGCGATGTCGCGCTCCAGTTGGTTCAGCGCGCGCAGTAGCGCGGCGCCCTGCTCGGTGCTGTCCTCCAGGTGCGCGCTGGCCCGGGCGATGCTGTCCAGGCCGCGCCAGGCCATCAGGCTGACGATGGCCATGAGCATGATCGCGACCATCACCTCGATCAGGGTGAAGCCGGCTTGCCGGCGCCGCGTCGTCGCGCGTTCAGCGTACCCGGACATGGCCGTTCGCCTCGCGCAGCACGGTGACGCTGTGTTGGCCGTCGGAGAGCGTTATCCGCAACGGCGCGCCGATCCATTCGGCGTCCAGCAACACCGGTCGCGGCGGGCGCACGCTGACCCGCAGCGGCGCGGCCTGCCAGTCGCGCGCGCGCAATTCGGTGTCGGCGGCGAAGGCGTCGGTCTTGCCGCGATAGGCCTGCGGGCTGAAGCGATAGCCCTTGGCGCTGGGCTGCCAGAGGATCGGCGTACCGCGTACCCGCGCTTCGCCCTGGGCTATTTCCAGCAACCGCGCCAGGCGCGCGGCATCCTGGCGCAGCAGGCCCGTCGGGTCGGGGCGGGCGCTCAGGCTGATGGCCGCCGTGGCGATGCCGACGATTACCAGCACCACCATCAGTTCGATCAGGGTGAAACCGCCTTGCCGGGGTCGCCTCACCGGATGCCGCTCCGCGAAGAGAGAGGTTTCCAGAGTGCCCGACGAAGATGATCGGCGTGTGAAACATAACGGAGAGAATTCCGCGCTAGGCTGGTGCCGGGGCGCCGTTCGTGGCGCCCGTCGCCCATACGCCAGGAGAGCCCGCCATGCCGGCCATGCCCCGTATCGATCCGCCCCGCCTGGTCCAGTTCGCCGCCGTGCTGGCGATCCTCGCCGGCCTGCTGTTCTGGGGCTATCTGTTGCTGGCGCCGATTCCCGGCGTGGTCCAGGCCGAGGTCGCCGATGTTCCGCCGCCCAGCGGCGAGGACGCCGCTCAACGCTGGTTCGCGACGCCTTCCAGTGAGGTCGAGGTGCAACTGGCGGGATTGATCAGCGGTGGTCCCGCGGCGATCGCCATCCTCTCGGTGAACGGCGCGCCGGCCCAGGCCTATCGCGAGGGCGAGGTCCTGGCACGTGCGGCGAAGGTGCGGCGGATAGAGGCCGACGCGGTACTCATCGAGCAGAACGGCGAGGTTCGCCGGGTGCCCATGCAGCGGCTCGCCGAACCGCCGCCGCTGGCTACCCTCAAGCGCGGTTGAGATCACCGGGAGCGGCTCAGCAGGGTGTTCAGGCGCGCCAGCGGCACCGCCTGTTCGCGCTGCGTGCGCACACGGATTTCCACCCACAGTAGCGCGGGGTCGTCGGTGGCCTCGACGCGTTGTTCGCAGTACAACCGCAGGCGGCCCTGGGAACATTCGAAATCGCTGTTTCCCGGAGCCGCGCCGACGCCCAGGCGTAGCTCGGCGAGCCGGCTCTCCGCTGCCAGCAGGGCCAGCGACTTGTCGCGCAACAGACCATTGCCGTCGGTCATCAGGCCCACCGCGCGGATCGCCGCGGCCAGGGCGATGGCGACGATGGCCAGCGCGACCAGCACTTCGATCAGGGTGAAACCGCGGGAAGACAGGCGCGTGGACATCGCGGAAAGGTCGGCGAAAGGGGACTTCCAGGCTAGCCGGGAAATCTGACCGATCCCTGACAAAAGCTCGGGAGGGCGCCCCCGCGAGCCATCCCCGGCGCCTGCCGGAAAGCCCGGCTCCAGGGCCTTGCGGGCGCCTCCGGCAGAGCGGCGCACCCGAGGATTTTCAATATCGTTGACATATCTTCCTGAAACAATCCGCGGCGAATCGAACCATGCCGAGGAGTGTCGAGATGGATGTCGTGCAGTTCAGCTCCAGCCCGAAAGGACATCGGGGACAGCGAGGCTTCACCCTGATCGAGATCATGGTGGTGGTGGTGATCCTCGGCATCCTCGCCGCGATGGTGGTGCCCAAGGTGCTCGACCGTCCCGACCAGGCCCGCGCCACCGCGGCGCGCCAGGACATCTCCGGGCTGATGCAGGCGCTCAAGCTCTACCGCCTCGACCAGGGCCGCTATCCGAGCCAGGCGCAGGGCTTGAAGGTGCTCGCGGAGCGCCCTGCCGATGCCTCGGCGAGCAACTGGCGCTCGTACCTGGAGCGCCTGCCCAACGACCCCTGGGGCAAGCCCTACCAGTACCTGAATCCCGGCGTGAACGGTGAGATCGACGTGTTCTCCCTCGGCGCCGACGGGCAGCCGGGCGGCGAGGGCATCAACGCCGACATCGGCTCCTGGCAGCTCTGAGCGCGCCATGAACGGTCATCGCCAGCGCGGCATGGCGATCATCAGCGCGCTGCTGATCGTCACCGTGGTCGCGGTCATAGCCGCCGGCCTGATCGCCCGCCAGAGCGCATTCATCCGCGCCCTGGAAAGCGAGCAGCTACGCATCCAGGCCGGCTGGATGCTGCGCGGCGGCCTGGAATGGAGCCGCCAATTGCTGCTCGAGGACAGCCGCCGCGACCCGCTGACCCGCCTTGACCAGCGCTGGGCGCAACCGATGCGTGGCTTGCGTCTGAGCAGCGCCGAATTGCCGTTCAACGGCCAACTGGAAGACGAGCAGGGCAAGTTCAACCTGCGCAACCTGTTGGTCGACCAGCGCCCCGATCTCCAGGAGCGAGCGAACTTCGAACGCCTCGCCGGTCTGCTCGGCGTGCGCCCGAAGGAGGCGCGGCTGATCGTCGAGCGGGTCCTCGCCTCCTATGCACGGCTGCCCGCCGAAGCGCCGCCGGCCGAGACGCAACCCGCAGGCTTCGACAGCGGCCGCGAGACTTCGCCGGGCGCCGTGTTGCGTGCGCTTCCGGCGCGCATGCCGGCGCTCAGGCGTCTCGACGACCTGGCGCGGCTGGGCATTCCGCCGGCGATCCTGGAACGCCTGCGACCCTACGTCACCATCCTGCCCGAAACCACCTGGATCAACGGCAACACCGCGCGCGCCGAAGTGCTCGCCGCCTGTGTCCCCGGCCTCGGGCTGGACCAGGCGCGGCGGGTGCTCGGCGAGCGCGACCGGGGCCGCTGGTTCCTCAATCGCGGCGACTTCGTCAACCGCCTGAACATGCCGCAATTGCAGGCGCAGTCGGTGAAGGTCGGGATCACCAGCGACTGGTTCCTGCTCACCGCCTATGCTCGGCGCGACCGGCAAGAGGTGCGCCTGCAAGCCCTGGTGCAGCGCAAGGCCGGTGAAAGCACGGCGGTCAACTGGATGAGGGTGGGCTCATGAAGGCCGCCTGGCGTTGCCTGCTGCCGCCGCTGAGCGAGTTCGCCGAGGCGGCGCCGCTGCATTGTTTGCGCCTGGATGCGCGCGGCGCGGTGCAGGAACGAATCGAGGTCTCGCTCGCGGAACTGGCGCGGCGGCGCCAGGGGTTGCCGGTGGCGCTGTTCCTGCATCCGCGCGATTGCCGCCTGGTCAGTCTCGAACTGCCGGCGCTGCCTGCGGCGAAGCTTGCCGCCGCGGTGAACTGTGCGGCCGAGGCGCTGGTCCTCGGCGATCCGGCGCAGCTACGCCTGGCCCACGGTCCGCGCGGCGCCGACGGGCGCCTGACCTTGGGGTGGCTGGAGGCGTCGGCGCTGGCCTCGCTGGAGCAGGCCGTACAGCGGCTGCGGCTCGACGTGCGGGAGGTGCAGGCCGCGCCGTTCCTCCTGCCGTTGCGCGATGACGCTTGGGTGGCCGGCGAGTGGGACGGCCATCTGCTGTTGCGCCGCTCGCTGAGCGACGCTGTGGTCCATCCCTTGCCGGAGCAGGGCCTCGCTGAGGTCCCGCAGGAGTTGCGGCTGTTCTGGCTGGGCGAGCGACCGGCGTGGCGCTCCGCAGCCCTGGAGCGGGCCGAGGCGCTGGACGAAGCGCTGCGCTGGAGCGGGCCCGCCAGTCCGTGGGGATTGGCGCTGAAAGCGCCGGCGACGAGCGCCGGCAACGGCACCTGGAAGATGCCCCTGTTCTGCGCTGCCCTGGCCTTGCTGGTGTGGGTCGCCGGTCTGAACCTGTACGCCGGGCAACTGGCCGGGCAGGGCCAGTCCTTGCAACGGCAGAGCAGTCAACGCGTGCAGCAGGCCTTCCCGGAACTGCCGGTGGTGCTCGATCCGCTGCGCCAGGCTCGCGAGCGACGCGACGCCTATCTGGCCGGCAAGGCCGATGGCGATGCCGCACCGGGACTGGCCGCGCTGCTGCATGGCGCCGGCGAGGCGATGCCGTTCCTCGCCGGGCGCCTGCAACGACTGGACTACCACGCCGGCGAACTGGACCTGGAGCTGCTGCCGGGACCGCCAGGCGGCGATGCCGCTGCCTGGCAGGGCGAGTTGGGCAAGCACGGGTTGCAGGCCGATGCCTCCGACAAGGGCTGGCAGGTGCGCGCCATGGAAGCGCCGCCAGCGCCGGCCGCTGGCGCGGCAGACAGTGGCACTGCCGAGGCGGCTGCCGATGAAGATGAATAAGCGCCTGGCGGGCCTGCTGAATACTCCGGCGCAGCGCTGGAGTCCCCTGCTGCTGCGATTGCAGGCCTACTGGCGGCAACTGGCGCCGCGCGAGCGCAAGATTCTCGCCGGCGGTGGCCTGGCGCTATGCCTGGCGCTGACCTGGCAAGTGTTCGTCGATCCGCCGCTGGCGCGGATCGAGCATTGGCAAGCCGAACTGCCGCGCCTGCGTGCGCAGGCTGCGGCGGTGGACGGCGTGTTGCGTGAGGTCGAGGCGTTGCGCGGTCCGACCCTGAGCGGTACGGCGGACGCCGAGGCGATCCGTCGCAGCCTGCGCGATCAGGGACTCGACGGTTTCCAACTGGACGCCCCGCAACCGGGCCAATGGCAACTGGACTTCGCCAGCGTGTCCGGCGAGGCCTTGCTGCGCTGGCTGGCGCGCAGTCCGGCGGCGTTGCGCCTGAGCGTCAGCGAGGCGCAGGTGACGCGTCTCGACGCTCCTTCCGAGGAGCGCTCCGGCTCTTCGAACGAGCCGTCCGGCGGGCTGGTGTCCGCCTCGATCCATTTGCAGTCGACTTCCGCTCCCAAGGATTCCCCATGAGGCAATCAGCTTTCCACCATGCCCGGCGTCGTTGGCCTGTACTGGGCGTGGCGCTGGGCGCGCTGCTGGTCGCGGCGTGTAGCGAGACGCCGAAGGTCCCCGGCGTGCCCCCGGCCGACGAGGAAGTTGGCCGGCCGCTGAGCAGTGTCCGCTCCGGTGCGCCGTTGCGCAGCGCCGACGTCCGCGAGCGGCCCCAGGCCGAGCAGGCCCGCCGCGCGCTGAGTGCCGGACGCGGCGTAGCGCGCTCCGGTGCCGTGGCTCCGGTCTCAGCGACAGCGGCCGAACTCGGCGAGCAGCCGGTCAGCCTGAATTTCGTCGATACCGAGGTGGAAGCGGTGGTGCGCGCGCTGTCGCGCGCCACCGGCCGGCAGTTCCTGGTCGACCCGCGGGTGAAGGGCAAGCTGACCCTGGTTTCCGAAGGCCAGGTGCCGGCGCGCACCGCCTACCGCATGCTCACCAGCGCCCTGCGCATGCAGGGCTTCAGCGTGGTCGACGTCGACGGGGTCAGCCAGGTGGTGCCGGAGGCCGACGCCAAGCTGCTCGGCGGGCCGGTCTACGGCGCCGACCGGCCGGCGGCCAACGGTATGGTCACGCGGACCTTCCGCCTGCGCTACGAGAACGCGGTGAACCTGATCCCGGTACTGCGCCCGATCGTCGCGCAGAACAACCCGATCAATGCCTATCCGGGGAACAACACCGTGGTGGTCACCGACTACGCGGAAAACCTCGACCGGGTCGCCGGGATCATCGCCAGCATCGACATCCCCAGCGCCAGCGACACCGACGTGGTGCCGATCCAGAACGGCATCGCGGTGGACATCGCCAGCACCGTCTCCGAACTGCTCGACAGCCAGGGCAGCGGCGGCGCCGAGCAGGGCCAGAAGACCGTGGTGCTCGCCGACCCACGCTCCAACAGCATCGTGATCCGCTCGCCGAGCCCCGAGCGCACGCAATTGGCGCGCGACCTGATCGGCAAGCTGGACAGCGTGCAAAGCAATCCCGGCAACCTCCATGTGGTCTACTTGCGCAACGCCCAGGCGACCCGCCTGGCCCAGGCCCTGCGCGGGCTGATCACCGGCGACAGCGGCGGCGAGGGCAACGAGGGCGACCAGCAGCGCGCGCGCCTGAGCGGCGGCGGCATGCTCGGTGGCGGCAACAGCGGTACTGGTAGCCAGGGCCTGGGGAGCAGCGGCAATACCACGGGCAGCGGTTCCAGCGGGTTGGGCGGCAGCAACCGCAGCGGCGGCGCCTATGGTGCGATGGGCAGCGGCCAGGGCGGCGCCGGACCCGGTGCGATGGGCGAGGAGAACTCGGCGTTCTCCGCCGGCGGGGTCACCGTACAGGCCGACGCCACCACCAACACCCTGCTGATTTCCGCACCCGAGCCGTTGTACCGCAACCTCCGCGAAGTCATCGACCTGCTCGACCAGCGCCGCGCCCAGGTGGTGATCGAAAGCCTGATCGTCGAGGTCAGCGAAGACGACTCCAGCGAGTTCGGCATCCAGTGGCAGGCCGGCAACCTCGGCGGCAACGGCGTGTTCGGCGGGGTCAACTTCGGCCAGTCGGCGCTGAACACGGCCGGCAAGAACACCATCGACGTGTTGCCCAAGGGGCTCAACATCGGCCTGGTGGATGGCACCGTGGACATCCCCGGGATCGGCAAGATCCTCGACCTCAAGGTGCTCGCCCGGGCGCTGAAGAGCCGCGGCGGCACCAACGTCCTGTCGACCCCGAACCTGCTGACCCTGGACAACGAGTCGGCGAGCATCATGGTCGGCCAGACCATACCCTTCGTCAGCGGCCAGTACGTCACCGACGGCGGCGGTACCAGCAACAACCCGTTCCAGACCATCCAGCGCGAGGACGTCGGCCTGAAGCTGAACATCCGTCCGCAGATCTCCGAGGGCGGCACGGTCAAGCTCGACGTCTACCAGGAGGTCAGCAGCGTCGACGAGCGCGCCAGCACCGCCGCCGGGGTGGTCACTAACAAGCGCGCGATCGATACCAGCATCCTCCTCGACGACGGCCAGATCATGGTCCTCGGCGGCCTGTTGCAGGACAACGTGCAGGACAACACCGACGGTGTTCCCGGACTCTCCAGCCTCCCCGGCGTCGGTTCGCTGTTCCGCTACCAGAAGCGCTCGCGGACCAAGACCAACCTGATGGTCTTCCTGCGTCCCTACATCGTCCGCGACGCCGCCGCCGGCCGCAGCATCACCCTCAACCGCTACGACTTCATCCGCCGCGCCCAGCAGCGCGTGCAGCCGCGCCACGACTGGAGCGTCGGCGACATGCAGGCTCCGGTGCTGCCGCCGGCGCAGCAGGGCATCCCGCAGGCCGCCTACGACTTGCGCCCGAGCCCGCGGCCGCTGCGCGCGGTACCGTTGGGCGAGGCGGCGCCGCTATGAGCCTGCTGCCCTACGCCTGGGCCAAGGCGCAGCGCGCCTTGCTGCGGCCGGGCGAGCATGGCGCGACCCTGCTGGTCAGCCCGCGGACGCCCGGCTGGGCGATCAGCGAGGTGCGCCAGCGGCATGCGCCGGCCAGCCTGGAGAGCGTCCGCGACGACGAGCTCGACACCCTGCTGGCCAGCGCCTACTCCGATACCGGCAGCGCCGCGGCGGTGGTCGGCGCGGCGGAGAGCGAGGTCGACCTCGACCGCCTGATGGACGATATCCCCGAGGTTACCGACCTGCTCGACACCCAGGATGGCGCGCCAGTGATCCGCATGATCAACGCGCTGCTGACCCAGGCCGCGCGCGATGAGGCCAGCGACATCCACATCGAGCCCTTCGAGACCCATTCGGTGGTGCGCTACCGCGTCGACGGCGCCCTGCGCGACGTGGTCGCGCCGCGCAAGGCGCTGCACGCGGCGCTGGTGTCGCGGATCAAGATCATGGCGCAGCTGGATATCGCTGAGAAACGCCTGCCCCAGGACGGCCGCATCGCCTTGCGGGTAGCCGGGCGGCCGATCGACATTCGCGTCTCCACCGTGCCCACCGGCCACGGCGAACGGGTGGTGATGCGCCTGCTGGACAAGCAGGCCGGACGCCTGAGGCTGGAGACCCTGGGCATGGCTCCCGGCGTGCTGGCGCCGCTGGACAACCTGATCCGCCAGCCGCACGGCATCGTGCTGGTCACCGGGCCCACCGGCAGCGGCAAGACCACCACCCTCTACGCCGCCCTGGCGCGGCTCGACGCCAGCACCAGCAACATCCTCACCGTCGAGGACCCGGTGGAGTACGACCTGCCGGGGATCAGCCAGATCCAGGTCAACGCGCGCATCGACATGACCTTCGCCGTAGCCCTGCGGGCGATCCTCCGGCAGGACCCGGACATCATCATGATCGGCGAGATCCGCGACCTGGAGACCGCGCAGATCGCCGTGCAGGCCTCGCTCACCGGGCACCTGGTGCTGGCCACGCTGCACACCAACGACGCGGTGTCGGCAGTGACGCGGCTGGTGGACATGGGGGTCGAGCCGTTCCTGCTCGCCTCGTCGATGCTTGGCGTACTCGCCCAGCGCCTGGTGCGGCGCCTGTGCACGCATTGCCGGGTCGAAGAGGACGGCGGCTGGCGCGCGGTCGGCTGCCCGGCTTGCAACCAGACCGGCTACAGCGGGCGCACCGGCATCCACGAACTGTTCGTGATCGACGACGAGATCCGCCGCCTGGTCCACCAGGGCCGCGCCGAGCAGGATCTCCGCGAAGCCGCCCGCGCCGCCGGCATGCGCAGCATGCGCGAGGACGGCGAGCGCTGGATCGCCAGCGGCTCCACCACCCTGGAGGAAATCCTCCGCGTGACCCGGGACGCCTGATGCAGACCTTCCGTTACGAAGCCGCCGACGCCCAGGGCCGGATCGAGACCGGCACCCTGGAGGCGGACAGCCAGCGTGGCGCCCTCGGCCAACTGCGCGCCCGCGGCCTGACCCCGCTGGAGGTCCGCGAGCAGGCTGGCGGCGGGACCGGGCAAGGGGCGGGCGCGCTGTTCGCCCCGCGCCTGTCCGACGGCGACCTGGCCTGGGCCACCCGCCAGCTGGCCAGCCTGCTGGCCGCCAGCCTGCCGCTGGAGGCGGCGCTGAGCGCCACCCTCGACCAGGCCGAGCGCAAGCACATCGCCCAGACCCTGAGCGCCGTGCGCAGCGACGTGCGCGGCGGCATGCGCCTGGCCGACGCCCTTGCCGCACGGCCGCGGGACTTCCCGGAAATCTACCGGGCGCTGGTGGCTGCGGGCGAGGAGTCCGGCGACCTGGCCCAGGTGATGGAGCGCCTGGCCGACTACATCGAGGAACGCAACGCCCTGCGCGGCAAGATCCTCACCGCGTTCATCTACCCGGCGGTGGTCGGCGTGGTCTCCATCGGCATCGTCATTTTCCTCCTCGGCTACGTGGTGCCGCAGGTGGTCAGCGCCTTCTCCCAGGCGCGCCAGGACCTGCCGGCGCTGACCCGGGCGATGCTCCAGGCCAGCGACTTCGTGCGCGCCTGGGGCTGGCTCTGCGCCGGCGCCATCGGTAGCGCTTACTGGGGCTGGCGCTTGTACCTGCGCGACCCGCAGGCGCGGCTCGGCTGGCACCGGCGAGTGCTGCGCCTGCCTCTGCTCGGTCGCTTCGTGCTCGGGGTGAACACCGCGCGCTTCGCCTCCACCCTGGCGATCCTCGGCAGCGCCGGCGTACCGCTGCTGCGCGCGCTCGATGCGGCGCGCCAGACGCTGGCCAACGACTGCCTCGCGCAGGCGGTGGAGGAGGCCACCGCGCAGGTTCGCGAAGGTGTCTCGCTGGCCTCGGCGCTGCGCACGCGGCAGGTGTTCCCGCCGATCCTCACCCACCTGATCGCCAGCGGCGAGAAGACCGGTGCGCTGCCGCCGATGCTCGACCGCGCGGCGCAGACCCTGTCGCGCGACATCGAGCGCCGCGCCATGGGCATGACCGCGTTGCTCGAGCCGCTGATGATCGTGGTCATGGGCGGGGTGGTGCTGACCATCGTGATGGCGGTGCTGATGCCGATCATCGAGATGAACCAACTGGTCCAGTAGTCCGTACCTGAACAAGCCCTTCCCGTGCTGGGCGATTAACCGCTCGCGGCTATCCGCCGTGGGGATGGGGCGTCTCAGCAGTATTCCGAAGAGAGGTATCGGCGGATAACGCCGCTGGCGTAATCCGCCCTACGGGAGGGGCCTGTGCAAGCAGGCCTTCCTCTCGCTGTCATCAACCCGTGTGGCCTCTCGCCAGGGCTCGGGTGCATGTTTCAGCGAGGTTGCCCCGAGGGCGCGCCATGGCCGTCGCGGGCCGGCCGCCGGGAGGCGCTCGCGGAACCTCGCAGGTCCCGCGAAAAGGCCCGGCGCAGAGCCTGCGAACACCCGAGGAAAGGCTGCGAAAACAATTCGATGCTCCCGAGATTTTTTCCCCGATCTGTCACCGGAACTTGCGAGTTTTATCCCCAGCGGCCCCTTCGACCGGCTAGGGATGCAAAGCCCGGCAAGCACGGCGCCGCCTCATGCAAGACGACTTCCTCAACGTACCAACACCACGATGAAAGGAGATTCTTCATGTTCAAGCGCTCTCTGATCGCTGCCTCGCTGAGCGTGGCCGCCCTCGTATCCGCCCAAGCCATGGCCGTCACCGGCGGTGGCGCTTCCCTGCCGGCCGAGCTGTACAAAGGCTCCGCCGACAGCATCCTGCCGGCCAACTTCAGCTATGCCGTGACCGGCAGCGGCACCGGCAAGAACGCTTTCCTGACCAACAACTCCTCGCTGTTCGGCACCACCGGTACCGTTCACTATGCCGGTAGCGACTCGGTCCTCAGCGGTAGCGAACTGACCACCTACAACAGCAACTACAACGGCACCTACGGTCCGCTGATCCAGATCCCGTCGGTAGCCACCTCGGTCACCGTGCCCTATCGCAAGGACGGCAACACCACGCTCAACCTGACCAGCGCCCAACTCTGCGACGCCTTCTCCGGCGCCAAGACCACCTGGGGTCAACTGCTGGGCACCACCGACAGCACGCCGATCCGCATCGTCTATCGCACCGGTAGCAGCGGCACCACCGAACTGTTCACCCGCCACCTGAACTCGATCTGCCCGACTCGCTTCGCCACCAACTCGACCTTTACCAACGCCCGTCTGCCGGCCGGCGGTACGTTGCCGAGCAACTGGGTTGGCGTCGCCGCCACTTCCACCGTGGTGTCGACCGTCAAGGCAACCAACGGCTCCCTCGGCTATGTCAGCCCGGATGCGGTGAACATCAACAGCAACGCCGAGGTTTCCCGTGTGAACGGCAACCTGCCGACCCAGGCTAACGTTTCCACTGCCCTGGGCAGCGTGGCTCCGCCGGCCAACGCCGCCGACCGTGCGGACCCCAGCAAGTGGGTTCCGGTGTTCACCAATCCGAGCGCCGGCTACTCCATCGTCGGTTACACCAACTTCGTCTTCGGCCAGTGCTACAAGGACGCCAGCGTTTCCACCGACGTCCGCGCCTTCATCAACAAGCACTACGGTGGCACTACCACCAACGCCGCAGTTGCCGCCCATGGCTTCATCCCGCTGACTCCGGCCTGGAAGAGCGCCATCGTGAGCGCCTTCTACACCGGCACCAGCGAAAACCTGGCCATCGGCAACACCAACGTCTGCAACACCAAAGGCCGCCCGTAAGCGCTTCGCCTAGGCGAATCGATACGAGGACCGGCAGCCCTATGGCTGCCGGTCTTTTTTCTTGTGGGGAACCCAGGAGGTTTTCATGCTCAAGCCAATGTTTGGCGTCGTTGCTCTGACGCTCTTGACCAGTCATACAACGCTGGGCGCTACGGTGACCGGCGGTGGTGCTTCCATGCCGGCCAAGTTGTACAAAGGTTCTGCCGACAGCATCCTGCCAATCAACTTCAGCTATGCCGCAAGCGGCAGCGGCATTGGCAAGACCGCTTTCCTGATGAATAACCCCATGCTGCTTGGCGCTACTACCGGCACCGTCCACTACATTGGTAGTGACTCGATCTTGAGTAGCAGCGAACTGAGCGCCTATTCAACCAACTATAGAGGCGCATATGGTCCACTGATCCAGATTCCATTGGCGGGTACCGCAGTAACCATTCCTTACAAGAAGCCCGATATTACCGACCTGAACCTGACCAGTGCCCAGCTCTGCGATGCCTTTTCCGGCGCCAAGGTCACTTGGGGGCAACTATTGGGAACCCCGCCGACCGTACGCCGATTCGTATCGTCTACCAGCGGGGCGGCAGTGGAGCCACCGAGTTGCTGACCCGCCACCTGAACTCGGTCTGCCCGACTCGCTTCGCCACCAACTCGATCTTCACGAACGCCCGTCTGCCGGCCGGCGGTGCGCTGCCGAGCAACTGGGTGGCAGTACAGCCTTATGAAAGTGTCAGGAATGCCGTCGACAATGTGTCAGGCTCGATCGGCTATGAGGGGCCTGATGGTGTGGACCTGAGCGACAATTCAAAGATCGCGCGAGTGAATGGCTTGCTCCCTACTCTAGCCAATCGCGTGATCGCTGTTCGTAGCGTGGCTCCGCCGGGTGTCGCTGCAGATCGCGCCGATCCGAGCAAGTGGATACCGGTCTTCGTCAACCCGAACGCAGGCTACTCCATCGTCGGCTATACCAACTTTGTCTTTGGCCAGTGCTACAAGGATGCCACTGTTGCCGCCGACCTGCGTGCCTTCCTTACCCAGCATTATGGCGGCACCACTACAAATAGAGCGGTAGCTGACCACCGTTTCGTACCCCTGGTCGCTTCCTGGAAGAGCGCCATCATGAGCGCCTTCATCACTGGTACCAGCGAAAACCTCGCGATCAACAATCCCTCCGTCTGCAACGGCAAAGGGCGTCCATGAGTGACCTGTCATGACGGTGGCTGAAATCCGGCTGCCGTCGTGTTTCCGTTCGCCCAGGCTCCTCGCTCCGCTCCATGAACTTTCCATGACAAGTCTTCGGCCCACCCTCCGCCAGGCCGTCTACCTGTAACGGGCGTCGTTGCGGGCGCCCGACCGACTTCATGCTCAAGGACCCCTTCGCCATGCCGTCCCGTTCGCCGTCGTCCGCCCGTTCCTCCCGCGCGCTTTACGCGCCGCGCCTGAAGCCGCTGGCCCAGGCCATCGCCCTGCTGCTGGTCGCAGGGGGCGCCCAGGCCGCCGGGCAGCCGTTCAGCGCCGCCTGGTTCGCCGCCAAGGGCGCGGCTCAGGGCGGCGCTGCCGGGGCGCCGCGACCGGGAGCGCAGTTGCCGGGGGCGCCGCCGCCGCTGGCGCAGCAGCAGCGGGTCAACCAGCAGTTGCAGCGTTCGATGGCCAACCTGAACAACACCGTCGCCGCCATTGCCGCCCAGCAGGCCGCCCAGGCCGCCGGACGCCAGGCGGCGCTGAACCTCCCGCAGGATGTTCCGGACGGGCTCGGCGAGGGCGGCCTCAAGGTCGACGCCTCGCTGCCGTTCGAGCAGGCCTGGCAGAACGCCAAGGGACCGGTGCAGACCCAGGCCGCCGGCAAGACCACGGTGAGCATCGAGCAGACCGCCGACAAGGCGGTGCTCAACTGGGAAACCTTCAACGTCGGCCGCAACACCACCGTGGACTTCCAGCAGAACGCCGACTGGGCGCTGCTCAACCGGGTCAACGACCCCAGCGCGCGGCCCAGCCAGATCCAGGGGCAGATCAAGGCCGACGGCACGGTGATGCTGGTCAACCGCAACGGCGTGGTGTTTTCCGGCAGCAGCCAGGTGGACGTGCGCAACCTGACGGTGGCGGCGGCGAACATCTCGGACGAACAGTTCCGTCAGCGCGGCCTCTACTACGACAACGCCGGCAGCCGTCCGACCTTCACCGACGCGGCCGGCGCCGTGCGCGTGGAGCAGGGGGCACAGTTGCGTACGGCAGCGCCGTCCGGCTCGACCAGGGGCGGCGGCTACGTCCTGCTGCTCGGCAGCGAGGTGGACAACGCCGGCAGCATCGTCACACCGAAGGGGCAGACGGTCCTGTCCGCCGGCGACAGCTTCGTCATCCGCCGTGGCCAGGGCACCGACGGCAACCTGAGCTCCACCACCCGCGGCAACGAGGTGCTGCCGGGCTTCGCCGCCGACAGCAGTGCCGGCCGGGTACGCAACAGCGGCCTGGTGCAGGCCGCCACCGGCGATATCAGCCTCACCGGCCGCGAGGTGGAGCAGGCCGGTGTATTGCTTTCCAGCAGTTCGGTGGACAGCCGCGGCACCCTGCACCTGAAGGCCAGCGAGCGGATCACCCTGGCCGAAGGCGCCACCAGCGCGATCCTGGTGGATAGCAGCGGCAGCGCCGCCCTCGACAGCCAGCGCGAGGCCTTGCTCAAGCCGTTGAACGGCTCCAGTGCCGCTGTCAGTCGGGGCGACGACGACCGCCGCGACCTGTCGCGGGTGGAGATCGACTCCGCCGGCAGCGTCGATTTCCGCGACGGCTCCATCACCCTCGCCAGCGGCGGCCAGGTGGCGGTCAACGCTGGCCAGCGCGCCCTGCTGCGCGACGGCGCGGTGATCGATGTCTCCGGCGCGCAAGGTGTGCAAGTGGCGATGGAGACCAACAGCATCAAGGTCAACGTGCGCGGCAACGAGCAGCGCGACGCCTCGGTCAACCGCGAGGGCGGCGGTCTGAACAGCCAGGATGTGTGGGTCGACGTGCGCGACCTGGTACGGGTGCCTGCCGGCACCAACGGCTATGCCAGCGACCGCTGGTACACCGCCGGCGGCCTGCTGGAGGTCGGTGGCTACCTGGGCACCCAGGGCCACTCGGCGGGCGAGTGGATGGCCCAGGGCGGCATCGTCAGTTTCACCGGCAACGACGTGGTGACCCAGGCCGGTTCGCAGATCAACCTGTCCGGCGGAACCCTCGATGTGCAGGGCGGCTACATCCGCCAGACCTGGCTGAAGGGCTCGGACGGACGCCTCTACGAACTCGGCTCGGCGCCGGGCGACCTGCTCTACGACGGCATCTACCGCGGCTACGAGGCACACAGCGAGCGCTGGGACCAGACCCGTTATTTCTACAATCCGCTGATCGCGCCGACCCAGCGCTACGAGAACGGCTACATCGTCGGCCGCGACGCCGGCAGTCTGGTGATCGGCAGCGCCAATGCGCGGCTCGACGGCCAGGTGGTCGGCGATACCTATCGCGGCGAGCGGCAGACCGAAGCGCCACAGGCCGGCCTGGACGGCTACAACCAGTCGCAGAATGCCGTGGCGCGCGGCGCACAGCTGGTCGTCGGGCGCTACACCCCCTACTACGTGAAGAGCAGCGGCCTGCTGGAGTACGCTCTCGGCGCCGATGCCGGCAGCCTCAAGCAGGTGGTCATCGGTGCCGGCGAGGCGGCGGCCGAGGAGCCGACCCTGGACGCTCCGGTGGCCGCCGAGCGCCAGGGCCGCCTGAGCCTGGACAGCGAACTGCTCAACGGCTTCCAGCTGGGCGGCCTGAAGGTGGCGGCCGGCGAGAGCATCCGCGTCGACAGCGCGCTGACCCTGGCCAATGGCGGCGAGGCGATCCTGTTCGCCAACGACGTGGCGATCGACGCCGACATCACCGCTCATGGCGGCAGCCTGCAGGCCGGCAACGTACTGGCGCAGATTTCCCCGAACGGGACGATCGATGGTTTCGTCGATGCCGGCCGCGAAGCCGGCATCTTGCGCGTGGGCGATGGTGTACGACTGGATGCCAGCGGCTTGTGGAGCAACCTGCTGCTGGCGCCGGAGGACAACGATACGTTGGCCTACCGCGACGGCGGACGGATTTCCCTGCGCAGCGGTGGCGACCTGAGCCTGGGACAGGGCAGTCTGCTCGACGTGTCGTCCGGGGCGGCGCTGCTGGCCGACGGCAAGCGACTGGGCGGACGCGGCGGCGACATCGCCTTGCACGCCAGTGCCGGGCTGGCGCAGGCCAGCGATGGCCAATTGCAGTTGGGCGGCACATTGAATGGTCTCGGCACGAGTGGCGCCGGCACGCTGTCGCTGCAGAGCGGCAAGGTGCGGATCGGCGGCGGCGACCTCGGGGATGGCAGCCTGCAACTGGCCGAAGATTTCTTCCAGCAGGGCTTCGCCAGCTACCGGGTGGTCGGTCGCTCCGGATTGACGGTAGCCGAGGATGCCCAGGTGCGGGTCGCGCGGCCGGTCTACCGTTTCGCCAGCGGGGCCGGCGAGGTCGCGGCTGGCGAGGCGCCGCGAGAGGCGCTGGAGGCCTGGATACCGCCGCTGTACCTAGAGGATGCCTTGGCCGGACGCTTGGTCCAACGCGAAGGGGCGGACCTGTACCTGCAGGCAGGCGGCGACGGCAATATCCTCGGGCAGCTCGATCCCGCCAGCCAGACGCTGGAGCTGGGGCGCGGTTCGCTGGTCGAGGTCGATCCGGGGCGCGCCATCGTCCTGCGCGGTCCCGGACAGATCACCTTGGATGGCACTCTGAACGCTTGGGGCGGACGCATCGACGTGCGCCAGCAGCAGTTCGGCGCGCTCGACGTTACCCAGGACAATCAGCCCAAGGCCCAAGGCCAGCCCCATGCACGCTCCATCTGGATTGGAGAGCAGGCATTGCTGGATGTTGCCGGCCGCGCTGTCACTGCCGTGGATGGGCGCGGTCGCCGCTATGGAGAAGTACAGTCCGGCGGCAGCATCGTCATCGGCGGCGAGATCGATCCGGGCAAGGCGATCGCGACCTCGGCGGATGCGTTCGTCATCGTACGCCCCGGTGCACGACTGGAGGCCTCCGGCAGCCAGGCACAGCTGGATGTACCGGGACTGGGAAGGGTTTTGCTGGCCGGCGACGGCGGGCGCATCGCTCTCAGTTCCTACAATGGGCTGTATCTTGACGGTTCGTTGCGCGCCGCAGCCGGCGGCTCGGGAGCGGCGGGCGGCAGCCTGGAGATCATTGCGGACGCTCCCCTGTACCAAGGTTTTACTGTCGTGGATGACCGGGTATTGGCCATGCGCGAGCTGATCCTGACGGCAGGGCATGCCGATTCGGGATTACCGACCTTGCTGCAACCGGGAATGGACGATTCGGCTCTGCGCTATGGCCAGAGCCGAGTTGGGACGCAGTCGCTGACGGGCGGCGGATTCGACCAACTTTCGTTGTTCAGCAACGGTCCGCTGTCGTTCGAGGGGAACATCGATCTTGCGATGGGGCGCAGCCTGAATCTGTACGCGGGGACGATAGCCGCCACAGGTGGCGGGCCGAGCGAGGTGAAGTTGCAGGCGCCCTATGTCCGCCTTTCCGGCATCGGGATGTATGGGCAGCAGGCCTCTGGCGAGTTTCGTCCGCGTCTCACGTACGGGCCGACCGCGACAGCGGAGCAGGTTCGCTTGCAGGTTTCTGCCGGGCGCCTGCTGGATATCGCCGGGCGCTTGTCATTCGGTAGCGACGGGGTGATCAATGGGGTCAACGCAGAGGCTGTCCGCTATCAGCGACCAGGTTTCGAGAAGGTAACGCTGCGCAGCGAGGGCGACCTGCGTTTCGCTGGCGACTATCCAGAGAATGGCGATCCGTCGGGGCGCTTGATAACCCACGGCGATCTGCAACTGACTGCGGCCCAACTCTATCCGGTGACGGGAGCGAGTTCGACCCTCTATGCCGGGTATGGACTGGATGAGGGGGGGCAGGCTGTCTTCGATGCCGAACGGCATTTGGCTATCGAACGTAGCGGCGAGTCCTTGCCGGACACTCCGCTGTCGGTATTCGGCAGTCTGGCGTTCATGGCATCGAATATCGAGCAGGGTGGCGTGGTGCGTGCGCCGCTGGGGCTCATCCAGTTCGGCAGCAATCTGGATCGTGCCCCGGGCACGGTAAGGTTGTTGCCGGGTAGCCTGACCTCGGTTAGCGGCGCTGAGCTGGTCATGCCCTATGGAGGCACGACCGATGGGATCAACTATCTGGTCAACCAGGTCCCCATTCAACTGACCGGTGCCGGGGGCGCCCTCGCTGCTGGGACACTGGTTGCGGGAGTCGGCCTTTATGCCAGCGAGGTCGATGTGCAACAGGGCGCGCGGCTGGACCTGTCCGGCGGCGGCGAACTCGCGGGGGCTGGATTCATCTCCGGCAGAGGGGGTTCGACCGATGCGCGTTTTCATCCCCTGGTGCAGCAGGACAATGATGGGTTCCGTCTGCCGGAGCTGTCCAGCAACCCGGTGTATGCCATCGTGCCTGGACACCAGGCCGTTAGTGCGCCATTGGGCGGCGAGGCGGGCGCCATCCAGCCGTTGGTCGGGCAACAGGTCACCATCGGGGATGGCGTTCCCGGCCTGGCCGCCGGTACCTACACCTTGCTGCCTTCGACCTATGCCCTGTTGCCGGGCGCTTTCCGCGTCGAGATCAACGGTCTGGCGGGGCAAGGCGCGCCCATGGCGACGCAGGGGTTGCGCAATGGCTCCTGGGCGACGTCCGGGCAGTTGTCGATTGCCGGCACGTCCATCCGCGACAGTCTGAGCCGTCAGGTCATCCTGTCTTCCGCCGATACGCTGCGCCGCTACTCGCAGTACAACGAAATGAGCTATGCGGATTTCATTCGCGCCGATGCCGCGCGCAAGAACATCCCCAGAGCGATGTTGCCAGTGGATGCCAGATCCCTCTACCTGGGATTGCGCGCGGATGAGGAGCTTCGGGAAAACGCCCTGAGCTTCGAGGGGAAGGTCGACTTCACGCCGGAAGAAAGCGGATATGGCGGCAGCCTCATCGTGGATGCCGAGGCGGGCATCGAGATTCTGCCTGAAGGTGGGCTGCCCGACTCCGATTTCGCTGGCGTGTCGTTGGTTGCGGACGATCTGAATGCAATAGGCGCCAGCCGTATCGCCATTGGCACGCTGCCCTACGTCGAATACGGCGAGCAAGGAAACTTCGTCCAGTTCGGCGGGAGCAACCGGCTCTTTCCCGTTGTGCTGCGAAAGGGCGCGCACCTTTCCGCACCGGAGGTGATCATTGGCAGGGATATCACCCTTGAAGGCGGGAGTGGCATCAGCACTCTGGGGAAAGGCAAGACTGCATACGATTCGTCCGATGGTTTCATCTATCAACCCGGCGGCCGTAACCTGCTGCTCTTGTCCAACGGATGGCTGAACCTGCTGGCACCCGCAGCGGATAGCTCGTTACCGGTTCGTCTCGGAGGTTGTGCGGAAGGGGCGGGCTGCGCCGACACCGAACTCTATTCGGAGGGCACTCTGGGTATCGCCACCAATGGTACGGTGACGTTTGGCGACAACGTTCGTTACGGGACACGCAATCTCAGCCTGGCGCTGAGTACGATCAATATCGGCTCCAGCCAGTCGCTGGCCGACGCGGCCGCTCGCGGCGTGTTGCCGAACGGCCTGGCGCTGGACCAGACGGTGCTCCAGCGCCTGCTGCGCGGCGAGCGCGGGGCGGGTATTCCGGCCCTGGAAAACCTGATCCTCAGTGCCCGCGATGCGGTCAACATATACGGTAGCGTCAGCCTCGACACCTACGACCCGGCCACCGGCAAATCCAGCCTGGCCAACCTGGTGCTGGGCACCCCGGCCATCTACGGCCATGGCACCGGCGAGGATGTCGCCAGCATTCGCACCGCCAGCCTGGTCTGGAGCGGCTCCAGCCAGCCGGCCGCGGCACCGGTCGCCGGCGGCGCCGGTAGCGGTAGCGGAACCCTGCGGGTGGATGCCGAGCGCATCACCCTGGGCTACGGCGCGAATACCCAGCCGGCCGGCGAGACCGACGAGGCACGCCTGGCGCTGGGCTTCGCCGAGGTGCAACTGAACGCCAGCGAGCGGATCAGCGCCAACCACAAGGGCAGCTTGCGGGTCTACCAGCACCTGGACGGCTACGTCGCCGGCGAAGGCCTGCGCTACAGTGGCGGCGACCTGCGCCTGAGCACGCCGTTGCTGACCGGCGAGGCCGGCTCGCTGAGTCGGATCAGCAGCGGCGGTAGCCTCAGCCTGGCGGCGCCGGCGGGCGCTGCCGCGGTGACCTTCGACAGCGGCACCGCCGGGCTTGGTGCCGAGTTGTCCCTCAGCGCCCGCGAGATCCGCCTGGATAGCGCGGTCTCGCTACCCAGCGGCAAGCTGAGCCTGAGCGCCGAAGACGACCTGGAGCTGGGCGATGGCGCGCGCATCGACCTGGCCGGACGCAAGGCCAGCTTCAACGATGTGGATAAATACAGCTGGGGTGGCGACCTGCTGCTGAGCAGTCGCGCCGGCGACATCCGCCAGGCCGCCGGTTCGCTGATCGACCTGTCGGCGCGCAACAACCGCGGCGGTACCCTGAGCGCCGTGGCGTTGGCCGAGGACGCCGGGGTGGTGGAACTGCAGGGCCGCATACTGGGTGGCGCCAGCGGCGACTACGATGCCGGCGGCACCCGCGTGCCGTTCCTCGGTGGCGAGCTGGAGATCCGCGCCCAGCGCCTGGGCGATGGCGGCAGCCTGAGCGAGCAGTTCACCGCCTTGAACCAGCGCCTGAACCAGGGCGAGGTCTTCGGCGCGCGGCGCTTCCAGCTCAAGCAAGGCGACCTGCAGATCGGCGACGGCCTGAAGGCGCATCGCATCGAGGTGTCCCTCGACAATGGCCAGCTCGGCGTGAGCGGAACGGTGGACGCCAGCGGCGCGCAGGTCGGCGAGATCCGCCTGGCCGGCGGCCGCGGCCTGAGCCTGGGTGGCAACGCGCTGCTGGATGCGCATGGAAGCCTGCTGCGGCGCGACAGCTACGGGCAGATCATCGACAGCCCGAACCGGGCGATGGTCGAGCTGAGTTCCGGCAGCGGCACCTTGGTCCTGGCCGGCGGCGCGCGCATCGACCTGCGCCATGGCACCGCGGCGCCAGCGGAACAGGTTGATGGCGTCGCCCGTGGCACGTTGGAGTTGAACGCGCCACGCCTGGGCGGGGTCAGCGCCGGCGACATCGCCATCGATGCCAGCGGCGCGCTGGATATCCGCGGCGCCGGCAGCATCGCCCTGAACGCGATGCAGCGTTACGACGATGCGCCCTGGGGCAACGATCCGGCGGCCGGCGGGCGGTCCTACCAGGTGATCGACCAGGCTTACCTCGATGCGCGGCATGCCGAGAGCAGCGCGTTCATCGCCGCGGCGCTGGCCAACCGCGAGTTGCTCGACGGCAAGCTGGCCGGACTGACCAATGCCACCTACGCGGATGCTTTCCACCTGCGTCCAGGGGTGGAGATCGTCAGCGCAACGGCGGACGGCGATCTGGTGGTGCAGGGCGATCTCGATCTGTCCGGCTACCGCTACGCCAGCCTCAATCCGAACACGCCGCTGACCGAGGTCTACGGTTCCGGCGAGGTCGGCGCGCTGGTGCTGCGCGCCGGCGGTGACCTGAACCTCTACGGCAGTATCAACGACGGCTTCGCGCCGCCGCCGGACTCGCCGGACGACAAGGGCTGGATCCTCACCCCGGGAGTGCAGCCGTTCGGTGGCGACCTGGTGGTTCCCGGCCCGGGCGTGGTGCTCGGCGACGGTACCGCGTTCCTCGGCGGCCGCACCCTCAACTACGACCTGCCGATCAAGGGCACCACCCTGGCCGCCGGCACCCGTCTGGCCACCGAGGCGGTACTCGAACAGCCCTATACCCTGGCCGCCGGCAGCGTGCTGGTAGCGGACATCCACGATGCCGCCGGCAACCTGCTGTACGCCGCGGGCAGCCTGCTGCGCGACGGGGTGACGCTGGAGGTCGGCAGCCGGCTGGGTGCCGGTACCCTGCTGGCTGCACCGGCCAGCGTGCAGGCGATGACCTGGCCTGCGGGCGTGCCCTTGCCGAGCATCCTGCGCGAGGGGCCCAGCAGACCCAATGTCCTGCTGCTCAATGGAGAGCTGGCCTTGGCACGTGGTTCTCTGATCCCTTCGCAGACCGAGGTGGTACTGGCTGGCGATGCGCCTTTCATCGAGTTGCGGCCCAGCGACGGTGTCCGCCAGGGACGCAACTGGGCATTGGCCGAGATGCTGCCGGCCGGTAGCCAGTCCTGGTCCATGCGCCTGGTCGCCGGTGCCGATCTCGCGGCTGCCGACAACCGTCTGGTGCATCCGGACTCCTCGGCCAGCCTGAACCTGGCCGATACGCACTATCAGGCGAAGATCGAACAGAGCTCGGGAGGGCTGGTGTTCACCGATCAGGCTACCGACTGGGGGATCACCCCGGGAACTCCGGTCGACGAGAGCAATGAATGGATCTGCGGGCTGGGGCCGTATTGTGCCGAGCCTCCCCGCTGGACCTGGGCGCCCGGCAATTACCTGGGCATGCCTGCTGGTACGGCGATCGGCGAGGGCGATCTGTGGTGGTGCAGTGTCGATCCGTCCCTGTGTATCGAGAATCTCGGCAAAACCGTGGTCACACCGCAGAACCAGTTGTTCAGTGTGCTGCGCACCGGCACTGGCGATCTTGACCTGGCCAGTGCCGGTAACCTTACGCAATGGTCGCCGTACGGCGTCTATACCGCCGGAACGCAGGCCGCCGATGTCGCGACGGGATTCAATCAGCCTCGCGGTCTGTTCAATGGGTCGGTACTGGGCGCCGGTGGCGCGGATTACGAAGTGCTCTCAACCAGCCAGTACCAGGCCTGGTATCCGGAACATGGCGGCAACCTCGATATCGCCGTTGGCGGTGATGTGGTTGGCGATCAATGGGCCGAGAAACTGACAAGTAGCGATCCCATTCGCCCCTTGCCCCCCAGCGCTGCAGTTGGCAACTGGCTCTGGCGCCAGGGCAGCGCCGATAGGGAAGGAGTGCCGACGGCCTGGTGGGTCAATTTCGGCAGCTATGTGCGTGGCGCGGAGGGAGATGCTCCCTATCTGGTCGGCTTCACCGGTTTCGGCACTCTGGGAGGCGGCAATCTCAGCATGCGAACCGGAGGTGATGCCGGCAATATCGCGCCACGCGGAGATGGTTCGATACCTTCGTCCGGTAACCTTAATCCGCGCAGCCAGGGACTGGTCTTGGCGGTTGCCGGCACTGGCCGGCTCACCTCCGACGGCGCGCTGCAACTTGGCGGCGGCGGTGACCTGAATGTGAGAATTGGCGGAGAGGTGAACCCGAGCCGGGAGGCGCGGGCTACCCAGACCTACTCGAGTTCGGGGTTTGACGGTCTTTACAGCGGCGGCACCATTCACGATCTGCAGGGGGCCCTGATCAATCTGCGCGGTTCCGCGAGCTTGTACAGTGGTGCGCTGGGAGGCATCGATCCTCGCTACGACACTCTACTGCGGGACCCCGCCGAAGTGCGCAGCAGGGATGCGTTCAGCCCGACGCTGGCTAGCTCCACGGGTGGCCTCACCCTGGTGGCCGGAGATACTGGCATGCGTCTGGAAACCCGTGGCGACCTGGTCCTGGGTGGGGTGACTGACCCCGGTAGGGTGGGGGTGCCGAATACCGTTGGCTTCACGGCTCCCGATGGCAGCGTCTACCAAGGGGGCGGGATCGCTTGGTTCAGTCTCTGGACTGCACACACCTCGATCGATCTGTTTGCGGCGGGCGGCAACCTGACGCCCAGCACCCAATTGGTCGAGGCAACCAACGCTATTCCCATGGCAGGCCGAAACCTGTCGCCTAGCGATGGGCGATTCATCTATCCATCGATAGTACGTGCGGCGGCCCCGGAAGGAAGTATCTATCTCGGTCCTTCCAGCGGTTACATGGGAGGCGTGAGCCTGAATGTCTCGACCACTCCCTACTCCTTGTTATTGGCACCGTCGCTCAACGGTGAACTGGAGTTGCTGGCTGGAGACTCCATTTATGCCGGTGGCTATTCGGTGCAACGCTCAGGTGCCGATCCTGCGAACCTGCCATCGATCTGGACGCCGGCATTTGCCGGCTACTCCGATGCCGCGCTGCTCAACCCGATAGCCGGCAACGGCAGTCCGGACGGGAATCCGGCCGTCATTGGCGGATTGCCTCTGTTCTACTTCGGCCCCGATAGCGCTGCGAGCTTGGCGCGCGATCTGCAACCGGCGCGTTTCTATGCGTTGACAGGAGATATCGTCGGGCTCAATAGCGGTGCGCAGATTCGTTTCGGCGAGCAGGCGGGGAACCGCGCCGGGCAAACCTGGTATGAAGGTGCGGGGCCCGTCTGGATGCGCGCCGGGCGCGACATCGTAGCCTCCGGAACCCCATTGGGACAGCGTATCAGCGCTCCCAGTCAGATCAGTACGGATGCCTCGTTCACCGGCAACCTCTTCGTCCACGACGACCCCAACGACCTCTCGCTGGTCCAGGCCGGCCGCGACATCCTCTACGGCAACTTCAACGTCGCCGGCCCCGGTACCCTGGAGATCAGCGCCGGGCGCAACATTCTCATGGAGGATCGCGCGGCGATCACCAGTCTCGGCGCGGTGGTGCCGGGCGACAGCCGGCCGGGTGCCGATATCGTGCTCCAGGCCGGCGCGGCGGGGGCCGACTATCAGGCCTTCCTCGAGCGCTACCTGGATCCGGCCAACCTGGCGCAGGGCGGCACCCCGCTGGCCGAGCAGCCGGGCAAGGTGGTCAGGACCTACGAAAGCGAGTTGGCCAAGTGGTTGAACGAGCGCTTCGGCTTCGCCGGCGACGCGGAACAGGCCCAGGCGTTCTTCGCCGGCCTGCCCGCCGAGCAGCAGCGGATTTTCGCCCGCCAGGTGTACTTCGCCGAACTCAGGGCCGGCGGCCGCGAGTACAACGAAGTCGGCGGGGTACGCCAGGGTAGCTACCTGCGCGGGCGCAACGCGATCGCCGCGCTGTTCCCCGAGCGCGATCCGGCGGGCAATCCGATCAGCTACGAAGGCGATATCGTCATGTATGGCGGTGCCGGCGTGCACACCGACTTCGGCGGCGACATCCAGTTGCTCAGCCCCGGCGGGCGCCAGGTGTTCGGTATCGAGGGCGAGGCGCCGCCGTCCACCGCAGGCATCGTCACCCAGGGCCAGGGCGATATCCAGGCCTATTCGCGGGACAGCATCCTGCTCGGCCAGAGCCGCATCATGACCACCTTCGGCGGCAGCATATTGGCCTGGTCGGCGGAAGGCGACATCAACGCCGGTCGCGGTTCCCAGACCACCGTGGTGTACACCCCGCCGCGGCGCATCTACGACGCCTGGGGCAACGTCAGCCTGTCGCCGCAGGTGCCCAGCACCGGCGCCGGTATTGCCACCCTCAACCCGATTCCCGAAGTGGCACCGGGCGACATCGACCTGATCGCCCCGCTCGGCACCATCGACGCCGGCGAGGCGGGCATCCGGGTCTCCGGCAACGTCAACGTGGCGGCGCTGCAGGTGGTCAACGCGGCGAACATCCAGACCCAGGGCCAGTCCAGCGGCATTCCGCTGGTGGCTTCGGTGAATACCGGTGCGTTGACCTCCGCCAGCGCCGCGGCGAGCTCCGCGACACAGGCGGCGGAGGACGTCAGTCGCCAGCAGCAGGCCGCCGCGCGGCAGCGCATGCCGTCGGTGATCACGGTGCAGGTGCTCGGGTTCGGCAACGAGCGCCTGGAGCCTTCGCGCGACGGCGCCAGTCGTTCGCCGGGCTACAACCCGGACAGCGCCGTGCAGGTGCTCGGCGCCGGAGCCCTCGGCGAACAGGCGCGCAGTCAATTGACCGATGAAGAGCGCGGCAACCTGATCCTGTAAGGCACCGCCGCGGAGGCACGATACCCGCCAGGCCCTCCCCACGGAGGGCCTTTTTTTCGGCGAACTTCCGAGGCGCTGGTCGATTCTCGGGTGAATGCCCGTTCGTCCCCGCCGGCGGCGCGCGAATGGCCGGCCGCATGAAGTTTTCATGACAAAAGTTCGGTGGTGCGGCGGGGTTGCCGTCAAACAGGTGTGAATGAGGAAAACGGAATTCAGCGGTGAAAGGCAGGGACGGGAACGAAAGGAATCGGCCATTTCCCGGTTGCGCTGACCGGTTGCTGGAAATGAGCGTGTCGTTCGAGCAAGACGCGTTCCGCTCTGAAACAAGAGAACAGTATCCGCTAACGGCCGTGGTCACTCCGGTGAATACGGCGAAGGACGGTGAGTATTGATGGAAAGTTACTCGAAAGTCGGTATGCAGGAACTTGACCAGCGCCTATCGAAGATCGTCGAAGCCGCACGCAAGAAACCGGTATCGGTTTATCGATATGGGGCGCCATGGGTCTGGATAGTGTCCCAGGAAGATTGGCAGGGTGCGCTCAAGGAAGTGTCCAGCTATATACCACCGGGACATTCCCTGGCGTTGCTGAAACCGCAAATACAAAGTCTCCTTGTCGAAGAGGCGAAAGTCCTCTCGGCGCTCGCCCGCGAACATGGCATGCAGTTGGCCCCGGAGCCGCTGATCCACGCGCTGCTGCTGCAACTGCTGTACGCGATTCCCAGCGAGCAGCAGTTGTACGAGCAATTGAACTACAACCTGCTGTATCGCTGGTTCGTCGGCCTGGAAATGAAGCAGAAGATCTGGAATTTTCCGGTTTTCGTCAGCGATATAACCGTCCTGCTGAACAGCGCGGAGGCGGTAAGGATAATAGGCAGGATTATCGGGGAAGTGATTTCCGGGGATCTCATGCAGATGCCGGAGTTCTCCCTGAACTTCGCCTTGTTGCATACATGGCAAGCGCGCCATGGCGGAGCGCGACGGCTGAATATCTAGCACGAAAGTGAAAATAGAAAAGAACGAGATTTCATAAGGGCAGGCGCCGTTTTTAACAGGTTGTTCATGCGTCGCCGCTAGTTTGTTGTCTTTCACAGAACTGTTCGATGAACGGACTTGTTGCATTAGAACAATAAGTCCCGATGGAACTTCGGGGGACCGTGTGAAGCGTTCGCTGTTCAATTGTGCGCACCCGTTTCGCCAGCGCTGGTCGATCGGTTGCCTGGCTGTCGCATTGTCGTGCGCTTCGCTGGCCGACGAGGCCCCTCCCGCCGCGGCGGGAGCCGAGACCCAGCGTCTGGTGGACATCAACGAGTACGTGGTACGCGGCAACACCGTGCTGGACAACCGCGCCATCGAGGCGGCGGTGTATCCCTTCCTCGGACCGCAGCGCAGCCTGGGCGACATCGAGGGGGCGCGCGATGCGCTGCAGGCCGCCTACCAGGAGAAGGGCTACCAGTCGGTCTACGTCGAGCTGCCGGAGCAGCAGGTGAGCGGCGGGGTGGTCTACCTGCAGGTCACCGAGACCACTGTCGGTCGCGTCCGGGTGGTCGGCGCCAAGCACTATTCGCCGGTGGAGTTGCGCGAGGAAGTGCCGGCCCTGGAGGAGGGCAAGGTGCCCGACTTCGCCCAGGTCCAGCGCGAGCTGGCGCAGGTCAACCGCACCCCCGGCCGCCAGGTGCTGCCGATGGTGCGCGAGGGCCAGCGGCCCGGCACCATGGACGTCGACCTGCAGGTGGAAGACAAGAATCCCTGGCACGCCAGCATCGGCCTGAACAACGACTACAGCGCCGACACCCGTCACTTGCGCTCGGTGGTTTCGCTGGGCTACGACAACCTCTGGCAACTCGGCCACGCCATCTCGCTGACCTATTTCACCGCGCCGCAGGACCAGGACAACGCCAAGGTCTGGTCCGGCTCCTATACCGCGCCGCTGAGCCAGCGCTGGAGCGTGCAGCTGTCCGGCTACCAGTCCGACAGCGACGTGGCCACGGTGGGCAGCATGAATGTGGTCGGCCAGGGCCATTCCTATGGCGTGGCGGCGATCTACAGCCTGCCGGTGACCGGCCTCTGGTCGCACTCGTTCTCCTTCGGCGTCGACTTCAAGGACTTCGAGGAACAGACCCGGATCGGCGGCAACAACGACAGGGTGCCGATCAAGTACGCCCCGCTGACCCTCGGCTACAACGGTTTCCGCTACACCGAACGTTCCCAGTTGGCCCTTGGCCTGAGCCTGGTGGCCGGTACCGGCAGTCTCCTCGGCTACGGCGACGACGACGAGGAATTCGACCGCAAGCGTTATCGCGCCAAGTCCGGCTTCGGCGTGCTCAAGGGCGATCTCAACCACACCCTGACCTTCGGCGGCGACTGGCAGGTGGCGACCAAGGCGGCCTTCCAGCTCGCCTCCGGGCCGCTGATCTCCAACGAACAGTTCGCTGCCGGCGGTGCCACCAGCGTGCGTGGCTACCTGGCGGCGGAGAACACCGCCGACGACGGCTACCTGCTCTCCCAGGAATGGCGTACGCCGTCCCTCGGACGCTTCCTCGGCAAGCGCGCCGGCAGCTATGTCAACGACTGGCGCTTCTACGTGTTCGCCGAGGGCGCGCAACTGCGCCTGCAGGATGCGCTGCCCGAGCAGGACGACGACTTCAGCCTGGCCAGCGTCGGCATCGGCACCCGCGCGCAACTCGCCGACTGGCTGTCCGGCAGCCTCGACTGGGCCTTCCCGCTGCTGGAAGGGACGAACACCGACAAACACGACTCGCGCCTGCATTTCAGCGTGCAGGCGAGCTTCTGACGCTGACCCCGGAGTAACCCCACATGTATCGCTTATTGCTGACATCGCTGATCTGCCTGGGCCTGCTGGCCCCGGCCAGCGCCAGTGCCTGGTGGCAGGACGACTGGCAGTACCGCAAGCAGGTCTCGGTCGATACCACCCCGCAAGGCGCGGCGATCAACGACAGTCTCGGTCGCCTGCCGCTGCTGGTGCGCCTGCATACCGGCAACTTCACCTTCGACGGGGTCAACGAGAACGGCTCGGACATCCGCTTCGTCGCCGCCGACGACAAGACCGTATTGCGCCACCAGGTCGAGAGCTTCGACCCGCTGATGGGCATGGCCCTGATCTGGGTCGACGTGCCGCGGGTGGAGGGTGGCCAGCGCCAGGACATCTGGATGTACTACGGCAACGCCAAGGCGCCGGAGAGCGGCAACGGCCAGTCGGTGTTCGACCCGGACTACACCCTGGTCTATCACTTCGACGGTGCGCCGGGCACTCCGCCGCGGGACTCCACCGCCTACGCCAACAATGCGCAGACCGCCGCCGGCAGTCCGGTGGAGGGCGTCATCGGTCGCTCCGCGCAACTGCTGGGCCAGCCGCTGCTGCTGCCGGCCAGCCCATCGCTGGCGGTGAGCGCCGGTGGCACCTTCAGCTTCAGCGGCTGGGTGCGTCCCGACCAACTGGCCGGCGAACAGGTCCTGCTGTCGCGCCGCGAAGGCGGCAACGCCCTGTTGGTCGGCCTGGCCCAGGGCGCGCCCTTCGTCGAGCTGAACGGTCAGCGCGCTGCCGCCAGCCAGGCCCTGGCGCAGGGGCAATGGCAGCATCTGGCGCTGGTCGCCGACGGTACCCGGCTGGCGCTGTATCTCGGCGGTCGCGAAGTCGCCAGCCTGGCGGCGGCGCTGCCGGCGTTCAGCGGCGCGATCGCCATCGGCGCGGAAGGCCAGGGCGCGCCTGCGGTCGCCACCGAAGCGGCAAGCGGGGAAGGTGAGGCGAGCGCCGCGGCGCCGACCCTGCAACCCTTCCAGGGCGCCATCGACGAGTTGCGCCTGTCGAAGATCGCCCGCCCGGCGGCGCTGCTCCTCGCCGACGCCACCGCCCAGGGCGCCGAGTCGCGCCTGGTGGCCTACGGGGTCGACGAGAAGCAGTCCGGCTTCGGCTTCGGCAAGCTCGGCTTCCTGCTCAACGCAGTGCCGCTGGATGCCTGGGTGATCATCGCGATCCTGGCGCTGATGATGGTCCAGTCGTGGGTCATCATGTACCGCAAGAACCAGAACGTCGGCCGTGTCAGTCGCGCCAACGGGCTGTTCCGCGAGCGCTTCGCCGAGGTCGGCACGCGCCTGGAACTGCTCGCCGACGACCGCGAGCTGGCCGCCCGCCTGCAACACTCCTCGCTGTGGCGCCTGTACCAGGTGGCGGTGAAGGAGATCCGCACCCGCCGCGAGCAGGGCGCCGACACCTCTTCCGTCTCCGCGGCCACCATCGAGGCGATCCGCGCCTCCATGGACGGCGTGCGCACCAAGGAGAACCAGCAGCTCGGCTCGCGCCTGTCGAGCCTGTCCAACGCCATCGCCGGCGGCCCCTACATCGGCCTGCTCGGCACCGTGCTGGGGATCATGGTGGTGTTCCTCGGCACCGCCATGGCCGGCGACGTCAACATCAATGCCATCGCCCCGGGCATGGCCGCCGCCCTGCTGGCCACGGCCATGGGCCTGTTCGTCGCGATCCCCGCGTTGTTCGGCTACAACCGCCTGGTCACGCGGAACAAGGAAGTCAGCGCGGACATGCGGGTGTTCGTCGACGAGTTCGTCACCCGCCTCGCCGAGGTGCATGGCGAAAGCCAGCTCAGCGAAGTGGCCCATCGTCGCAACGGCCAGCCGTTGCCGGCCTGAGGAGAACGCCATGGCTTCCGTGAACAGCAGCCACGACGATGACGACGACGGCGCCGTCGACAGCATCAACATCACCCCGCTGGTGGACGTGCTGATGGTGGTGCTGGTGATGTTCATCCTCACCGCCACCGCCCAGGTCGCCGGGATCCAGATCAACCTGCCGAAGGCCAGTGCCACCGTGGCGCTGTCGCAGCCCAAGACCAAGGCGATCTCGGTGAACGACGCCGGCCAGGTGTTCCTCGACGCCTACCCGGTGACCCTGCCCGAGCTGGAGGACCGCCTGCGTACGGAGAAGGCCCTCAACCCCGACTTCCCGGTAGTGGTCCGCGGCGACGCCACGGTGCAGTACCAGAAGGTCATCGAGGTCCTCGACCTGCTGCGCCGCCTGGAGCTGTCCCAGGTCGGCCTGGTCACCGGCAAACCGACCTGAGGCCCGGGATGAACATGTCCGCCGATCCCAAGCACACCCCCGAGCCGAAAAATGCCGCGCCGCTGTCCATCGACGGCCGCCCGGCGAACCCGACCCTGCGCTACCTCAAGTGGGGCCTCGGCGCGCTGCTGCTCGCCGGCCTCGCCTGGCTGGTCTGGGAGTGGGCCAACGACATGAGCGGCGTGCGCCGCGAGGCGCCCAAGGTGCCGGCGATCATCCCGCTGCCGCCACCGCCTCCGCCGCCGCCGGAAAAACCGCCGGAACCGGAGCAGCCGGTGGAAGAGGAAAAGATCGTCGAGCCGGAACCGCAACCCGAACTGGAGGAGGTCAAGCCGCAGGAGGAAGCGCCGCCGTCGCCGGCCGACGACCTGGCCGACCCGATGCAGATGGATGGCGACGCCCAGTCCGGCTCCGACGCTTTCAACATCGGCGCCGGCAAGGGCGGCGGGATGGCCGGTTCCGGCGGCGGTCGCGCCGGCAACGCCAGCTATAGCCAGTACCTGGCCTACGCCTTCCAGCGCCTGCTGCGGGACAACCCGGAGCTGCGCAACCTGGCGTTCCGCCTGCAGGCGGAGATCTGGCTGAGTTCCTCGGGGGATATCACCCGGGCCGAACTGACCCGCTCCAGCGGCGACCCCGAGACCGACCAGAAGGTGCTGGCCGCGCTGCGCGCCGCCGGCCGCCTGGAAGAACGCCCGCCGGCTTCGCTGACCCTGCCGGTGCGCATCGCCCTGCAGGGCAAGCGGCCGGGATGAGAAGACGCCAACCCAGAATGATTTCCGGCAGGCGACTGCCTTGAAGGACCTTAGGAGCCGTACACAGATGAACGCGAAAGTGAACCGACTGGCGCTGGGGATGGGCGTCATGCTCGCCGCGCTGGCCGGCCAGGCGCAGGCCCAGCCGCCGGCGCCCTCGGAGAACGCCACGATCAACCTGATCCGCCTGTTGGTACAGCAGGGCGTGTTGAAGAAGGAACAGGCCGATGCGCTGGTCAGGCAGGCCGAGGCCGAGGCGTTGCAGGCCCAGCAGGCGCGCCAGGCCGTGGCGCCCGCGGCGGCCGTCGCCGCGGTCCCCGGGGAGGTCCGCGTACCCTATATCCCGCAGGTGGTGCGCGACCAGATCCGCGACGAAGTGAAGGCCGAGGTAATGACCCAGGCCAAGGCGGAGAACTGGGCGCAGCCCAACGCCTTCCCGGACTGGGCCTCGCGCATCAGCTTCGACGGCGACGTGCGCCTGCGCTACGAGTCGCGCTCCTTCGGCAACGGCAACAGCAACCAGATCACCGACTTCGCCGAACTCAACGACGACGGTCCCTATGACGTCAACCCGAATACCAGCTCGGGCCTGCCGCCGCTGCTCAACACCCGCGAGGACCGCGACAGCCTGCTGCGCCTGCGCGCGCGCTTCGGCCTCAAGGCGGCTCTGTCGGAAAGCTGGAGCGCCGGCATCCGCATCGGCACCGGTTCGGACAACAACCCGGTGTCGACCACCCAGACCCTCGGCGGCGGCTTCGGCAAGAAGGACCTCTGGCTCGACCAGGGCTACCTGACCTGGAAGCCCAGCGAGCGCCTGAGCCTGACCGGCGGGCGGATCGCCAATCCGTTCCTGTCCACCGACCTGTTGTATTCCAACGACCTCAACTTCGACGGCGTGGCGGCGATCTTCAACCAGCCGCTGAGCCGCGATGTCGCGCTGTTCGGCACGGTCGGCGCGTTCCCCGTGGAGTACAGCTCGGACACCGCCTCGTCGAACGGTTTCGACAAGGAAGACAGCGACAACAAGTGGATGTACGGCGCGCAATTGGGCGCCACCTGGAAGATCAACCCGCAGCACAGCCTTACCGGCGCGCTGGCCTACTACCGCTTCGACGATATCGAAGGGCGGCGTTCCAGCCCCTGCCGGCCCTGGGCCGGAGATCCGGAGTGCGACACCGACGGCAGCCGTCCGACCTTCATGCAGAAGGGCAACACGGTGTTCCTCCTGCGCGACATCGTGCCCAACCCGGCCGACCCGGCGAACACGCCGAACCCGCAGTACGTCGGCCTGGCCTCGGAGTTCAACCTGCTCGACCTGAACCTCGGCTGGGATGCCGAGCTGCCCAACGACTTCAAGCTGCGGGTGGCCGGCAACTACGTGCACAACCTGGGCTACGACGAGGGCGACATGCGCAAGCGCGCCGGCGGTGTGGCGCAGATCGCCAACAACCTCGGCTCCGACGGCGACATCAAGAGCGGGGCGAACGCCTGGATGCTCCAGTTCACCCTGGGCAACGCCCTGGACATGCGCGACGCCGGCGACTGGCAGGTCTTCGCCGCCTACAAGTACATCCAGCCGGATGCCCTGCCGGACGGTTTCAACGATTCCACCTTCCACCTTGGCGGGACCAACGCCAAGGGCTACATCCTCGGCGCCAGCTATGGCTTCGACAAGCGCGTCTACGGTACCGCGCGCTGGCTCAGCTCCGACGAGGTCTACGGCGCACCGTTCTCCATCGACGTCCTGCAACTCGAGGTCAACACGCGCTTCTGAGCGCTCCTCGAGGCAGACCATGAAGAGGCAGACCATGAACACGCGACCTTTCTCATTACCGATCTGGGCCCAGGCGCTGCTCGCCGGGGCCGCCTTCGCCGCCTACGCCAGCCAGGCGGCCTACGCCGACAGCCTGGAGGAACGCCTGCGCGCCCAGTTGCGCAGCACCACCCAGCAACTCCAGGCGCTGCAGACCGAACAGGCCCAGGCCACCGCGGCGAAAGCCGCGCTGGAAAGCCAGCGCGATGCGGCGCTGGCCCAGGTCAAGCAACTGAGCGCCGAGCTGGCCCGGGCCAAGGGCCAGGCCGAGCAGCTCTCGGCCCAGCAACAGGGCTTGCACGACCGGGCGCGGCAGATGGTTGAGGCGAGCAACGAGCAACTGGGCAAGTACAAGCAGGCCTACGACGAGTTGCTGGTCATGGCGCGAGCCAAGGAGGCCGAGCGGCAGAAGCTCGACCTGGCGTTCCGCGAGCACGACCAGCAGTTGCAGCAGTGCACCGCGAAGAATCGGGAGATGTATGGCGTGGCCAAGGAGATTCTCGGCGCCTACGAGAACGTCAGCGTCGCCGAGGTGATGAAGATCCGCCAACCGTTCGCCAGCGGTGCGCGGGTGAAATTCGAAGAGATGGCGCAGAAGCTTGGCGACGATCTCTACAAGACTCAGGTCGAGAACCGCCAGGCGGCGCTCGCCCAGTGAAATCCGATAGCAAACCAGGAACCCGGACATGAACGACATCACCCTGATCGAACACCTTTCCGTCGACAGCCTGACCGAGGCCTTGCAGGAGGCCGGCTATCGGGTCAACCGCAGCGAGCAGAACGGCGTCGTGCAACTGCTCAGCGCCAGCCAGGGAATCGGCTACGCGGTGCGCTTCGGCAATCCGGCGGCGACGCCGGCGAGCTACCTCGACTTCACCTTCAGCTGCGCCCTGCGCGTGCAGGGCGAGTTGCCCGCCGGGCTGACCGAGCGCTGGAATCTCAGCCGGCGCTTCGGCCGCCTGTCGCAGCAGGGCGAGTTCCTGGTGATGGAAATGGACGTGATCGTCGCCGGCGGCGTCAGCCCGGCCAACCTGCGTAGCCATATCGAACTGTGGGATCGCCTGCTGCAGGAGTTCATCGCCTATCTGCGCGACTACAGCCGCCTGGCCGCGGAGCAGCAGGGCATGGCGCAGGATGCCGGTCAACCCGTCGATGGCGAGGCCTGAGCCGATGCGGCCGGCATTTCGTTGCGGTGTCCTGGCGTTCGCGCTTGCCCTTCTCGCCGGCTGTGGCCAGCGCGAGGACGGCGGCGCGGGCCAGGCCCAGGCCGCGCTTGCCAAGCCATCTCCCAGCGCCGCCGCGGAGCCCGCGGTGGCCCGCCTCGGCGCCTTGCAGGTGGCGCCGGACGAACTGAAGGCGCTGCTGGCCGAGGTGCCGGCGGAAACCCGCGTGCAGTTGAGCGAGAACCGCGACGCGCTGGAGCGCTGGATGCGTGCGCGACTGGCCGAGAAGGCGCTCTACGAGCAGGCCAGCGCCCAGGACTGGCAACAGCGTCCGCAGGTGAAGACGCTGATCGATGCGGCGGCGCGGCAGATCGTCCTGCGTACCTACCTGGAGTCGGTGAGCACGGTGCCCGAGGACTACCCCAGCGATGCCGAACTGCAGGCAGCCTACCAGGCGAACAAGGCGCAACTGGCTGTACCGGCGCTGTACCGGGTCAGCCAGATCTTCATCGCCGCCTCTGCGGCCGGCGGGCTTGCCGAAGCGCGCAAGCGCGCCCAGGAACTCTACCGGCAGGCTGCGGACGGCGACTTCGCCGAACTGGCGCGCAAGCATTCCGACGACCCGCAGACCGCCCGCAACGGCGGCGACATCGGTGGGTTGCTGGCGCAGGCGCAACTGCTGCCGGCGATCCGTCCGGCGCTGGAACGGCTGAAGGTCGGCGCGGTGTCCGAGCCGATCCAGGGCGCCAACGGTTTCCACCTGGTCAAGCTGACCGAGCGTCGCGACGCCCGCCTCGCCACCCTCGACGAGGTCCGTGGTCGCCTGCGCGAAAGCCTGCGCGCGCAACGCCAGGAGCAGATAGCCAAGGCCTACCTGGATGGCCTGGTGAACAACGCTACCCTGAGCATCGACGGCGCGTTGCTCGGCAAGACCCTGGCGGAACTGCACTGATGGACGGCATCCCGGAGGCCAGGCGTGGGCCGCGCGCGAGCCGCTGGCGGCACCTGCGCAGTTGGCTGTTCGGCGAGCCCGAGCGGTTCCGCGACGAACGCCAGCGGCTCTGGGGCGCCTATGCCGCATGGCTCGGCGAGCAGGTCCAGCAGCGCCTGGGCGAAGACGCCGAAACCGCGCCGCGGCTGCTGGCCTTCCTGGAGTCGCGGCGCGCGGCGGGGCAGTTGCCGAATACCGACATCGACCTGCGGGTCTGGCTCGACGAACGCGGCTGGATCGTCCGTCTCGCCTGCCTGCGCAGCGACGCCGAGCCGATCGAGAATGAACTGCGGCGCGCGCTGATGGACCGTTCGTTGCGCCTGCCGCCGCCGGAACACATGCCGCAGCCGATCGAACTGCGGATTCGCCTCATGCCTGGACGCTAGCGAGGAAGCATGGCCCTATCGGAGTCCGCCGGGCAGCGCCCGGCACTGCTCAGGCCCGCGCAGGGACGCGACGACCGTGCCTATTGGCACGAGCTGTTCGGTTCTCTGGAGGTGGTGCATTTCTTCCTGGTCACCGCCCGTTGCGGCTGTTTCATGCAGGCTGCGCGCAGCCTGGACGTCAAGCCGACGCTGCTGCGCAAGACCCTGGCCCGGCTCGAGGAGCGCCTCGGCCTGCATCTGTTCGTGCATGAGGGCAACGCCCTCTCGCTGACCCGCGAGGGCCGCATCGTCCAGGCCGCCGGGCAGCGCCTGGTCGAGGACAGCCAGAGCCACGCCGATCTTCACCGGCAACAGCCGCTGGTGCGCCTGGCGGTGGCCGAAAGCGTCCTGCACGATGTGCTCAGTCGCGAGCTGTGGGGCTACCTGCGCAAGAACGCCAACCTGCGCGTAGCCCTCGCCGAGTTGCGCGAGGGCTGGCCGGAAAGCGCAGGGCCGGCGGAGATCGCCATCTGGATCGCCGATCCGGGGCAGCCGCATCCGCCGATGGAAGGCCACTTCGCCGCACCGGCGCGCATCGCTGAGCTGGAGTACCAGCCGCACATCGGCAAGCGCTATTCGCGCGAGCGCACGCGGCCGGCCAGCGAGGACGAGCTGGACGACTACCTGCTGGCGCAGCTCCACGGCCAGGCCGCCAGCGCCGCCCTGGCACCCTGGAACCGGCGGGTGGCGGCTCGCCAGTCGGGAGTGATCGAGGTACAGAGCCACGACCTGCTGCTACAGGCGATCCTCTGGGGCGCCTGCATCGGCCTGCTGCCGCATTACGCCGGACGCCTGGAGCGCAACCTGGCGGCGTTGCCGCAGGTCTTCGACGAGCCGATGCGGCGGGAAGTCTGGATGAGCGTGCAGCCGGAAGCGGAGAACCGCGTGGAGGTGCGTGCCTTGCTCGATCTGATCGAGCACGCCTTCGACGACCGGCGCGACTGGTTCGGACGCTGACCTTGCGGGCTTGACGGCGGTCGCCATAGCCGACACCGTTTCGCCACGGAACGGTTGACGGAAGGTACGCGATGACGGAGCGGCATTGGCAGGGCGAGGTCTGGCTGGCGCGGGACCACGCGCTGTTCGCCGGGGTCAACGGCGATACCCGCGAGCACGCGCACTATGCCCACCAGTTGCTGCTGGCGGAGACGCCGCTGCGGGTGCGCGTCGCTGGCCAGGTACTGGAGGCCCGGCGCTTGCTGGTGCCCTCGCTGCAAGCCCATTGCGTCGAAGCGTCGCAGCCGTTGCTGGCGCTGTACGCCGAGCCGCTGGCGTTCGACAGCGACGACCTGCGTCAGCTTCTCGAGGACGCTCCCGGCGAGCCCGAGGCGTTGCTGGGGCGGCTTGCGCGGCTGCCTCGTCGACGGCTCGACCGCCGCGTCGAAAAGGCCCTGGCGGCGCTCGACGAGCAACTCGCGGCGCGGGTCGAGGCGGAAAGACTGGCGCGCAGCGCCAGTCTTTCGCTGAGCCAACTGGAGCGGCTGTTCGCCGTCCAGGTCGGCCTGTCGGTACGCCGCCTGGTGCTCTGGCGCCGCCTGTACCTGGCCTTCGCCCTGGCCTTGCAGGGGCGCAGCCTGACCGAGGCGGCCCATCACGCCGGCTTTGCCGACGCCGCGCACCTGTCGCGCAGCGTACGCAGCCTGCTCGGTATCCGCGCCGGCCTGTCGCTGCCGCACCTACGCCTGGCCGGCTGAACGCCCCAATCCTTCCGGCGGCTGTGGGACGTGCCTGCTGCGTGGCAGGTCGCGGAATGGCGCGAGCAACTGGCCGGCATAGTCGCGGGGATAGTCAGGCTGGTCGCCGATGCCCATGTCGGTGCTGTCCAGGCGGTAGTCGGGACGATGGAGGGCGGTGCCGAGCAGGCGGTCCCAGACGCTGAAGAACAGCGCGAAGTTGACGTCGCCGGCGCGCCCGTAGCGGATGTGGTGCAGGCGATGCAGCGGTGCCCAGGCGAACACATGGCGTAACCCGCCGATGCGCATGTCGACGTTGCTGTGTTGCAGCAGCAACTGGATGCCGATGGCGAAGGCGAGCAGCGCGGCGACCGTCTGCGGCACGCCGAGCAGCAACAGCGGCAGGGTGCCGCCGAGCGCTTCCAGGCCCAGGTGCAGGGGATGCTTCATCAGCCCGTTGAAACCGTACAGGCGCTGCACGCTATGGTGCACCGCGTGCAGCCGCCAAAGCAGCGCCGAACGGTGGCTGGCGTAGTGCACCAGGGTGATGCCGAGATCGGCCAGGACGATCGCCAGCAGCAGTTGCAGCCACAGCGGCCAGGCCTGCGGCCATACCGGCCAGAAGCCCAGGACTCCGGCCAGCAGTGGCAGGGCGAGGATGCCAAGTGCGTTCAGGCTTTCGTTGACCGACGCGTGCAGGACATCGCGCAGGCGGTCGGCGTGCGGCCGGTTCCAGCGTGGCTGGTAGGGCAGTCGTCGTTCGGCGAGAAAGGACAGGCCGAGCGCCCCGAGGAACAGGGCGACCAGCCAGGCGTGGGAAGCCTGGCGATAGCCGACCTGCCAGGTCGCCAGGCCGATGAAGCCGGACCAGAAGAGGGGCGCGTAGGCGTAGCGCAGGAAGAACTGCATGGTGGGACCTCCGGATGAATGAGGTCCCCAGCGTCGCTCGCGACAGGCCGGCGGCGCTTGAACGAACCGCGCAAGTTCTCAGTCGCGCAGCACCAGCGGCGCGCCTCCCATGTCCCCGCGACCCGGCCAGGTCTCGCGGGCCAGCCAGGCCCCACCCAGGCAGACCAGGTTGGCCAGCAGCAGGTAGCCCAGCGGCGACAGCGGATTGCCGGTGACGCCGATCAGCCAGGTCACCACGATCTGCGCGGTGCCGCCGAACGCGGCGACGCCGGTCGCATAGACCAGGGAAAAACCGGTGGAGCGCAGCGCCCGGGGGAAGCTTTCTACCAGCAGCACGATCAGCGCCGCGCCGCTCATGCCATGCAGGGCCGAGAGCAGGGCGAGGACGGCGAGGAAGACTGCCGGCTCGGGGTGACGGGTCATTGCCTGCAGTGCCGGGAACAGCACCGCGAGCAGCGCCAGGCGCGGCAGGATCAGCACGGCGCGGCGCCCGTAGCGGTCGCAGAGCACGCCGCCGAGCAACGCCGAGAGCGCCAGGGCGGCGCCGGCGACCAGCGTCGAGAGCATCGCGATGCCCGCCGGCAGGTGTAGCTCGGTAAGGGCGAAGGTGGTCATGTAGTTGAGGAAGTACTGGGTGATGGTGCTTCCGGAGAGGATCAGCAGACCGAGCAGCAGGGCCCGCCGATGATTGCCGAACAATTCGCCGAGCAGGCTCCGGGTGCTGGCCTGGCGGCCGCGTCCGGCAAAGGTCTCGGCCAGGTTGAGGCGGATGTACAGGCCGATCGGCAGGACCAGCAGGCCGGCCGCGAAGGGAATCCGCCAGCCCCATTCCTGCAGTTGGCGCTCGTCGAGCCAGAGGGTGAGCAGGTAGCCCATCAGCCCGGCGGCGACCGCCGCGATGCCTTGCGCTACGACCTGCCAGCAGGCGTAGGTGCCGCGCTTGTGCGGCGGCGCCGCCTCGAGGATGTAGGTGGTCGCCGGTCCGGCCTCGCCGCCCCAGGCCAGGCCTTGCAGCAGGCGGGTCAGCACCAGCAGCAGCGGCGCAGCCGGGCCGATGCTGTCGTAGCCGGGGAGCACCGCGATGCCGCCGGTGCCCAGCGCCATCAGGAACAGGGTAAGGAGCATCGCCGGCTTGCGCCCGGCGCGGTCGGCGTAGGCGCCGATAAGGATCGCGCCGAGGGGGCGGATGACGAAGCCGACGCCGAACGCGGTGACCGACAGGAGCAGGCTGACGAAGGCGCTGTCGGAGGGGAAGAAAGTCCGTCCGATCATCACCGCGAAGGTGGCATAGACCCCGAAGTCGAAGAACTCCACGGCGTTGCCGAGGACCACGGCAAAGACGCTGCGGCGGCTGGCCGGATCGGCGGCCGCCGGGGGACGGGTGGGGGAGCGCATGGCGAAGGCCCTCTCGGAGTGACGACTGAAACACTCAGGCCTGGAGCCGAGCGACGAGCGGCCGCCGGCTTCAGTCAGCCGGCGGCCGGGGCCAGCCGTGGATCGGACCGCGCCAGCCTTCGTAGGTCTTGCCGATGCGCAACAGCCAGGTATCGGCGAAGCGCGGCGCGACCAGTTGCAGGCCGATCGGCATGCCGGCGGCCGTGAAGCCGCAGTTTATCGAGAGCGCGGGCTGTTCGCCCATATTCCACGGCACGGTGAAGACGATGTGCTCGAATGGTCGCTGCGGGTCGTTCAGCGGCGAGGCCCAGTCGGCGGGGAAGGCCTCGACCTGGTTGGTCGGCGTCAGCAGCAGGTCGATCTCGCCGAACAGCCGGGCGGCGCGCCGGCGCATCTCGAAGGTCTGGTTGAAACCGCGCACCGCATCGACCCCGCTGACCCGTGCGCCGCCCTCGGCCCAGGCGTGGACATAGGGCAGCACCCTGGCCCGCCGCGTCTCGTCGAGGAGCAGCAGTTCGCTCCACAGGCGGGCGCGCCAGAAGTCGTTCAGGCCGTCGAGCAGGCTCCGGTCCATCAGCGGTTCGACGATCCTGAGCTGGGCGCCGTGCTCCTCGAACAGCCGCGCCGCGGCCTCGATCGCGGCGCGGATTTCCGCGTCGGGCTGCAGGCCGCAGCCGGGGTCGAGTTGCAGGCCGACCCTCAGGCCGCGCACCGACAGCGGCTCGGCGCTCCAGTCCAGCACTTCCGGCGGCAGGCTGGTGGCGTCGCGGGCGTCGGGCTGCGCGAGGTAGCGCATCAGCAGCAGGCAGTCGTCCATGCAGCGGGTCATCGGACCGGCGCAGCGACCGGTGTAGTAAGGGTCGATGGGGATCCGCCCGAGGCTTGGCTTGAAGCCCACCAGGCCGCACCAGCCCGCCGGCAGTCGCACCGAGCCGCCGATGTCGGTGCCCAGGTGCAGCGGTCCGTAGCCGGCGGCGGCCGCCGCTGCCGCGCCCGAACTGGAGCCGCCGGTATTGTTGGCCAGGTTCCAGGGATTGCGGGTGACTCCGTGGAAGCTGGAGAGGCCGGATGAAAGCATGCCGAAGTCCGGAACCGTAGTCTTGGCCAGGACGATCGCGCCGGCTTCGCGCAGCCGAGCGGCCGGCGGCGCGTCGCAGGGCGCGGGTTGCAGGGCGGTGGCGGCGCTGCCCAATGGGATAGGTTCGCCAGCGGTGGCGATCAGCTCCTTGATGGTTACCGGCAGCCCGTCCAGCGGGCCTTTGGGCTGTCCCTTGCGCCAGCGCTCGGTGGCCGCCGCGGCCTGTTCGCGAACCCGTTGCGGGTCGAAGCGATACAGCGCGTTGAGATGCGGTTCCCAGCGCTGGATGTGGGCCAGCAGATGCTCGTAGTACTCGCCAGGCGAGAGTTCCCGGCGGGCGAACAGTGCCAGCAGGCGGGTTCCCGGGAGGTCGTGCAGCGCGGTCATTCAAGCTCCCTCGAAGAACGGCCGCGGGCGTCAAGCGGCCGGCCTACCCGTTGTCGGGCGGCAATTCGAAACCAAGGTGTATCGGGGAGGTATAGCCCATGCACGACGAATCTTCGCGGTGACGGACTCAGCTCTCGTGATGGAGAAGGAAGCGCTTCAACCGGCGGAAGGTGGTGCGGTTCCACTGCCGCAGCGGCAGCGAGCGGAGCAGTTGCCAGGCATGCCGCTTGTCCGCGACCACGGCGTATTTCAGGGCCTTGTTGACCAGCTCCGTGCGGCCGCGCTCGTAGGCGGGATGCGACTGGTAGGGGGCGATGGTGCGCAGGTCGGCATCGAGCAGCACCTTGTAGCGCCGCGACAGGTTGTCGGGGTGGCGCCGGTAGCGGGTGACCAGTACCGGCAGCTTGTGGATCTGGTAGCCCTGGCTGGCGATGCGCAGGGTCATCTGGAAGTCCTGCACCTTGATCTCGGGATCGTAGAAGCCGGCGGCGCGCAGGGCCTCCATGCGGTACAGGGACACCGGGGCGCCGCAGACGTAGGCGTTGCCGAGCAGGTAGTCGAAGTCCAGCTGGCGGATGCGATTGCCGTTCTGCCGCTTGGTTTCCTGGCCTTCGCTGTCGATGTAGATCACCAGGGCGCCGACGCAGCCGACTTCCGGGTGCTGGTCGAGGTACGCGGCGCGCACGCTCAACGAGTGCGGCAGCATGATGTCGTCCAGGTCCGGCGTGGCTACGTAGTCGCCGCGGGCGTGTCGCAGGCCGAAGTTCAGCGCCGCGCTGACGCCCTGGTTCTGCTGGCGGTAGAGCTGGAAACCGTGGACTTTCTGCAACTGCTCCAGCATGGCGTAGCTGTTGTCGGTGGAACCGTCGTCGACGATGATCACTTCGAAATTCGGGTAGTCCTGCTCGTAGATGCTGCGCAGGGCTTCTTCCAGGTACTTTTCCGCGTTGAAGCAGGGCGCTACGACGGATACCAGCGGGGCGTCCGTCGTGTCTGAGTGCTTGCTGGAAGTGGCTTCTTCAATCATGTGTCGTTCTTGTCACTCGTCTTGCCCGGTAGCCGTTCCAGGAGGCCGCCGGTCATGAAGTCCTGCGATCGTTCCGGCGATCGTTGCTCGGCACGGGCTGGCGGAAACACAGCGTTTCGTTCCGCCGGTACGGTCGCTGGAGTGGCTCTGGCACGCATGCCTGGATGGCCAGGCATCGCGACAGTACACCGTTGGAAGCATAGAGGGTAGGCCATCGGGCCCGAGAAAAATCCTCGACCTCCTTCGTCCAACCGTCAGGCCGAGGCCTGGCACTGTTTCCAGTGCCGGTACAAGGCGGGGATATCCCCAGTACACAGCAGTGGCATGGCTGCCTCGATATCGGCCAGTGGCCAGTCCCACCAGGCCATTTCCAGCAGGTTCTGGATATCGCCATTGGAAAAGCGCTTACGAATGGTCCGGGCCGGGTTACCGCCGACGATGGCATAGGGCTCGACATCGCCGGTCACCAGCGCGCGGCTGCCGATGATGGCTCCGTGGCCGACCCGTACGCCGGGCATGAACATCGCCTCGGTACCGATCCAGACGTCATGGCCGATCAGCGTGTCGCCCGCTGGCTGATAGCCGTTCACGGCGCCGGCGAAGGCAGGCTCTTCGTGCATGAAGTGGAAGGGGAAGGTCGACGCCCATTCGGCGCGGTGTCCCTGGTTGCCGGCCATGATGAAGGCGGCGCCACTGCCGATCGAGCAGAAACTGCCGATGACCAGCTTGTCCACGTCGTCGCGGTCCGGCATCAGGTAGCGGGCGCAGTCGTCGAAGGAATGCCCGTGATAGTAGCCGGAGTAGTAGCTGTAGCGCCCCACCCGTATGTTCGGGTTGCTGACCTGTTCCGAGAGCAGCTTGCCCCTGAAGGGGCTCTCGAAATAGTTGCCCATGACCGTCGTCCCTGTCCGTCGAAACCGCCAAGGGTAGCGCCTGGTGGGATAGCGGGCCAGCCTGGCGTGACGGCTGGCAGCCGCGTCGGCGTTCAGCAGGCCGGACTGCTGAACGGCCAGGCCTGGAAAGGCTCCGAATAGTGCCTGCCGTGACGGAAGGCGAAGGGGAGTGCGTTGGCTTGTTGGTGCAGTTCCTCATTGTCGACGTTGAGGCAAAGCATCTGGATGTCCTGTGCCACCAACAGCCGATTCAGGTACTCGATGCTCTTGCGCTGGCGCAGGTTACGCGTCAGCGGGCCGGGGGCAAGCAGGCGCGCGTCCAGGCCCAGGTAATCGCAGAGGCCGGCGTCGACCTCGGCGAAGCACTGGCGAGCGTCGGTATCGATGCGTTGCGGGTGCAGCGCGATGCGCACGCCGCTGTCGCGTAGCCGGGCGAGGGACGCCAGGTACTCCGCCGAGGCGGGTTCCTGCTCGTCGATGGCCAGCAGCAGGCAGAGTTCGACCTGGTGCTGCTGCAATTGCCTGGCCGAGGCCAGGATCCGCTCGCAGACCCCGGCGTTGCCCAGGCTGCTGGCATGCAGGGGAATGAAGTTCTTGCCGAGCAGTTCGAGGTCGGTGTTGTGCCGGTGCACGCACAGGAGGCGTGCCAGCAGGTGCTTGACCGCCGCCTCGGCAAGCAGCGGCGGTGCGCCGGAAAGGAAGGCCGACAGGTCGACGCGCTGGCGCCGTTCGCGCAGGGAGAGCTTGCTGCCGACCAACGCGCCGTTCCTCGCATAGATGCCATGGGCGAAGAGCTCGAATCCGTCGTTCGCATCACGGTTGCCGAGGCAGAGCCATTTCAATGGCGGGGGCGTTCTGTCTGTCGCAGTCATAAGTGATGGCTCTATGGGCAAATCTCGCCAAGGCGCTCGGGCATGGAGCCCGCACGCAGGGTTGAGGGGTATCTAGCGGAGACGACCCTACCTCCCACGAATCAAGGTCTTTCGTCGGAAAACCCAGGGGGCAGGTAGGGGATCGGCTCGGCAATCGGCCGCCGAGGGTACTTCCGGTGTCGCCGCCAGGCCTGTTTGGTGGCGGCTTTTTCTCTGGTCTGTGCAGTGGTTCCGCTGTTACCGATTTTTCCGAGTGCGTTTGTGTTGCGGCATCGATCATTGGCGTCAGTCGGCGCCGATGCTGTCGATGAAGCCCTGGATCAGCGGCGAGGCTTGCTGTTTGCGCCAGACGAAATGGATATCGCTGGAGTCCAGGCCGGCTACCGGTTCGGCATGGAAACCCCGTCGCGCGGAGGGCATGCGTGCAACGAAGCTCTCCGGCACGCAGGCGAAGCCGAGACCGGCCTCGATGCAGGCGAAGAGGCTTGGGTAGGACTCGATTTCCAGGGTTGCACGCGGCTGGATACCGCTTTCCGCCAGCCAGCGGTCGACCTGGCGGCGGTAGTGGCAAGTGTGGCCGAACACATAGAGTTCGAGGCTGGCGAGGTCCTCGGGAGTGGGTGCCGGCAGGTCGGCGGGAGTGACCCGCAACAGGCGCTCGCGGAAGGCCAGGCGGCTGGCCAGCAACGGGTGTTCGATGGGGCCGTCGGTGACGATCAGGTCCAGCTCTCCCTCCATCAGCAGGCGCTCGAGCAGCAGCGAATGCTCCGGGCGGATGTGCAGTTCAACGCCCGGCGACTCGCGGCGGTAGCGGGCCAGGCGCTGGGGCAGATGATTGGCCAGGGCCACGTCCAGTGCGCCGACCCGTAGCGCGCCGTGCGCCTGGTCGCCGGCGAACAGCGCGGCGGTCTCGTCGGCCAGCGCCAGCAGGCGCCGGGCATGGCGGTACAACAGGCGGCCCTCGGGGGTGACCAGCAGGCGATTCCTTTCGCGATTGAACAGGGCTATGCCGAGTTGTCCTTCGAGTTCGCGCAAGCGGGTAGTGATGTTCGACGGCACGCAATGCAACTGTTCGGCCGCGGCTGCGATGGTGCCGCGTTCGACCACCGCGCAGAAGAATCCGAGTTGAGAGAGTTTCACATCATTCTCTTTAAGTGAGTGACTTGCTGATTATTGATTACTTTTAATGAGTGAAAGGCCACCCTAGCATGGACCTCGCGATCGCTTCCAACCCCATTTCACGAGGAAAGATTCCATGACCTACCACGTACTGGTTCAGTTCGACGTTCCCTCCGACAAGCGCGAAGCGTTCGCCGCGGCAGGCCTGTTCGATGCCAATGGCTCGTTGCAGAACGAACCGGGCACCCTGCGCTTCGAGGTGATCCGCGACGAGAACAACCGCAACCGCTTCTACCTCGACGAGGTGTACGAAGACGAGGCGGCGTTCCTCCAGCATTGCCGCAACGAAACCATCGCGCGCTTCTACGAACTGATCGACAGCTACGCCTTCGGTCCGCTTTTCCTGTTCAAGGGCTACCGCATCGAGGGTTGATCCCCGCTCCGGCGGCTCGCCGCCGGATTCCACGGAGAATTTCCATGCGAATCCTGCACAGCATGCTCCGCGTGGCCGATCTCGAGGCCGCGCTGGAGTTCTACACCCGCGCCCTGGACATGCGCCTGCTGCGGCGCCGGGACTATCCCGAAGGCCGCTTCACCCTGGCCTTCGTCGGCTACCAGGACGAGCGCGCGGCCGCTGCCCTGGAGTTGACCCACAACTGGGACCGGGACGGCTACACCCAGGGCGACGGCTACGGCCACCTGGCCATCGAGGTCGAGGATGCCGCCGTCACCTGCGCCCGGGCCAGGGCGCTGGGCTATCGGGTCACCCGCGAGGCCGGGCCGATGCAGCACGGACGCAGCGTGATCGCCTTCCTCGAAGACCCGGACGGCTACAAGGTGGAACTGATCCAGAAGGGTACCCAGTTCGATTGAGCCCGCGACCAGGGGGCGACATAGCGGCTGCTGTCGTTCCGGCTCAGTCGCTGGCGTCGAATGCGGCGTGGAAGGCCACTATTCCTCGCGCCATGCGCCCGCTGAAGGACTGTGTCTGGAAGTATTCGGCGGGAACGCCGGGCAACGCCAGGCCGCTTTCCACCCGAAAGCCGAAGCGCGAGTAGTAGGTCGGTTCGCCCAGTACCACGCAGCCACCCGCGGGCAGCAGTCGCAACTCGGTGAGCAGGCGCCGGACCAACTGCGAACCGAGACCCTGGCGCTGCCGCTCGGGCGCCACCGATAGCGGCGCGAGGCCGTACCAGTCGCCCGCTTCGCCATCGATGGTCACTGGTGAGGCCGCGATATGGCCGATCACCTGGCCGTTCGCTTCGGCCACCAGCGAAAACGTCAGCGCGCCGGCACGGCGCAGGGCGTCGACGATGTACTGCTCGGTATGGCTGCTGTGCGTTTCGTTGCGGAACGCGGCTTCGGTCAGGCGGGCGATGGCGTCGATGTCGCCGGGCGTTTCCGCACGGATGGAAATATTCATGCAAGCACTCCTCGGAACCCCCGCCTTGTCCCGGCGGGGGCAATGGAAAAGGAAGGGGGTCAGCGATTGTCCGCCTGCGGGCGCACGGCTTTCAGCCCGGCCATGGATATCCGGTAGGGCCTGCCCTGGCGGGAGTGGACCAGGCCCTTGTTCTTCAGCCTGGAGAACACCGCCAGGGTGCAGTCGAGCAGCAGGTGGCCGTCGCGGTTGTAGCACTCGACGCGGGTGATCTTGCCCGAAGCGTCGCGAAGGAAGGCGATATGGCCGCCCTGGGCCAAGGCGTGAAGCGTCCGTTGTTCCGGCTTGGAAACGTTCATGTCGGTAGAACCTGTAATCATCGGTGTGACAACGCGGCCGCACGGCGCGAAAAGGCGCGTGCGAGCCATGGCGAAGGCAGATAACCGGCGACACCTCGTGCGGGATGACGAAGTGGCGGTTATCGGATGACTACTATCTCCAACATGCAAGCCTCGGATCGGGGAGGGCGCAGCCACGAAAGCGTGCTGCGATGCGGCAGTCTAACGAAGCTGGCGAAGCGACGGCAAGGAACTGCCTGCGTCGCCATGCCGCTGTGCGACGCTTGCGCCTTTGTGAGGGAGTTCGCCTCGCCCCGCGGCGGTCCGCGCTTTCATTATCGGGGGAGGCGGGAGGTATCCATGTTTCGCACGGCGCTGATGCTGTTCATGTCTTCGTTGGCAACTCCTGCCCTCGCCTCGATGAGATGCGGCACGCATCTGGTGGACGAGGGCGACAGCGTCGAGCAAGTCCTGGAAAGGTGCGGGCAACCGCTGAGCAGGATCGTCAACGAGCCTGCCCTGCGCAACAACGGCGTGCCCAAGTTGAATGCCGCACGCACCGAATTCTGGGTGTATGGCCCCAGTGGAGGCGTCTACCGACACTTGTGCTTCATCGATGGCAAGCTGGTCGAGATTCGGCTCGAGCGGAAGTGATACGAGGCTGTTGAGGAGTTATTCCTACAGATAATTACTAATTTGCTGCGGAACACCGTGAAAGAGCGCTGAGAGAGAAGACGAGCCGGGTGCGGGCCCAGGTGGATGCGTCTTCCGTCGTGTAGGAATTGCCCGATATCGGGCGGCGGGGCGGAAAGTTGCGGGCCACCCTGATCGCATACCTGAAAAGTTGGCGGCGTAATCTCCGCGATTTTCAGGCGAGGACGCGTCGTGTTGAAGTTATTGGTCGTGGTTGCTTCCCTTTTCATCGGCGGAGGCATGGCCATGGGAGAGCCTGGGGGGGCGGATGGGTTTTCCGCTGTCGCAGCGGTCGATCCGGGAGCGAACCCCGAAGCGCAACTGGACGAGGAGCCCCAGGAGGTCAGCGAAGCGCCGGCCTATCGCGTGGATGACCTCACCTTCCTGTACCTCACCCATGAGGTCTATCTGGAACCCTACGTTTCCTGCCGTCCGAAAGTCCTGGGCGAACGTTCGTACGTCGCCTGCTGGAACGAAACCTATTCCGGCCGCTCCCCGCTGAATTTCTGGGAATACGACGGGGGCGACTTCCTCGCCCTCAACGACCCGGCACGTGTGTTGGCCGAGGGAAAGTTCGCCAGCGAGCAGCGCATCGGCGAAGCGCCCCTGCCGCTGCCCCTGGATATCGATCTGGACCAGTTGGAGCGGGCCTACTCGCTGATGATGTAAAGGAGAGGAACCTTCCGGCTGCGTCTCCGCCGAAATCCATGGGGCGCTTCCGATCTTTCCCGGGCTTTACGCGGTAAAGCCTGAAAACAGAAAGCCCCTGGCACTGGTTGGTGTCAGGGGCTTTTGCATTGGGATCTGGAGCGGGCGAAGGGAATCGAACCCTCTAAAAGAGGGCTTTGAAGCATTTCTGTACGTTCCAATGCCATTGTTTTCGTTGTCTAGGCGTCTCGCTCCGTAGCTCTTCTTGCCATTGATTTCGACACATTTTCGACAGGTGTCTGATGTCTGCTAACGGCCAGAAGCGGCCGGACTAGCAGACAAATAAATCTGTCCCATTTTAGGGCTTGCATGGATTGTTTGTGGTGCGGCTTGCTAGTTTTCGCAATCAAAGCTTGTGATTGCGAAAACTAGAGATCGTCAGCTTGGCAAAGCTGCTTACTTATTGATGCGCAACACCTCCCGGTAACTTGGATGCACTTCCCAAGACATTCCATCATCAAGATTAATATTCGAAGTTAGTAGATTTGGTCTCTCTTCATAGCGAACGAATCCCAATCCCGTAACATCAGTCTCATCGCGTGCAGCAATGAAGCCACACCTGAACAGAAAATGAGCTACTGAAAGAGCCCCTTTTTCTGAATTGATTCCGTCAATCACAGGAACGCCGACTCTTCTTATTATCTTCTCTACTACATGATCGATAAGCTCGTTTGTTGTGAATCTGTAAACGCCACCGCTGAAGGATTCAATTATATTCTGGAGCGTTGGGCACTGATGACGATGCTCCTTGTACAAGTCGCTTACACGGAATTGTCCATAGTTCCTTAACACCGCCCTGATGTGTCCAATCGATATAAGAGGGAATGACTTATCATAAGCGTCACGACCAGCGAGCTTGCAAAGTTGAGCGGCCCATCGAGGGCGCCCAGCTGATAAGATATGAATTGGTCTATACGATTCCAGGCGACGACCTGCCCATTGGAAAGGTTCATTGAACACAATTTTTCGGATTTTGTAGCCATCAGTTTCCGGCTGCAAAGAAGTGAATCTGGTGTCATCGCTGTAGTAGCGAGAAAAATAGCTGATAATTTTATTTTCTAGAATTCTCCCGCTCTCTGTCGTACTCCAGGCAAGATCCAGCATGTATTGTTCACATTTATCTAAAGCTTCATCGTGCTGGGCTAAGACGGACCATACATCACTCCTCACGGATGCGCGAATACAGAGGCCTTTTACAGAGCTGACCAGGTTTCGACAGGCACTAAAAAAAGTGCTTGCTTTGAGTCGCTCATGCTCTGTATTGACGAACGTAGCATCCACGTCGTCAACAAATAACCACACCGTAACTTCCTGGTTTCCGAGTACCCTTTTGAGCACAGCTTGATGGTCGACAGCAGTTAGCCTTGTGCGATCAATTTCAGCGCCCAATCCTTTTATTTTTAATCTGTCAAATAAAGCGCTTACAATATTTCTGTTTCGAAATCCAGCTATCTCGGCAGACTCGATTAATAGCATTGAGTCATCAGTAAATCCATAGCGTAATGTTGAGCCAAGCTCAAGATTGATCTGTGAGCAGATCCGTTGTTGCCAGCCATATAACAACTCATCAGGCGAGCTTGATTTAACGTCTTGCAGTGCTATTAGGTCAGCAGCCTTGACGTAGATTAAGATTTCCCCTGCGTTTGCTTCTTTTCGCAGAAAAAGCGTCTGCTTGAGTAGTGCCGATTTTCCTACCCCTTTTCTAGATCTGACGTAGGCAAGTCGTGTGTGTGGAGAATAGAAGCGACCAAATTCCGGCTTGTCTAGGAAATAGCTATTGAGTACATCTAGATCTTCATCATCTCCTGCTTCGTTGCCGAATAATTCCGGATTAATTAGATCGCTTCGCTTTGCGCTATTATGGGGTGCTACGGAGATTGAGTCGGAGGTACGGTTAGCTCGGCGGCGCATGGATGCTTCCTTGTAATTGCGAGTGGCGTAGTGTCAGTTACTGTATATAACTCTTGGCTGTTTACTTGCAGGGGTGGTATCAGGTAGTAGCTGAGGTTTGGAGTGAAGCGTATCGATTGTGCCATAAGTGACTTGACCTCTGGCGATGCTAAATCGATTTGCACAAGGTATTAAATAAATTATCAGCTGGTTCCGGCCGATTTCGCCCGTCATGGCCGGTGGAAATTGACCAGAGGTGGGCTGTTCCTCACCTAGTAGATCCATAATTTTGGTTTCGTCTTGGTTTTCTAAAAAATAAGTTGCCTTGATTTTAATTAAACTATCCCATTGGGTTGAAGCTGCTCGCCGCAGTGCAGTAACGTGTCTTCATTCGATCACTGCTTACTTTGCGGTCATTGTCATAACGCACACGCCAGATTCTGCACTGTTCATGGAAATATTGCTTGGCAGCCTTGCGGCATTCGCGGAAGTCGATTGATCCGCGTCGGTGATTTGCGCAGACACTGGAGCCATCTATGTAATTGTTTACAGATAGCCATTCCGCCAGATAGTTTGTACCACCATTCCAGCTTTTGATCCATTTAGAGGTTCGCTCGCGGCTTGCTCGGTTGACTTGGCGTTGCTGGGTTTGCTGGGGTGCGGATACTATTCGATGGGTTGTTGGCGGTGTGTAGATGTTTGCCGGCTTTTGTGGCCTGTAATTGCTATCGTTATAAACAGCTTGCTTAGGCTTGTTCTGTTGATGATTGCGCGCATTAACATTTTCCCAAAAAAGCTCTTCTGATGTCTTTTTGGGCTCACTTTCTGGAATGTTATAGTTAGAGGTCTGAGTAGGGTTTTCAGAATAGGAGGTCTGGCCAGCCTGTGGTTTTGCTAGGAATTGGTTTTCTGCCATGTGTAAGGCTAACCCTGAAAGCCCTAGCCCTAGAGCAATTGCCAGCGACCATTTGCCAAAGCTCTGGCTCCGCTTTCTTTTTAAGTATTCTGGTGCATCGTCCTTGTCAGCTTTCATTCTTGCCTTCCGTCCGTAGGGCATACCATCGCAGTGCTACTTTTCTAGTGATCGCTATCCCGCGTTTTGATTGGGCAAGTTTCGATTGGCTTCGTCATAGGACGGGCTAGTTTGCCCAATTTCAGGCATAACTTCTCCGGTCATGAGCCACCAGCGATACTGGGGATAGATTTTCCCCAGCTGTTCTAGCTCTTCTGCGCCAATTCTCGCCCTGCCTCTCTTAATACTCTGCCAGCGAACGTAGTCCTTGCTATTGACCTCTGCCAACTCTTTCAAGCTGGTCTGATCAAGCAATTGAAGCGCTCTATTGGCCATGCCTTCAGCCATTGATAAATACCATTATGGACTATTGTCATAATTTCTGATTTATGGATAATGTCCATATGGACTAAATCCATATATGAATTTTGTTAATGCCACGAATAGTGACGGAATGAGCATGGAACTGGAAGAGCTTAACCCCAGTGCCCTGATAGGGCCGCAACAGGATGTGGAGTCCATCGAACGGTGGGCGGAGCGCAACGGCATTAGCTATGGCACTGCCCGCGCCTGGGTTTATCGAGGCGTGCTGCCGTCCGTGAAGCTCGGAAAGCTGCGCATGGTGAATAGCGCGCTGCTTCGCAACTGGCTGTTGGAACAGGAGTGGACGGCATGAGCCGCACCGATCCGCAATTCAAGCTCCGGATGCCTCCAGCTCTTCGCGCTCGGGTTGAACAGGCTGCCAAGGCCTCTATGCGTTCCCTGAATGCCGAACTGGTCTTCCGTGTTGAGCAGAGCTTTGAAGGCGTTGAGGTAGCGCGCGTTCTGTCGAGCAACCCGATTAACGCGTTGCTGAGCTTCCTTGAGGGCTATCTGCTGCACGCGGCGGAGCATCCCAGCGAACCCTTCGACCGCGCCCTGATGTTGATCGATGGCCTCATGGACGCCGGCTACCTCTCCCAGCCGGAAGAGTCCTATCTGACCGACCTGCGGGTTGAAGCTCTCGCCTGGGGCCGTGCTCGCCAAGATAAGGAGGAAGCTGACCATGTCGTCTCCGAATTACTTGCGCCAAACCCACGCCCCGGACTGCGGCTGCTCTGTGTGCTGGTCCGCAAGGCAGGTCATCCCATTGCACAGCCCGTCGCCGTGTCCGGACTGCCGGCCCCCTGGGCTGCCCTATCTGGAAGGTGGCCGCTGGCTCTGCCGTCCCCGTTCCTTCTGCGCGAAACACGACCCGTCCCGGCGTCCGCCGAAGTACTGGCACGTTGTGTACGACAGCGGGAAGCCACGCCCTTTGTGCCCGTGCGCGAAGCATTCCAACTGGAGGGCTGATCCATGCTCGCTGACACCCTGAAAGCGCTGCTCCTGCTCTGCTTGATCCAAGCCGCCCGCACCGTGGCCGATCCGGTCAAGGGCCGCGCTCCCGGCTCGTCGGAACAGCCTCACCGTTCCGGCGAACGGAAGCACGGGCGCAGCGCACCCTTGAACGCCTCCCCCCTGAAACAGCCTCCGCTGGGGAGTGTGGGGCAGCTTCTCCGCCCCGCGCTCCCGAGCCCTCGGCGGCAAGAGCGGGATGACAAGGGCAGAGCCCTTGGTGTTGCTCTGCGGGTTCCAAGGGGAAGCGTTCCCCTTGGCCGTTGGAGACGACGTTGCGATAGGGATCGTTACCCGAATGGGCCGAGACGAGTACCCGTGGTTGGCTTGGTTCGCTAGCGAATAGAGCCCGGCCCGAAGGGATCGCCCAACACATCACTTTCACCCAACACCGCTGAATGAAGGCGAAACAGCCGAATTTGCAGCAGCGGGACAACTCACGCCGAAAAAGGCGAATTGAAGGAGAAACACCGATGAACATGTTTGCAACCCAAGGCGGCGTCGTCGAACTGTGGGTCACCAAGACCGACACCTACACCTCGACCAAGACCGGGGAAATCTACGCCTCGGTCCAATCCATCGCCCCGATCCCGGAAGGTGCCCGTGGCAACGCCAAGGGCTTCGAGATCAGCGAATACAACATCGAGCCGACCCTGCTGGACGCCATCGTCTTCGAAGGCCAGCCGGTGCTCTGCAAGTTCGCCAGCGTGGTCCGCCCGACCCAAGACCGTTTCGGCCGGATCACCAATACCCAGGTGCTTGTGGATCTGCTGGCCGTGGGCGGCAAGCCGATGGCGCCGACCGCCCAAGCCCCGGCCCGCCCGCAAGCACAGGTCCAAGCCCCGCGCCCGGCCCAGCAGCCGCAGGGCCAGGACAAACAAGACAAGTCTCCGGACGCCAAGGCGTAAGCCGTAGGAGGCCGCGATGCTCCGCTATCTCTCGCTGTTCGCGGTAGGTCTGGCCACCGGCTACGCCTGGGGCTGGATCGACGGCCTAGCGGCCTCCCTGGCTGTTTGAGGACTGCACGAATGGAAGGCTCTGTATCGGTTCAAGTGTGCAAGACCTGGGTCCAGAACGCGGACGGCACGGTTGGCTGTACGCACCTTGAGTGGATACAGACCTACCTGCTGCCGCCTGAGGCAGAGGGCTATTTGACTCTGCTGATGGGTGGTTTCGACCCGTCGGCCTTCCGCCTCGGCTTCGCCGGGACCATCGGGCTGTTCGCCGTTGGTTTGGGGGCTGGCTTGATCATTTCCGCCATGCGCAAAGCGCGCAATTAATGAGGTTCCAATCATGGAAAAAATGAAAACCCTGTTCCGCAACGCTTCCATCGCCACCGCCGGCCTGGCCGTGGCCAACGTCTCCTTCGCCGAATCGCTGCTCGACGAAACCACCAAGGGGGTTCTGGCGCAAGCCAGCACTGATGGCGGGTCCGTGGCCAAGTTGGTGATCGCCGCCGTGGCGGTGCTGGTCGGCCTCGCCCTGGTCATCGGCGCGATGCGCAAGGCCTGACGTGATCTGGTCCCTGATGCTGGGCGCATTCATGGCGTCCGCGCTGCTGACGGGATTGAAAATCGGCCAGTATCAGTGACAGGAGGAGGGGCCGAAA
>NZ_JBQENS010000014.1:0-112040 GCF_052044465.1 Pseudomonas sp. 22490 | reverse complement strand
AAACCCCTGGTCAGCGATGACCGGGGGTTTTGCTTTTGCGCGCGGAAAAAGGCGTGCTTCCTCGCTTCTTTTCTCGACTGCGAATGCCGGCGGCGACTGTCACAATTGCCCTGGAAACTACCCATCCTGCATGAAACGGATGGACGGCTACCTCCCCCAGGCGGATCGAAAACGCGCTCCAGAGGGCCTCCCCGGCCCCTCCGTGAAAGGCTGGAGCCCTTGTGTTTCCAGGCTTTTAGGGGTGTGGCAGGGCTTCTCCCAAGGCTTGCGGAAAAATGTCGGAAGGCTGATGGCATTTCATCCAACTGTCACATTCCTTTCATAGAGTCTTCATGCGGCCTGACGATACTGGCCCCCGTTCCATCCAACCCCATCCTGTCCAAGGAGCAAGGCATGAAACTCAAGCGTTTGATGGCGGCCCTGACGTTCGTCGCCGCAGGCGTAGGCGCCGCTTCCGCGGTAGCCGCGATCGACCCGGCGCTGCCGGAATATCAGAAAGCCAGCGGTGTGTCGGGCAACCTGTCGAGCGTCGGCTCCGACACTCTGGCCAACCTGATGACCATGTGGGCCGAGGAGTACAAGCGCCTCTATCCGAACGTGAACATCCAGATCCAGGCTGCCGGTTCTTCCACCGCGCCGCCGGCCCTGACCGAAGGCACCGCCAACCTGGGCCCGATGAGCCGCAAGATGAAGGACGTCGAGCTGCAGGCTTTCGAGCAGAAGTACGGCTATAAGCCGACCGCCGTCCCGGTCGCTGTCGACGCCCTGGCGATCTTCGTGCACAAGGACAACCCGATCAAAGGCCTGACCATGCAGCAGGTCGATGCGATCTTCTCCGCTACCCGCCTGTGTGGCAGCAAGCAGGACGTGAAGACCTGGGGCGACCTGGGCCTGACCGGTGACTGGGCGAAGAAGCCGGTGCAACTGTTCGGCCGCAACTCGGTTTCCGGCACCTACGGCTACTTCAAGGAAGAAGCCCTGTGCAAAGGCGACTTCCGTCCGAACGTCAACGAGCAGCCGGGTTCGGCTTCCGTGGTGCAGTCGGTCAGCCAGTCGCTGAACGGCATCGGCTACTCCGGTATCGGCTACAAGACCGCCAGCGTGAAGACCGTGGCCCTGGCCAAGAAGGAAGGCGCTGCCTTCGTCGAGGACAACGAGCAGAACGCCCTGAACGGCACCTATCCGCTGTCGCGCTTCCTCTACGTCTACGTGAACAAGGCGCCGAACAAGCCGCTGGACCCGCTGGAGGCTCAGTTCCTCAAGCTGGTTCTGTCCAAGACCGGCCAGCAGGTCGTGGTCAAGGACGGCTACATCCCGCTGCCGGCCAAGGTGGCCGAGAAGGCGATCAAGGAACTGGGCCTGTAATCCAGTGACTTGAGCGGATGGCCCAGCGATGGGCCGTCCAGGCATGAAGGCTCTGCCGGCGGGCGCTAGGATCCGCCGGCCTTTCCCGCCAGCGAGGCTCTGCTGGCGGGCTTTGTTGCGTCATGTTGCTGTCATCTGTCTGTCATACAGAGCCTTTAGGGTGTCACCCCATGAACGACATGGCCAACTCCCCGATGAACTCCTCCCTTGCTCCCGAGCGGATTGACTTCAATACGCCAGCCCTGCAACGCAAGCGCCGCATCCGTGCCCTCAAGGACCGCCTGACCCGCTGGTACGTGCTGGTCGGCGGCCTGGCCGTGCTGGCGGCGATCACCCTGATCTTCTTCTACCTGGCCTACGTCGTGCTCCCCCTGTTCCGCGGCGCCGACCTGGAGACCCGCGAAGCGCTGACTCCGGCCTGGATGCAGCAGGCGCAGGTGCCCCTGCTGCTCAGCATCGAGGAGCAGAACCAGGTGGCCATGCGCGTCGGCGGCCAGGGCGAGATTCTCTTTTTCAACGCCAAGACCGGTGTCGAACTGAAGCGTGTCGCTCTGCCGCTTCCGGCGGGCAGCGAGATCCGCTCGATCGCCCAGGACCAGCCGGGCAGCCCGACGGTCGCCCTGGGCCTGTCCAACGGACAGGTGCTGGTGTTCCAGCACACCTACAAGGTCACCTACCCGGACAACAAGAAGACCATCACCCCGGAGATCGCCTTCCCCTACGGCGAGACCCCGATCGGTCTCGATCCGCAGGGCCGCCCGCTGGAGCATGTGAGCATCAATGCCGGCGACGACAGCCTGCTGCTGGCTGGCTCCGTCGCCAAGCAACTGCTGCTGTTGAGCATGACTCGGGAAGAGAACATGCTGACCGGCGAAAGCACGCTGGACGAGGAGCGCATCGAACTCCCGCAGATCGCCGAACCGGTGAAAGCCATCTACCTCGACCCGCGCAAGCAGTGGCTGTACGTGATCAACGGACGTGCCACCGCCGATGTGTTCGACCTGCACAGCCGCCAGTTGAACGGTCGCTACAAGCTGCTGGAAGACCCCAACGCCGAGGTCACCGCGAGCACCCAGCTGCTGGGCGGCATCTCGCTGCTGGTGGGCGACTCCAAGGGTGGCATCGCCCAGTGGTTCATGGCTCGCGATACCGACGGCGAACCGCGCCTGTCGCACGTTCGCGACTTCAATCTGGATGGCGCGCCGATCAGCGCCATCGCTCCGGAACAACGGCGCAAGGGCTTCATCGCCCTGGACGAGAAGGGCAACCTCGGCGTCTTCCACAGCACCGCGCACCGTACCCTGCTGGTCCAGCCGGTCGCCGACTCTTCCGGGGTCATCACCCTGTCGCCGCGGGCCAACCGCCTGCTGCTGGAGCAGGGTGGCAAGATCCACCGCTTCGCCCTGAGCAACCCGCACCCGGAAATCTCCTGGAGCGCCCTCTGGGGCAAGGTCTGGTACGAGAGCTACGACAAGCCGGCCTACGTCTGGCAGTCCACCGCCGCGACCACCGACTTCGAACCGAAGCTGAGCCTCTCGCCGCTGACCTTCGGCACGCTCAAGGCCGCCTTCTACGCGATGATCCTGGCAGCTCCGCTGGCCATCGCGGCCGCCGTCTACACCGCCTATTTCATGGCTCCGGCGATGCGCCGCAAGGTCAAGCCGGTGATCGAGCTGATGGAGGCGCTGCCGACGGTGATCCTCGGCTTCTTCGCCGGCCTGTTCCTGGCGCCCTACGTCGAAGGCCACCTGCCGGGTGTGTTCAGCCTGCTGTTGCTGACGCCGCTGGGCATCCTTCTTGCCGGCCTGCTCTGGAGCCGCCTGCCCGAGCGTATCCGTCTGAGCCTGCCGGCCGGCTGGGAAGCCGCGCTGCTGATCCCGGTGGTGCTTGCCGTCGGCGCCTTCGCCCTGTGGCTGAGCCCGCACCTGGAGACCACCTTCTTCGGCGGCGACATGCGCCTCTGGCTGAGCCACGACCTGGGCATCACCTACGACCAGCGCAATGCCCTGATCGTCGGGCTGGCAATGGGCTTCGCGGTGATCCCGAATATCTTCTCGATCGCCGAGGACGCCATCTTCAGCGTGCCGCGCAGCCTCACCTACGGCTCCCTGGCCCTGGGCGCCACGCCCTGGCAGACGCTGACCCGCGTGGTGATCCTGACCGCCAGTCCAGGCATCTTCTCGGCGCTGATGATCGGCATGGGCCGCGCCGTCGGCGAGACCATGATCGTGCTGATGGCGACCGGCAATACCCCGGTGATGGAAGTGAATATCTTCGAGGGGATGCGCACCCTGGCGGCCAACGTCGCGGTGGAGATGCCCGAGTCGGAGGTCGGCGGCAGCCACTACCGCGTGCTGTTCCTCTCGGCGCTGGTACTGCTGACGTTCACCTTCGTGATGAACACCCTGGCAGAGCTGATCCGTCAGCGTCTGCGCAAGAAATACGCGTCGTTGTAAGCGGCGGAGGTATAGCTCTGTGAAACAGAAACAGGAAACCGTCAAAGCCTGGTTCGGCAGCGGCTCGCCCTGGGTGTGGATGAACGCCGGCGCGGTGTCGATCGCGGTGATCATGACCATCGGCCTGCTGGCGGTGATCGCGGTACGCGGCCTCGGCCACTTCTGGCCGGCGAACGTCATCGAGGCGACTTACCAGATCCCTGGCGAAGCCGCCAAGACCGTGATCGGCGAGGTGGTCCAGGCCGAGGAAGTGCCGCGCGCGCGCCTGCGCAGCGCCGGCATGCCGGTCCCGGAGGCCGGCCCCGAATTCATGACCCGCGAGCTGCTCAAGCTGGGCAACCGCGAGCTTTACGGCAGCGATTTCTCCTGGGTCGTCGGCGAGTGGCTGCAGGACATCAAGCGTCCCGAAGCGCTGATGGTTCTCGAACGCCGCGAGTGGGGCAACTTCTACGGCTACCTGCTGAGCGTCAAGGAGAACGGCCAGGTGGTCGCCGAAGGCGACGCCGCGGTAGGCGAACTGCAGAAGCGCATGCAGCGGGTGGATGACCTCTACGCCAAGCTCTACAAGCTGGAGAAGGGCGACATCGGCGGGATCAACCACGGTCTCGAGCGCCTGCGCCTGAAAGAGCGCAAGTTGCAGTTGGACGGCAAGCTGGACGCCGCCGCCCAGGCCGACCTGGCCGCCGAGCGCAGCGAGTTGCAGGCGCGCTACAAGGTCCTGGAAGAGCAGCTCAACGGCCTGCACCAGGAGTTCAACCGCGACAGCGTGGTAATGCGCGACGCCAGCGGCCGCGAGAGCGAAATCACCCTTGGCAAGCTGGTGCATGCCTACCAGCCCAACGCCATGGGCCTGGGCACCAAGATGACGGTGTACTTCAAGAAGCTCTGGGAGTTCCTCAGCGACGATCCGCGCGAGGCCAATACCGAGGGCGGTATCTTCCCGGCGATCTTCGGCACCGTGATGATGACCCTGGTGATGGCGCTGATCGTCACCCCGTTCGGCGTGATCGCTGCGGTCTACCTGCGCGAGTACGCCAAGCAGGGGCCGCTGACCCGGGTGATCCGCATCGCCGTGAACAACCTCGCCGGCGTACCGGCGATCGTCTACGGCGTGTTCGGCCTGGGTTTCTTCGTCTACGTGCTGGGCGGTTCCATCGACCGGCTGTTCTTCCCCGAGGCCCTGCCGGCGCCGACCTTCGGTACCCCCGGGCTGTTCTGGGCCTCGCTGACCCTGGCGATCCTCGCCGTGCCGGTGGTGATCGTCGCCACCGAGGAAGGCCTGGCGCGGATTCCGCGCGCGGTCCGCGAAGGCTCCCTGGCGCTCGGCGCGACCAAGGCGGAAACGCTGTGGAAGATCGTCCTGCCGATGGCCAGCCCGGCGATGATGACCGGCCTGATCCTCGCCGTGGCCCGTGCCGCCGGCGAAGTGGCGCCGCTGATGCTGGTCGGCGTGGTGAAACTGGCACCGTCGCTGCCGGTCGACGGTAACTATCCGTACGTGCATCTCGACCAGAAGATCATGCACCTCGGTTTCCATATCTACGACGTCGGTTTCCAGAGCCCCAACGTCGAGGCCGCACGGCCGCTGGTATACGCTACGGCGTTGCTGCTGGTCGTGGTGATCGCCCTGCTGAACTTCTCCGCCATCGCGATCCGCAATCGCCTGCGCGAGAAGTACAAGGCCCTGGAAAACTGATTGAGGGAGCTTCCCATGCAAAACGAGACCGCCAGCCACGGCATCAACTTCGATGCGCTCGGCCGCGACCGCCAGAGCCTCGACCTGGCTTCCGAAAGTGTCGAACTGGAAGTGCCCGGGCTGAACCTGTTCTACGGCGCCAAGCAGGCCCTGTTCGACGTCCGGATGAACATTCCGAAGCAGCGCGTGACCGCCTTCATCGGCCCGTCCGGCTGCGGCAAGTCGACCCTGCTGCGCTGCTTCAACCGGATGAACGACCTGGTGGATGGCTGCCGCGTCGAAGGCGAGATTCGCCTCGATGGCCACAACATCTTCGCCAAGGGCGTCGACGTCGCCGAGCTGCGCCGTCGCGTCGGCATGGTGTTCCAGAAGCCCAACCCGTTCCCCAAGAGCATCTACGAGAACGTGGTCTACGGCCTGCGTATCCAGGGCATCAACAAGAAGCGCGTACTTGACGAGGCCGTCGAGTGGGCGCTGAAGGGGGCTGCGCTGTGGGAGGAGGTGAAGGATCGCCTGCACGAGTCCGCCCTCGGCCTGTCCGGTGGCCAGCAGCAGCGCCTGGTGATCGCCCGGACCATCGCGGTGGAACCGGAAGTGCTGCTGCTCGACGAGCCGTGCTCGGCGCTGGACCCGATCTCCACGCTGAAGATCGAAGAGCTGATCTACGAGTTGAAGTCGAAGTTCACCATCGTCATCGTTACCCACAACATGCAGCAGGCCGCGCGGGTTTCCGACTATACGGCGTTCATGTACATGGGCAAGCTGATCGAGTTCGGCGACACCGATACGCTGTTCACCAACCCGGCGAAGAAGCAGACCGAAGACTACATCACCGGCCGCTACGGCTAGCGGCGCGTCCGGAGGCGCGGCGATACCGCTGCCTCCGGCGCTCTCCGTAGCTCGTTGATGTCACCGGTCGCAGCGGCTCCAGAAGGATTCCCCACATGATCAACAAAGACAGTCTCACCCATCACATCTCCCAGCAGTTCAACGCCGAGCTGGAGGATGTGCGCAGCCACCTCCTGGCCATGGGCGGGCTGGTGGAAAAGCAGGTCAACGACGCGGTCAACGCGCTGATCGACGCCGACTCCGGCCTCGCCCAGCAGGTCCGCGAGATCGACGACCAGATCAACCAGATGGAGCGCAACATCGACGAGGAGTGCGTGCGTATCCTCGCCCGGCGTCAGCCGGCGGCCTCCGACCTGCGCCTGATCATCAGCATCTCGAAGTCGGTGATCGACCTCGAGCGGATCGGCGACGAGGCCTCCAAGGTCGCCCGCCGCGCCATCCAGCTGTGCGAGGAAGGCGAGTCGCCGCGCGGCTACGTCGAGGTTCGGCACATCGGCAGCCAGGTACAGAAGATGGTGCAGGAGGCACTGGACGCCTTCGCCCGCTTCGATGCCGACCTGGCGCTGTCCGTGGCGCAGTACGACAAGACCGTCGATCGCGAGTACAAGACCGCCCTGCGCGAGCTGGTCACCTACATGATGGAAGACCCGCGGGCGATATCCCGCGTGCTCAACATCATCTGGGCCCTGCGCTCGCTGGAGCGCATCGGCGACCATGCGCGCAACATCGCCGAGCTGGTGATCTACCTGGTTCGCGGCACCGACGTTCGCCACATCGGCCTGACCCGCATGAAGGAAGAGGTCGAGAACAACCGCGGCGAGTGATCTTCCGCAGGCAAGGCTCCCTTGACCTGGAGCCTTGTTTCTTCGCGCGACTGCAGCAAGGCTTGGCATCCTGCCAGCAGGGGAGGCTATCCTAGGCGGACCTGTCCAGGAGAAGTCGATGAGCAAAGTCAGCGCGCTAGTGGTGGATGACGCCCCCTTCATCCGAGATCTGATGAAGAAAGGGTTGCGCGACAACTTCCCCGGCCTTCATATCGAGGAGGCCGTGAACGGCCGCAAGGCCCAGCAACTGCTCAGTCGGCAGAACGTCGACCTGATCCTCTGCGATTGGGAGATGCCGGAGATGTCCGGCCTCGAACTGCTGACCTGGTGCCGTGCCCAGGAAAACCTCAAGACTACCCCGTTCATCATGGTCACCAGTCGCGGCGACAAGGAGAACGTGGTCCAGGCGATCCAGGCCGGGGTGTCGGACTACATCGGCAAGCCATTCTCCAATGACCAACTGGTGGCCAAGATCAAGAAGGCCCTGAGCCGCAGCGGCAAGCTGGAAGCCCTGGCGGCCCACGCGCCGCGCCGGGAGATCGCCAGCGGCATGGCCAACGATTCGCTGGCCGCCCTGACCGGTGGTCGCGCCGAGGTGATCAAGCCCGCCGCCAGTCCGGCAAAACCGGCCCCCGCGCCGAAGCCGGCTTCGGCTCCCCAGGCCAGCGCGCGTCCCGCCGGCAGCGGCAACCCGCTGGGCCAGGCGCAATTGCGCCTGCCGCAGAGCAGCATGCCCTGCGTGATCAAGGCGGTCAGTCTGAAGGAAGCGCAACTGGTGGTGAAGCGCGCCGACCTGTTGCCGCAGGTGCTGGAAAGCGCGGTGCTGGACCTCGAGGAAAACAGCGACGTGGCGCGCCTGAACGGCTACCTGCACGCCATCGCCGCGCTGGAGCCGAAGCCGGATAGCGATTGGCTGCTGTTGACCCTGCGTTTCGTCGACCGCGACCCGCAGAAGCTCGACTACCTGTCGCGCCTGATCGCCCGCGGAAGTACCCAGAAGCACTACGTTCCCGGCGCCTGAGCGGTTTTTTCCCGACGATCCGTTCACAGCCCGCTCGCTGTCGTCTCGCCCTGGCAATAAAGCGCTGCTAGTCTTGCCGATTCGGGATAACCAGAACGACACGATCCGTGCAGTCATGCTAGGGCGCCTTCTCCTTCTCTGTGGCCTGTTCGCCGCGGCAGCTCCGGCTGCGGCCCTGACCATCTACAAGTACACCGACGCCAATGGCGTGGTGACCTACTCCGACCGCGCCGTGGCCGGGGCGCAGGTGTTCGTCTTCCGCGACCGGATGGTCGAGCACCTGGAACGGGAAGTGAAGCTGGAGACGAAGAAGCACGCGGGTGGCGAGACCCTGCAGGTGCGCAACGACCTCTACGCGCCGGTCGAGGTCGAGTTGCGGATCCGCAACCCGCGCAATGCCGTTGGGGTGCCCGACGGGCCGATTCGCTGGGTGGTCCCGGCGCGCAGCCAGGTGCGCCTGGCGACCCTGGCGCCGCGCAAGGCCGGCAAGCCGATGAGCTACACCCCGAAGCTGCGTTACGCGCTCGGCGACCCGCGCCAGCAGCCACTGCTCTATCGCTATCCGCTGCCCTGGCGCGGCGGGCCGTTCCGCCTGTCCCAGGGCGCCAATGGCAAGTACAGCCACTTCACCCCCAAGGGCCGCTACGCGATGGACATCGCCATGCCCGAGGGCACGCCGATCATCGCCGCCCGCGGCGGCACCGTGGTGAAGATCGAGAACAACCAGAGCGGGCGCGGCAACAATCCCTCGGGCAACTTCGTCCGCATCCTGCACGACGACGGCACCATGGGCGTCTACCTGCACCTGATGCGCCATTCGGTACTGGTCGCCGAGGGCCAGCGGGTCCAGGTCGGCACGCCGCTGGCGCGCTCCGGCAACACCGGCAACAGCAGCGGGCCGCACCTGCACTTCGTGATCCAGCGCAACGTCGGCCTGGCGCTGGAGTCGATTCCCTACGACTTCGCCCAGCCGGTCGACAGCCTGCCGAACTTCGCCATCGTCCGCGAGCCTTGAAAAGTCGCCGGCGCCGTGGCGGCGCCGGCTCGTCTCAATCGAGCTTGACCACCTTGGCCAGGACGATCTTCGGACCGCGCATCTTCTTCACGATGATCCGCAGGCCCTCGGTGTCGAGGACTTCCTCTTCCTCCGGCACCCGCTTCAGGGTGTCGTAGACCAGCCCGGCGAGAGTGTCTGCCTCGACATGATCGAGGTCGATGCCGAGCAGGCGCTCGAGCTTGAACAGCGGTGTGTCGCCGCGCACCAGCAGCTTGCCCGGCTGGTAGGCGAGGATGCCGCGCTCGGTCTTGCGGTGTTCGTCCTGGATGTCGCCGACCAGCACTTCCAGCACGTCCTCCATGGTCAGGAAGCCGACCACCTTGTGATCGGCCTCTTCCACCACGGCGAAGTGCGCGCCGCCCTTGCGGAACTGCTCCAGCAGGCGCGACAGCGGGGTGTGCTTGGTGACGATCTCCAGCGGGCGCACCAGTTCGTCGAGGTCGAAGGTCTCCGGCAGGCTGTCCAGGGCGGACAGCGCCAGCAGCAGGTCCTTGATGTGCAGCAGGCCGATGAACTCGCCCTTGTGGCTGTCCCAGACCGGGTAGCGGCTGTACTTATGGCGGCGGATCACCGCGAGGATGTCCGCCAGCGGCGCGTCGTGCTCGAGGTAGACCAGGTCTTCGCGGGAGTTGGCCCAGTCGACCACCTCCAGTTCGCCCAGCTCCACCGCCGAGGCCAGCACGCGCATGCCCTGGTCGCTGGGGTCCTGGGCGCGGCTGGAGTGGAGGATCAGCTTCAGTTCGTCGCGGCTGTAGTGATGCTCGTGGTGCGGGCCGGGCTCGCCCTGGCCGGCGATCTTGAGGATGGCGTTGGCGCTGGCGTTGAGCAGCCAGATCGCCGGGTACATCAGCCAGTAGAAAAGGTACAACGGCACCGCCGTCCACAGCGACAGCAGTTCCGGTTTGCGGATCGCCCAGGACTTGGGCGCCAGCTCGCCGACCACGATGTGCAGGTAGGAAATGATGAAGAACGCGGTGAAGAAGGAGATCCCGCGGATCAGTTCGTCGGAATGCACGCCGATCATCGCCAGCAGCGGTTCCAGGAGTTCGGCGAAGGCCGGCTCGCCGACCCAGCCCAGGCCCAGGGAGGCCAGGGTGATGCCCAGCTGGCAGGCGGACAGGTAGGCGTCCAGCTGGTTGTGAACCTTGCGCAGGATGGCGCCGCGCCAGCCGTGCTGCTTGGCGATGGTTTCCACGCGGGTGGCGCGGAGCTTGACCATGGCGAACTCGGCGGCGACGAAGAAGCCATTGAGCAGGACGAGGAAAAGCGCGAAGAGGATCAGGCCGGCATCGGCGAAATAGGTGGCGATGCTGGTACTAGGAGAAGGGTCCATGGGGGTGTGCGGTAGCCAAAAGGCCCTTAAGAATGAGGGGCTGTGTCGTCGCTTGCAAGCCTTGGCCGTGCCGACGCCGGCGGCGCGGCACTGCGACGAGGTTCACTTCGGCGCCTTGCGCTCGGCCTCGGCGACCTGCGCCGGGGCGAAATGGCAGGTGAAGGTGCTGCCCTTGCCGGGCACGCTGCTGATTTCCAGGCGCGCGCGGTGGCGGATCAGCACGTGCTTGACGATGGCCAGGCCGAGGCCGGTGCCGCCGGTGTTGGAGGCGCGGCTGGAGTCCACCCGGTAGAAGCGCTCGGTCAGGCGCGGCAGGTGCTTGGGGTCGACGCCGATACCGGTGTCCTGCACCGACAGGTGCGCGCCCTGTTCGTCGGCCCACCAGCGGATGCGGATCTCGCCTTCGTCGGGGGTGTACTTCACCGCGTTGAATACCAGGTTGGAGAAGGCGCTGCGCAGTTCCGCCTCGCTGCCCTTGAGCTGCACAGCGGGTGCGGCGTCCAGGCTGATGCGGTGGTTGCGCCCGGCGGACAGGGCCTGGGCGTCGTTACGGATGCTGGCGAGGAGAGCGTCCACCGCCACCGGCTTGTTGTCGCCGGGGTAGTCGGTGGCCTCCAGCTTGGCCAGCAGGAGCAGGTCGTTGAGCAGGTTCTGCATGCGTCCGGCCTGCTGCTGCATCTGCTGCAGGGCGCGCAGCCAGCGCGGGTTCACATCCTCGACGTTGTCGAGGAGGGTCTCCAGGTAGCCGGCGATCACCGTCAGCGGCGTGCGCAGCTCGTGGGAGACGTTGGCCACGAAGTCCTTGCGCATCTGCTCCAGCTGGTGGACGCGGGTGACGTCGCGGACCAGCATCAGGTGCTCGCGGTTGCCGTAGAGGGTGATGTGGAATTGCAGGCGCAGGCGCTCGTTGATCGGCGAGGGGATTTCCAGCGGCTCGCGGTAATCCTCCTGGTCGAAGTATTCCTTGAAGCGCGGATGGCGGATCAGGTTGCTCACCGGCTGGCCACCGTCCTGCGGGGTCTTCAGGCCGAGCAGGTTTTCCGCGGCGAGGTTCCACCATTCCAGGTTGCCGTCGCTGTCGAGCATGATCACCGCGTCACGCAGGGCCGCGGTGGACTCCTGGATCCGGTCGATCACCGCCTGCAGGCGGCCACGGGCGCGCTGGTTGCGGCGTTGCAGGTGGTAGATATTGTCGAAGACTTCGCCCCAGAGGCCGTAGCTGTCCGGCGGTGGCTCGTCTGGCTGGTGGTTGCGCAGCCACTGGTGCAGGCGCAGTAGCTGCCAGAGGGTCCAGCCGAGGTAGAGAGCCAGGCCGAGGGCCAGGGCCCAGCCGTAATGGCCGCTGACCACGCCGAGCACGAGGCTGGCGGCCAGCACGAGAAGCAGGTGGCGGATCAGCGCTCCACGCCAGTCTTGGTTCACGACGGATTGCATCCTGTCCAGTGGCGGTCCGTCACGGACCGTCCAGGGGAAACGACTCCGGCCGCTGGGCGGCCGGGAGCGGGGTCAGCTCTTGGTGGAGAAACGATAGCCGGTCCCGCGGACAGTCTGAACCAGATTTTCGTAGACCTCGCCGAGCGCCTTGCGCAGGCGGCGGATATGCACGTCGACGGTGCGCTCCTCGACATAGACGTTGCCGCCCCAGACCTGGTCCAGCAGTTGGCCGCGGGTATAGGCGCGTTCCTGGTGAGTCATGAAGAACTGCAGCAGGCGGTACTCGGTGGGGCCCATCTCGGCCGGCTTGCCGTCGATGGTCACGCGGTGGCTGATCGGGTCCAGCAGCAGGCCGCCGACCTCGATCGGCGCCTCGCTGTCGCCAGGCCCGGTGCGGCGCAGCACGGCCTTCAGGCGGGCGACCAGCTCGCGGGGCGAGAACGGCTTGGTGATGTAGTCGTCGGCGCCGACCTCCAGGCCCTGGATCTTGTTGTCCTCCTCGCCCTTGGCGGTGAGCATGATGATCGGGATGTCGACGGTCAGTTCGTCACGCTTCAGGCGTCGCGCCAGTTCGATGCCGGAAGTGCCGGGGAGCATCCAGTCGAGCAGGATCAGGTCCGGCTTGCGGTCGACGATCACCGCGTGCGCCTGCTGGGTATTTTCCGCCTCCAGGCACTCGTAGCCGGCCATCTCCAGGGCCACGGCGATCATCTCGCGAATCGGTGCTTCGTCATCAACGATGAGGATTGTCTTGCCAACCATGGTCTTGCCTCGGGTCGATCTGTCTTGCGCCGCATTAGATAACGAAATTGTGTCAGGTATGTGACACAACGGCGTAGTTTCCGCCGACTGCCCGCGGCGGGGCTATGCTCAACAGGTTCCGGTGCCGTCCCTGCGGGCGGCGAACGCTCCACCTGAAGACACAGGAGAGAGACGCGATGAACAGAATCCACCTGGCGCTGGGTCTGGCGCTGGCCCTGCCGGCGTTCGCCGCGCTGGCCCAGGAAACGGTGGCGCCGGCCACCGAGAAGGACGGCGTGCTGGTCGATGGCAAGGGCATGACGCTCTATACCTACGACAAGGACAGCGAAGGGCAATCCGCCTGTTCCGGGCAGTGCGCGAAGAACTGGCCGCCGCTGGCAGCGGCCCAGGGAGCGCAGGCCAGCGGCGACTGGAGCCTGGTCGCTCGCGAGGACGGCACCCAGCAGTGGGCCTACTACGGCAAGCCCCTTTATACCTTCATCCAGGACAAGAAGCCTGGCGACAAGAACGGTGACGGCAAGATGGGCGCCTGGCACGTCGCCCAGCCGGACATGGACTAGATGGTCGCCGGCCTGCGCGCCGCTCAACGCAGCGCGTAGTCGGCGACCGTGCCGAGGAAGATCGCCAGGCCAGCCCAGTGGTTGTGCAGGAAGGCGCGGAAGCAGGCCTGCGGGTCGCGGTCGCGGGTCGACCAGGCTTCCCAGACGAAGCAGGCCGCCGCCACCGCCAGGCCGAGGTAGAAGCACAGGCCCAGTTCGAAGCGGTTGCCGGCCAGCACTAGCAGGAGCAGGGTCAGGCCCTGCAGGCTGCCGATGATCAGGCGGTCGGCATCGCCGAAGAGGATTGCGGTGGACTTGATGCCGATCTTCAGGTCGTCCTCGCGGTCGGTCATCGCGTAGTAGGAGTCATAGGCGACCGTCCACAGCACGTTGGCCAGGAACAGCAGCCAGGCGCTGGCCGGCAATTCGCCGCGCTCGGCGGTGAAGGCCATCAGGATGCCCCAGGAATAGGCGGCGCCCAGCACCACCTGCGGATAGTAGGTGTAGCGCTTCATGAAGGGGTAGAGCGAGGCCACGGCTACCGCGCCGAACGACAGCCAGACGGTCGTTGCATTGGTCAGCAGGACCAGGCCGAAGCTCAGCGCGACCAGGACGGCGAAGGTGATCCAGGCCTCGCGCACGCTGATCTTGCCGGTGGCCAGCGGGCGCGCCTTGGTGCGTGCGACATGGCCGTCGAAATTGCGGTCGGCGAAATCGTTGATCACGCAGCCGGCGGCGCGCATCAGGATGACGCCGAGGACGAAGATCAGCAGGTTCTTCAGTTCCGGCACGCCGTCCGCGGCGATCCACAGCGACCAGAGGGTCGGCCAGAGCAGCAGGTAGATGCCGATCGGCCGGTCCAGCCGCACCAGTTGGACGAAGTCCCAGGCGCGGGGGTGCAGGCGGGCCAGCGGCTTGATCAGGGTGACGAACATGGGGACCTCCGGAGTCGACCGGGGGATTATACGTCGGCGATTCCCGCCTGGTCCCACAGGCGCGGTAGGTACACCTCCGCCACCAGCACCCCGAGCGCGCCGCGGGAAAACCGTGAGCGACGGCCCCAGAGACCCTCGGCGCGGACCTCGGCGGGCAGACCGGCCGCCGGATAGCGGCAGACTTCGATGGGCCCGCGCTCGAAGGCGCTGTCGCTGAACAGCAACTCGCCCAGCGAGCGGGTGCCGAGCAGCGCCAGGTCGAAGCCCGAGCCTTCCAGGGCGCTGCGCGCCGCCACGCTGCGGGCGAACACCCAGGGACGGTCGTGGCCATGCAGGTAGACCTCGCGGACCCAGCCGCTACTGCCGGTAGGGACGTCGAGCCCCTGGCATTCGTCGTCGCGCAGGGTCTGCCAGCCTTCCAGCAGGGGTTCGACGCGGAACGCGCCGTCGGCCAGGGCGGTCAGGCGCCGGGTCAGCGACCCCTCGTCGAACAGCCAGTCGAGGACGGCGGGGGAGACGCTGGACAGTTGGTCGGCGCGAAGCCAGAGCGCATTGCTGGGCATGACGGGACTACGAGACGGCGGCAGAAGGCGGCGAGGGTAGCACGTTCGGCCGGCGGCCGGTCTGCGACGCGGTGGCGCGTCACCCCCAGCCGTTCAGGCGCAGGGTGGCGCGGACCAGGCGCTGTTCTTCCTGCTCGATCTCCCGCAGGTTGTCGCGGATGCTGTGGATATGTTCGCGCGCCGCCCGTTGCGCCTGGTCCGGCTGGCGCTCGCGGAGGGCCGCGTAGAGGCGCGCGTGCTGGCGGTCGATCTGGCGTTTCTGCGGCGGCCGGTGATAGAGGTTGTTCACTGAGGCGAACACCGTGCTCAGCAGCAGTTCGTTGAGCGATTGCAGGGTATGCACCAGCACCGGATTGTGCGATGCCTCGCTGATCGCCCGGTGGAACGCGTGGTCGCGGCGGGCGTGCTCGCGGGGATCGATCGGCTGGGCTTCCTCGTGGCTGGCGAGCATCTCTTCGTAGCGTCGGGCGAGCAGGACGAAGTCTGCCTCGGTGCCGCGTAGCGCTGCCAGGCGGGCCGCCTCGCCCTCCAGCAGGGCGCGGACTTCGAGCAGGTCGTAGAGGGTGCGCGGCTGGGAGCCGAACAGGTGCATCAGCGGGCTGGCGTCGGCGTTGCGGTCGAGGTCGGCGACGAACGACCCACGGCCATGCTCGGTGTCGATGATGCCGCGCCCGCGCAGCGCCCGCAGGCCCTCGCGCAGGGCCGAGCGCGAGCAGCCGAGCTTGGCCACCAGGCGCCGCTCGGACGGCAGTGCCTGGCCGACCTTGAGCACGCCGTCGACGATCAACCGCTCGATACGCTCTGCGACCTGGTCGGCCACCCGCTGTTTCTGCATGGAAGCTCCCGTTGCACTGGTAGGACCAGTTGGCTGTCGTTACTCACTATAGAAGCTCAGGGACTTTCTAGCATGCGCCTCATGCCCATGGCTCCTGGTGATACTGGTAGGACCAGTTAGACGCCTGCTGGACCCCGGCGTCCGCGCGGTACAGGCTGTGGACGCTTGCTGATCCCGCCGACAACCACAACAAGGACAGCCGCCATGAACATCCTCTACGACGAGCGTCTGGACGGTCCGCTGCCGCAGGTGGACAAGGATGGCCTGCTGGCCGAGTTGCGCCTCCGCCTGCCCGACCTCGAACTGCTGCACGCCGCGGAAGACCTGCGTCCCTACGAGTGCGACGGACTCTCGGCGTATCGCTGCACGCCGTTGCTGGTGGCATTGCCGGAACGCATCGAACAGGTTCAGGGCCTGCTCGCCCTCTGCCATCGGCTGAAGGTGCCGGTCGTGGCGCGTGGTGCCGGCACCGGCCTGTCCGGCGGCGCGCTGCCGCTGGAGAACGGCGTGCTGCTGGTGATGGCGCGTTTCCGGCGGATCCTCGAGATCGATCCGCTGGGTCGTTTCGCCCGGGTCCAGCCTGGCGTGCGCAACCTGGCGATCTCCCAGGCCGCTGCCCCTCATGGTCTGTACTACGCACCGGACCCGTCCTCGCAGATCGCCTGCTCCATCGGCGGCAACGTCGCGGAGAACGCCGGCGGCGTGCATTGCCTGAAGTACGGCCTGACCGTGCACAACCTGTTGCAGGTGGACATCGTGACCCTGGAAGGCGAGCGCCTGAGCCTGGGGTCCAGCGCCCTGGACAGCGCCGGCTTCGACCTGCTGGCGCTGTTCACCGGCTCCGAAGGGCTGCTCGGCGTGGTGGTGGAGGTCACCGTCAGGCTGTTGCCGCGCCCGCCGGTGGCGAAGGTCCTGCTGGCCAGCTTCGACGATGTGGAAAGCGCCGGGCGGGCGGTGGCCGACCTGATCGGTGCCGGCATCGTCCCGGCCGGGCTGGAAATGATGGACAACCTGTCGATCCGCGCCGCCGAGGATTTCATCCACGCCGGTTACCCGGTCGACGCGGCGGCGATCCTGCTCTGCGAACTGGATGGCGTGGAAGCCGACGTGCACGAGGATTGCGAGCGGGTCCGCGAGCTGTTCGAGGCGGCTGGCGCCACCTCGGTGCGACAGGCCCAAGACGAGGCCGAGCGCCAGCGCTTCTGGGCCGGGCGCAAGAATGCGTTTCCGGCGGTCGGGCGGATTTCCCCCGATTACTACTGCATGGACGGCAGCATCCCGCGCCGCGAGCTGCCGCGGGTGCTGCATGGCATCGCCGAGCTTTCGCGCGAATACGGCCTGCGGGTGGCCAATGTATTCCACGCCGGCGACGGCAACATGCACCCGCTGATCCTCTTCGACGCCAACCTGGCGGGCGAGCTGGAGCGCGCCGAAGCGCTGGGCGGCAGGATCCTCGAGTTGTGCGTAGCGGTAGGCGGCAGCATCACCGGCGAACATGGCGTCGGCCGCGAGAAGATCAACCAGATGTGCGCTCAGTTCAATGCCGACGAGCTGACCCTGTTCCACGCCGTGAAGGCGGCGTTCGACCCGGCCGGGCTGCTCAATCCCGGCAAGAACGTGCCCACCCTGCATCGCTGCGCCGAGTTCGGCGCCATGCACGTCCGCCACGGTCGACTGCCGTTCCCCGAACTGGAGCGTTTCTGATGAGCCAGCCGTATTTCGATGCGGACGCTGGCGCCGACCATGCCGGCGCGCTGCTCGAGCGGGTCCGCGACGCCCTGGCGCGGCGCGCGCCGCTGCGCATCGTCGGTGGCGATAGCAAGGCGTTCCTCGGCAGGCCGGTTGCGGGCGAACCGCTGGCGCTCGCCGAACACCGTGGGATCGTCGCCTACGATCCCTGCGAACTGGTGATCACCGCCCGTGCCGGTACGCCGCTGGACGAGCTACAGGCCGTGCTGGCGCGCGGCGGGCAGATGCTTGCCTGCGAGGCGCCGGGTTTCGGCGGCCGGGCGACGGTCGGCGGGGTGCTCGCCAGCGGCCTGTCCGGACCGCGCCGGCCCTGGGCGGGAGCGGTACGCGATTTCGTCCTCGGGACGCGGCTGATCAGTGGCCTGGGCACCCACCTGCGCTTCGGCGGCGAGGTGATGAAGAACGTCGCCGGCTACGACCTGTCGCGGTTGCTGGCGGGCAGCTTCGGTTGCCTCGGGGTGGTCACCGAAGTGTCCTTCAAGGTGCTGCCCATGCCGCGCTGCCAGGCCGGCCTGAGCCTGGACCTGCCGGTGGCGACGGCGTTGCGCAAGCTGGCCGAGTGGGGAGGCCAGCCATTGCCGATCAGTGCGGCCTGCCACGACGGCGAAGCCCTGCGCCTGCGCCTGGAGGGCGGCGAGGGCTCGGTACGCTCGGCGCGCGACCGCCTCGGTGGCGAAGCGCTCGAGGACGGCTTCTGGGCCGACCTGCGCGAGCAGCGCCTGCCGTTCTTCGACGACCCGCGACCGCTCTGGCGCCTGTCGCTGCCGGCGCTGGCGCCGGAGACGCCGTTGCCCGGTCGTCAGTTGCTGGACTGGGGCGGGGCGCTGCGCTGGCTGAAAAGCGACGCGCCGGCCGCGGACATCCGTGCGTGGGCCGCCGCCCATGGCGGTCATGCCACCTGCTACCGCGCCGGCCATCTCGATGCGCCGTTCCAGCCGCTACCGCCTGGACTGCTCGGCCTGCACCGGGCACTCAAACGCCAGCTCGACCCGCAGGGCATCTTCAATCCCGGGCGGATGTACGCCGAACTCTGAGGAGGCGCGATGCAAACCAACCTCTGCGATTCCGCCCGGCAACGCGCCGAGGCCGCCGAAGCCGAGCGCATCCTGCGCAGCTGCGTGCACTGCGGTTTCTGCAACGCCACCTGCCCGACCTACCAGGAGCTGGGCGACGAACTCGACGGCCCGCGCGGACGGATCTACCTGATCAAGCAGTTCCTCGAGCGCGACGAGGCCAGCGAGCGCACCCGCCTGCACCTCGATCGCTGCCTGAGCTGCCGCAACTGCGAAACCACCTGCCCATCCGGAGTCGAGTACCACAAGCTGCTGGATATCGGCCGCGACCTCCTCGCCGAACGCCTGCCGCGCGGCTTCCGGCAACGCCTGCTGCGCGACGGGCTGCGCCTGCTGGCCCCGCGCCCGGGGTTGTTCGGCGCGCTGGCCGGCGCTGCCGGGCGGCTGAGGCCTCTGCTGCCTGAGGCGATGCAGGGCAAGCTGCCACGTCGGGTCGCGGCGCCGGGCAGGCGGCCGCAGCCCCGGCATGCGCGGCGCGTGCTGCTGCTCGAAGGTTGCGTGCAGCCGGCGCTGTCGCCGAACACCAACGCCGCCGCCGCGCGGGTTCTGGACCGCCTGGGAATCAGCGTGACGCCGGCGGCCGCGGCCGGCTGCTGCGGCGCGCTGGATTTCCACCTGGATGCGCAGGAGCGCGGCCGCCAGCGCGCGCGGCGCAATATCGACGCCTGGTGGCCGTTGCTGCGCGAGGGTGCCGAGGCCATCGTGCAGACCGCCAGCGGCTGCGGCGCCTTCGTCAAGGACTACGCCTACCTGCTGCGCGACGACCCACGGTACGCGGACAAGGCGCGCGAGGTCGCCGCCGCTGCCCGCGACCTGGTGGAAGTGCTTCGCGACGAGCCGCTGGAGTCCCTCGGCCTGCGCTGCGACCAGCGCCTGGCGTTCCACTGCCCATGCACACTGCAGCACGCGCAACGACTGGGCGGGGCCGTGGAGGCGGTGCTGCGGCGACTGGGCTTCCATCTCACCGAGGTGGCCGACGGTCATCTCTGCTGCGGGTCCGCCGGCACCTACTCGCTGACCCAGCCGGCGCTGTCCCGGCGTCTGCGCGACAACCGCCTGGACGCCCTGGAAAGCGGCGCGCCGGATGTCATCGCCACGGCCAACGTCGGTTGCCAGGCCCATCTCGACGGGGCCGGACGGACCCCGGTACGCCACTGGATCGAGCTGCTCGACCAGGCCTTGCCCGGAGGAGAGTGAAACCATGCACAGCAAGCCGGTACTCGGCCGCGAGGAGGTCGCCCGCGTCCTTGGCGCGGCCCGCGAGGAGGCACAGCGCCAAGGCTGGGCGGTGAGCATCGCGGTGGTCGACGACGGCGGCCACCCGCTGGCGCTGGAGCGCCTCGACGGCTGCGCGCCGATCGGTGCCTACATCGCGACGGAAAAGGCCCGCAGCGCCGCCCTGGGACGCCGGGAAACGAAGCGCTACGAGGACATGATCAACGGCGGACGCAGCGCCTTCCTCTCGGTGCCGCTGCTGCAGGCCACCCTGGAGGGCGGTGTGCCGATCCTGGTGGACGGACAGGTGGTCGGCGCGGTCGGGGTTTCCGGCGTACGCGCCGAAGAGGACGCCCGGGTGGCGCGGATCGGAGCCGAGGGGTTGTGAGGCGACCGGTGGGCACCACCCATCTTTGGTTGGCCCGTTCGGCACCACCTTGCCTTTCGGGCAGGTTGGCGGACAGGGTGGATTTGTTATAGGTTGCCGGCGCTGAACCGTGGTAACCCGCCCGAGGTAAACAATGAAGAAGTGGCAATGCGTGGTGTGTGGACTGATCTATGACGAGGCCAAAGGCTGGCCGGAAGAAGGCATCGAGGCGGGAACGCGCTGGGAAGACGTGCCTGAAGACTGGCTGTGCCCCGACTGCGGCGTCGGCAAGCTGGACTTCGAGATGATCGAAATCGGCTGAGCCCCGCTCGCCGGCGAAGAAGGCGGCCCTGGCCGCCTTTTTTCATGCCTGGCCAGCGGCCGTCCAGGAGTTATCCTTGGGACTTGGGTCCGGTCATTGACTGTCCTGCCGGGAACGCCCGGCAGCCTTGCCGTTGGCCGGCCACCGACGCTGAGCTAGGTTCGACGAACGAGGAGGGTGGCTATGCGCAAGTGGCAATGCGTGGTCTGCGGCTTCATCTACGACGAAGCCCTGGGCCTGCCCGAAGAAGGCATTCCGGCGGGAACCCGTTGGGAAGACATCCCGGCGGACTGGGTCTGCCCGGATTGCGGTGTCGGCAAGATCGATTTCGAGATGATCGAGATCGCCTGAGCGAAATCCACAGAAGCGGCGCCCGGCGCCGGCAATCACAGAGGAACGGAAATGAGCGAGCGTGCGCCCCTGGTAATCATCGGAACCGGCCTGGCGGGCTACAACCTGGCCCGCGAGTGGCGCAAGCTGGACAGCGAGACGCCGCTGCTGATGATCACCGCCGACGACGGCCGTTCCTATTCCAAGCCGATGCTCTCCACCGGCTTCTCGAAGAACAAGGACGCCGACGGCCTGGCCATGGCCGAACCGGGCGCCATGGCCGAGCAACTGAACGCACGCATCCTGACCCATACCCGGGTCACCGGTATCGATCCCGGCCATCAGCGGATCTGGATCGGCGAGGAAGAGGTGCGTTATCGCGACCTGGTCCTGGCCTGGGGCGCGGAGCCGATCCGGGTGCCGGTCGAGGGCGATGCCCAGGAAGCGCTCTACCCGATCAACGACCTGGAAGACTACGCGCGCTTCCGCCAGGCGGCTGCCGGCAAGCACCGGGTACTGCTGCTCGGTGCGGGGCTGATCGGTTGCGAATTCGCCAACGACCTCTCCAGCGGCGGCTACCAGCTCGACGTGGTGGCGCCTTGCGAGCAGGTGATGCCGGGCCTGCTCCACCCGGCCGCGGCGAAGGCCGTGCAGGCAGGCCTGGAAGGCCTCGGCGTGCGCTTCCACCTGGGGCCGGTGCTGGCCAGCCTGAAGAAGGCCGGCGAGGGGCTGGAAGCGCATCTTTCGGATGGCGAGGTGATTCCCTGCGACCTGGTGGTCTCCGCCGTCGGCCTGCGTCCGCGCACCGAATTGGCCTTCGCCGCCGGGCTGGCGGTCAACCGCGGGATCGTCGTCGACCGCTCGCTGCGCACCTCCCACGCCAACATCTACGCGCTGGGCGACTGCGCCGAAGTGGACGGCCTCAACCTGCTCTATGTGATGCCGCTGATGGCCTGCGCACGCGCGCTGGCGCAGACCCTCGCCGGCAACCCCAGCCAGGTGGCCTACGGTCCCATGCCGGTGACGGTGAAGACCCCGGCCTGCCCGCTGGTGGTGTCGCCGCCGCCCCGCGGAATGGATGGCCAATGGCTAGTGGAAGGCTCTGGAACGGACCTCAAGGTCCTGTGCCGGGATACCGCTGGTCGAGTGATCGGTTATGCCCTGACCGGAGCGGCGGTGAACGAAAAATTGGCCCTGAACAAAGAGTTACCCGGCCTCATGGCTTGAATGCCATTGGTTCCGGCCGTTATGCCGTCGAGACTTGCGGCAAAATTGTCGGACGATACTGGCGCAGTCCTCGGGAGCATGCCATCCTCCATCGCGTCTACCGCAGTCTAGAGCCTATGGTTCCGGTGGACTGCGGTGCCTTTGAGCGCTGCTGGGAAGACAGCACGGACACAAAAACAACAAACCGTCAAAGAGGCAACTATGCGTAAACCAGAACTAGCCGCCGCTATCGCCGAAAAGGCCGATCTCACCAAGGAACAGGCCAATCGCGTTCTCAACGCCCTGTTGGATGAAATCACCGGCGCGCTGAACCGCAAGGACAGCGTGACCCTGGTCGGTTTCGGCACCTTCCTGCAACGCCATCGCGGAGCCCGCACGGGGAAGAACCCGCAGACCGGCCAGCCGGTGAAGATCAAGGCCAGCAACACCGTCGCCTTCAAGCCGGGCAAGGCCCTGCGCGACGCGGTCAACTGACCGCCGAGAGCCCGGAGTCAGAGCGGCTCCGGGCTTCGTCGAAGACGCTTCCGCGCTCATCGAAAGGACAGCTGTAGTCCTCCTCGCGAACAGCTACAATGCGCCGCTCATCTCCCCGGATATCGAGGCGCGTGCATGAAATTTCGTCTTCTCCTGTGGATGCTTGGTCGCCTGATGGCCAAGGCCAGCCGCGACAATCCCGCTTTCCAGAAGCAGCTCGAGGGCAAGGACCTGGTGTTCCAGTTGCATACCCTCGACGGCAAGGTGGCGCGCCACTACCTGGTCAGGGACCTGCGCGTCAGCAGCAAGCGCGGTACCCATCCGCAACCGGCATTTTCCCTGGGGTTCAAGGACGGAGCCTACGGTTTCGCCGCGATGACTTCGAAGAACCCGCAGTTGGCCTTCATGCAGGGCATCCAGAACAAGGACATCCAGATAAAGGGCAATCCGGCGCTGGTGATCTGGTTCCAGGGTCTGGTGAAGTACCTCAAGCCGAAGAAGAAGGCTCCGGAGAAGAAAGCCGCCTGAGGGCGGCTTTCGATCTCATCCGGGCTGCGGCCGCAGCCTTTCGGTAGTGCGTTTCGCAGCGGACTACCCGGTCACCCCGGCAAGCGATTGAACTGGGCCGCCAGTTCGCGCAGGGCCGCTTCCGCTTCCAGCACCTTTTTCACGGCGTCCCCGGCCTTCTCCGGGGTGATCCCCAGGCGCTCGTACAATGCCGCCGGAATCGCTTGCTGCGTGCCATCGCCGATGCCGCTGTTGCGCAGCAACCGGTTGGTCAGGCAGATCAGGTTGGCGTAGACCGCGTTCGGCCCGGTGTAGCTGGGGTCCTGCTGGAAGCGCAGGGCGCAATAGAGGTCGTCAGGCATGTCCCAGACGCGCATCAGCCAGGCGCCGATCTGCTCGCGGGTGATCCCCAGCAGGTGCTGTTCGATATAGGCATGGCCGAGGTGCGGGTTGACCTCCAGGTGCCGGCAGATCAGCGAGAAATGCGGCGGGAAGACATGCGCCAGGACCAGGTAGCCGAAATTGTGCAGCAGGCCGCCCAGGTAGCTCAGGCCGGACTCCGGGCGCAGCTCGCGCGGCATGGCGCGGGTCAGGCCCTCGATCACCGCGGCGGTGTAGATCGCTTGCTGCCAGTAGGGCGTGGCCTGCTGTGGCTGGTCCTTGGGCAGGCTCAGGCTCTTGCCCAGGGCGAGGCCGAGGGCCAGGTTGATCACCAAGTCGAAACCGAGGACGCGGACGATCGCGTCTTCCACCGAGCGGATCTTGCCCGGAGCGGCGTAGTAGGGCGAGGCCGCCCAACTGACCACCTGGGCGGCGAGCGCCGGATCGGTTTCCACCAGACCGGTGATGTCGTCGACGCTGGCGTTGGGGTCGACCCGCAGCTTGATGATCTTCTGCGCCGTCTGCGGCAGCGGTGGAATCTCGATGGTCTGCTCCAGGCGCTGCTGGATGCGCCGGGCGGTGAAGGCCTGCACGGCCTGGCTGATTTCCGCGCGGTCGTCGTCCGGGCGGTCAAGGTTCAGGTTGATGTTTTCCAGCGGTTCGCCGAAGCGCGCGGCGCTGGCCTTGCCCAGCAGGCCGCGGAAGTCGTTGCTGGCGATCTCCAGGAGGATGCCGGGCTGGCCGGACTCGATCAGCAGGCGCGGTTCCTGCAACAGGCGCTCGTCGTACAGGCAGGGCGAACTGGTCAGGGGCGGCAACGCCGGCAGGCGGTGCAACTCGTGCTTGCCGAGCATTCGTTCCAGGCGCTCGGGCTTGATCGCCAGCAGCTTGCGGCCGGTCAGTTCGGTGAGCCGGGCGAGGTCCAGCAACTGGCTCTGCGGGAACAGCACCAGCAGGGTGCCGACGGCGTCGTCCAGCAGCACCGCCTGGACCCGGCGGGCGGCAGGCAGCTCCGCGCTGTCGCTGACCTCGCGGCAGGCGATGCCTAGCTTGGCGAGCAGCTGGAGGATGACCTGGGGGGCGTGCGGAGCATCGGCGGAGGCCAGGGCGGCTTCTGTCATGACGAGACCATGCGAGCTGGATTTTCCCTCAGTATAACCAGAGCTGCTTCAAGACTGAGACCTACGCCGGTCAGCGAGAGCGAAATAGATCACACTTGACCGTATTGCTGGCCGTGGCGCAACCACCGTTCGAGCAGCGGGCTGACATGCTGCGGCCAGTGCGCCAGGAGGGATTGGGCGGCATCGCGGACCGCCGGCAGCAGGTCTGCGTCGCGCATCAGGTCGGCGACCTTGAATTGCAGCAGGCCGGTCTGGCGGGTGCCGAGCATTTCGCCGGGGCCGCGCAATTCCAGGTCCTTCTCGGCGATGACGAAGCCGTCGCTGGTTTCGCGCATGATGCCCAGCCGCTCGCGGCCGATCTGCGACAGCGGTGGGTGGTAGAGCAGCACGCAGTGGCTGGCGGCGCTGCCCCGGCCAACCCGGCCGCGTAGCTGGTGCAGTTGGGCCAGGCCAAGGCGCTCGGGGTTCTCGATGATCATCAGGCTGGCGTTGGGCACGTCGACGCCGACCTCGATCACCGTGGTCGCCACCAGCAGTTGCAACATGCCTTCCTTGAAGGCCTCCATCACCACGGCCTTGTCCGCCGGCTTCATGCGCCCGTGGATCAGGCCGACACGCAGTTCGCCCAGCGCCGAGGAAAGCTCTTCGTAGGTGGTCTCGGCGGCCTGGCAGGTAAGCTCCTCGGACTCTTCGATCAGGGTACACACCCAGTAGGCCTGGCGCCCTTCGCGGCAAGCCGCGCGGACTCGCTCGATCACCTCGATACGGCGGCTGTCGGCCACCAGCACGGTATTCACCGGGGTACGCCCGGGCGGCAGCTCGTCGAGGATCGAGGTGTCGAGGTCGGCATAGGCGCTCATCGCCAGGGTCCGCGGGATCGGCGTGGCGGTCATGATCAACTGGTGTGGGCAGAGCCTGCCGTCCACGCCCTTCTGGCGCAGGGCCAGGCGCTGCTGCACGCCGAAGCGGTGCTGTTCGTCGATGATCGCCAGTGCAAGGCGCTTGAATTTCACTTCATCCTGGAACAGCGCGTGGGTGCCGACCACCATCGGCGCGCCGTCGCCGATGCGTTCCAGTGCCGCCGCGCGGGCCTTGCCCTTGAGCTTGCCGGCCAGCCAGGCGACTTCGATGTCCAGCGGCTGGAGCCACTTGCTGAAGTTGAGGAAATGCTGCTCGGCGAGGATCTCGGTCGGCGCCATCAGCGCCACCTGGTAACCGGCCTCTATGGCTTGCAGGGCGGCGAGGGCGGCGACCACGGTCTTGCCGGCGCCGACGTCGCCTTGCACCAGGCGCAGCATCGGTTCGTCCTGGGCCAGGTCGTAGGCGATCTCCGCGCCGACCCGGCGTTGCGCGCCGGTCGGCTGGAAGCCGAGGTTGGCAAGGAAGCGTTTCGGCAAGCGGCTGGCCGCCGGCAAGCGCGGCGCTGCCTGCGAGCGCACGGCTTCGCGCAGGCGCTGCAGGGATAACTGGTGGGTCAGCAGTTCTTCGAAGGCCAGGCGCAACTGCGCCCAGTGCCGGCCTTCGGCCAGTTCCTCGATGTCGGCATCCGGCGGCGGCCGGTGCAGGTAGCGGATCGCCTGGTCGAGCGGGCCAAGTTGGTAGTCGCGGGCCAGTTCCGCCGGCAGCCAGTCGGGCAGGCTGCTGGGGCCGAGCATGGCCAGGGCCTGTTGGCTCAACTGGCGCAGGCGCTGCTGGGTGAGGCCCTCGGTAGTCGGGTAGATCGGCGTCAGGGTCTGCTCCACCGGAATCGGCTCGTCGCCGTTCAGCGCGCGGTATTCCGGATGGTAGATCTCCAGGCCCGAGGCACCCGGCCGGACTTCGCCGTAGCAGCGCAGGTGGGTGCCGCGCTTGAGACCGTCCTTCTGCGCCTGGCTGAAATGGTAGAAGCGCAGGCTCAGGGTGCCGCTGCCGTCCTGCAGGCGCACCAGCAGGCTGCGGCGGCGCCCCATCACCACGTCGGCGCCGGCCACCACGCCCTCGACCACCGCGTCGGCCCCTGGCCGCAGGGCGCCGATGGCGGTGACGCGGGTACGGTCCTGGTAGCGCAGGGGCAGGTGGAACAGGATGTCCTGCAGGGTTTCCAGGCCTACCCGAGCGAGCTTCTCCGCCAGCGCGGCGCCTACGCCCTTTAGCGCGGTAACCGGGACCCTGGACAGCTCGGTCATGCGATTTGCGGTTGTTCCTGGGTTTGCGGACGGGCCACCGAGCACAGGCGGATCGAGTCGGCCAGCACTTCGATGGCGCGTGGACGCGGGAAGCTGGCGCGCCAGGCGATGGCAACGGTACGGAACGGCACCGGCGCGCTGAACGGGCGCACTTCGATGACGCCCGGCGCGTAGTGGTGGCTGTCCACCGCGGAGAACGGCAGCACCGAGACGCCCAGTCCGGAGGCGACCATGTGGCGGATGGTCTCCAGCGACGAGGACTCCACCGTGGTGTGCTTGTTCTCGTCGCCCTTGCGCACGGTCGGGCAGGCTTCCAGCACCTGGTCGCGGAAGCAGTGGCCTTCGCCGAGCAGGAGCAGGCTCTTGTCGTTGAGCAGCTCGGAATCGATGCTGGCCTTGGCGGTCCAAGGATGGTCGGCCGGCATCAGCACATAGAAGGGCTCGTCGAACAGCGGCTTGGTCAGGACGTCGGCTTCCTGGAACGGCAGGGCGATGATGATCGCGTCGAGTTCGCCGGTACGCAGCTTGTCGCGGAGGATATGGGTGAAGTTCTCCTCGATGTACAGCGGCATCTGCGGCGCGACCCGGTGCAGCTGGGGAATCAGATGCGGGAACAGGTAGGGACCGATGGTGTAGATGGCGCCGACCTTCAGCGGCGCGGCCAACTGGTTCTTGCCGGCCTGGGCCAGCTCGCGGATGCCCTGGGCCTGTTCGAGGACCTTCTGCGCCTGGGCGACGATGCCTTCGCCCACTGGCGTCAGGCGCACGGCGCTCTTGCTGCGCTCGAAGATCAGCACCCCCAGCTCGTCCTCGAGCTTCTTCACGCCGACCGAGAGGGTCGGTTGGCTGACGTGGCAACGCTCGGCGGCGCGGCCGAAGTGTTGTTCCTGGGCGAGGGTGACGATGTAGCGCAGTTCGGTGAGGGTCATGGCTGCTCATCCGTTAAGATCGGCCAAGCATAGCGGCTGCACCGCCGCGAACCAACCTCCGGGGGCATGATCGGGCGTGCATTGCAGACGATTCGACGCCTACACTGCCCGCCTTGTTGTAGGAAGGAGACGGCTTCATGTCGCAAACAGTGATGATCGCCGGCTGCGGCGATGTCGGCGGGCGCCTCGGCGAGGCGCTGCTGGCCGATGGCTGGCGGGTCCATGGCCTGCGTCGCTCGGTGGACGCCTTGCCGCAGGGGATCCTGCCGGTGGCTGGCGATCTGCAGGCTCCGGAGTGTCCCGCGCAGTGGCCGAGCGAGCCGCTCGACTACCTGGTGTACAGCGCCGCCGCCAGTCAGCACGACGAGGCTGGCTACCGTGCCGCCTACGTCGACGGCCTGCGCCATGTGCTGGGCTGGTTGCAGGCCCGCGGCCAGCGGCCCAGGCGCCTGCTGTTCGTCTCCAGCACCGGGGTCTACGCGCAGACCGATGGCGGCTGGATCGACGAGGAGTCGCCGGCGCTTTCCCAGGCCTATTCCGGACGGATCATGCTCGACGCCGAGCAGGTCGCGCTGGACAGCGGGATACCGGCTACCCGCGTGCGCCTGGCCGGCATCTACGGTCCGGGGCGGGAGTGGCTGCTCAACCAGGTGCGCCAGGGTTACCGGGTGGTCAGCGAGCCGCCCCTGTATGCCAACCGGATCCACGCCGACGATGCGGCCGGGCTGCTGGCCTTCCTGTTGCGCGCCGATGCCGGCGGCCAGGCGCTGGAGGACTGCTACATCGGTGTCGACGACGCGCCCGTGGCGATGCACGAGGTGGTCGACTACCTGCGCCAGCGCCTGGGCGTCAGCCAATGGGCCGACGAACATTCGGTACGCCGCGCCGGCAGCAAGCGTTGCAGCAATCGCCGCGCCCGGGCGCTCGGCTGGGTGCCGCGCTATCCCAGCTACCGCGAGGGCTACGCGGCGGTACTCGGGGACGCCTGATGGCTGCCAACCGGTTGTTGGCGCGTCCCTGGCTGCCTGGCGTGGAGCTGTTCCATGCGGACTTCTCCGGCCAGGCGTTCGGCCGCCACAGCCATTCGGCCTTCGCCATCGGCTCGATCCTCCACGGCGTCGGCGGCTACCAGTGCCGCGGGCGGCGCCATGCGCTGCCGGCCGGCACCCTGTCGCTGATGAACCCGGAAGAGCCACATACCGGGCACGCCGAATCCGAGCGGCTGGTCTACCGGATGCTCTATGTCGAGGAAACGCGCCTGCTCGGCCTGCTCGGCCGCAAACAGTTGCCGCGCGGCTTCGGCGAACTGAACCCGGCCGACGACGGCAGCGTGGCGGCTGGCCTGGCGTGGCTGGCCGAGGATTTCCAGCGCAGCGACGCATTGGGGTTGGAAAGCCGCCTGCTGGCCTTGCTCGAACAGGTCTTCGTGCGCCACGGCGGCTTGCGCCCGGCGGCTGCGGCGCCCCGCGACGGCGGAACCACCGCACGCCTGCGCGATTACCTGGAAGCGCATGCCACCGAGGCGCTCGGTCTGGACCAGCTGGCGCAGTTGCTGCAGCGCCACCCGCGCCACCTGATCGAGGCTTTCCGGCGTGCCTACGGCGTGCCGCCGCATACCTACCAACTGCAATGCCGGGTGCGCCAGGCCAAGCGCCTGTTGCTGGAAGAACGGCCGCTGGCGGAACTCGCCCAGCACCTCGGCTTCTACGACCAGGCGCACTTCTCCACGACCTTCCGGCGTTTCACCGGGGTCACTCCGGGGCAGTTCCGGCGCAGCGCCAAGACCTGAGTTTTTTCCAATACGGCGCCCGCCGTGCTGCACAGACTGGAGGCCTTCGCGTTTCGAGGGGCCTTCATGTTCGCTGCGTTCGTCCTTGTCGCCAGTACCCATTTCGCTGCCCTGCTGTCGCCGGGGCCGGACTTCTTCCTGTTGGTGCGCGCCGCCCTGCTGCGCGGCCGGCGCCAGGCCGACGGGGTGGCCGCCGGCATCGCCCTGGCCAACCTCCTGAGCATGCTGCTGGTGCTCGGCCTGCTGGCCAGCGTGCCGGACTCGGCGCACAGCGCCTTGCGCTGGCTGCAGGCGCTCGGCGGACTGTACTTCCTCTGGCTGGCGGGCCAGGCGCTGCTTGCGCAGAGGCGACTGGAAATGCCGGCGCAGCGCGACGTCCCGTCCCGCGGCGGCTATCTGCGCGGGCTGCGCGACGGCCTGCTGGCGAGCAGCCTGAATCCCAAGCTGCCGATCTTCTATGCGGGGCTGTTCGGCGTGCTGGCGCGCTTCAGCCTGCCGGGCTGGGCGCTGGCCCTGTGCCTGGCGTGGATGAGCCTGGCGGTGCTGTGCTGGGACATGGCGCTGGTGCGCCTGCTGGACAGGCCGCGCTGGCGCGGCTGGTTGCAACGGCGGGTAGGTGCGCTGGACCGGCTGTGCGGCGTCCTGCTGCTGGCGCTGGGCGGCTGGCTGGTGCTGGCCGCCCTCTGAGAGGCGTCAGCGCTCCAGCAGCCAGACGCGCTTGCCGGGCACGTAGCTGGGCATCTCGTTGGCGCCGGCGGTATTGACCGCTTCGAACAGTTGCAGCTCGTCGTCGTCGAGGCTGAACAGCAATTCGCGGCCGCGGTTGCCTTGTTGCAGCCAGATGCTGTCGTTGTCGCCGCTCATCGCTGCGCAATCGCCGGCCAGACACAGCGCGTAGCGTTCGGCGCCGGGCAGACCGCTGACCAGGCCATTGGCCTGGAACTCGACCTTGCCGCCCTGGCCCTGGCCTTCGCGGATCTTCCAGCTGCCCTTCAGATAGCTGCCATACAAGGCCCGCTCGAAACCGCTGCCGGCAGGGCTGTTGGCCGCGGGTTGCGGGTCGAGACGGCGGAAACGCTGTTCCGGGCCGTTGGCGCTGGCCTGCTGGATCAGATCCTTGCCGTCCAGTTCGAGACTCTCCTGGTTGTCGTCGCCATAGAAGGCAACCTTCCAGTGCTCGTCATCGCTCTTGCTCAGGGTCCCTTCGCCCAGTTCGAAGCCGTTGCTGAAGGTGGCTTCGCCTGCCTTGCTGTCGAGCTTCCATTCCAGGTTCGGGCCATAGGCGAGCAGGGCCTCGCGCAGCTTGCCGTCCTTGCTCGCGGCGTCGATCGCGGCCTGGTTGATCCAGGTGCCGGACGGATCGGCCGTGCCGGCGCAGCCGGCCAGCAGGGTGGCGGCTGCGGCGAGGAAAATCACGCGGCGCATCGTGCTACTCCATGCAGAGCGACGGGGCCTTGGGCCCCGTCGCGAACATCCGGCTTATTCGAGGACGACGATGGCGTCCATTTCCACCTGTGCGCCCTTCGGCAGGGCGGCTACGCCGATAGCGGCGCGCGCCGGGTAGGGTTGGGTGAAGTAGCGGCCCATGATCTCGTTGACCTTGGCGAAGTGCGACAGGTCGGTGAGGAAGATGTTCAGCTTGGCGACGTCGTGCAGGTAGCCGCCGGAAGCCTCGATCACCGCCTTGAGGTTCTCGAACACCTGGACGGTCTGCTCCTCGAAGCCTTCCACCAGTTCCATGGTCTTCGGGTCCAGCGGGATCTGCCCGGACACGTAGACGGTATTGCCGGCCTTGATGGCCTGGGAGTAGGTGCCGATGGCGGCCGGGGCGTTGTCGGTGTGGATAACGGTCTTGGTCATGGGAACTCCTTGCTGAAATCGAGTGGGCGCGGGGGCGCCGGATGACACAGGAAAAAGCGGGTCAGCTACGCAGGCGGGTGATCCGGATCACTCCCTTGAGGGCGCGCAGCTTCTTGATGACGCGGGCCAGGTGGACGCGATCGTGCACGCTGACGACCAGCTGGACTACGCTGATGCGGCCGTCGCGCTCGTCCATGCTGATCTTCTCGATGTTGCCGTCGGCCGCGTTGACGCTGGTGGCGAGCAGGGCGATCAGGCCACGCTGGTGCTCCAGCTCGACGCGCAGTTCGACATTGAATTCGCCGGTGACATCCTTGGCCCAGCTGAGCTGGATGCATTTTTCCGGGTTGTGGCGTACTTCGCTGATGTTCTTGCAGCTTTCCAGGTGCACCACCATGCCCTTGCCGGCGGACAGGTGGCCAACGATCGGGTCGCCGGGAATCGGCGTGCAGCACTTGGCGTAGCTCAGGACCAGGCCTTCGGTGCCGCGGATCGCCAGCGGACCCTCGGCGCTTGGCGCTTCCTCGCCCTCGCTGGACAGCAGGCGGCGGGCGACCACGTAGGCCATGCGGTTGCCCAGGCCGATCTCTTCCAGCAGGTCCTCGAAGACTTCCATGCGGTACTCGGCGAGCACGGCCTGGATGCGTTCCTGGGGAATCTTCTCGAGGTGGCTGTCGAAGCCGGTAAGGGTCTTGTTCAGCAGGCGCTCGCCGAGGTTGATCGACTCGGAGCGGCGTTGCAGCTTGAGCGCATGGCGGATATGGGTGCGCGCCTTGCCGGTGACCACGAAGCTCAGCCAGGCCGGGTTCGGCCGGGCGCCCGGGGCGGTGACGATTTCCACCGTCTGGCCGCTCTGCAACGGCTCGGAGAGCGGCGCCAGGCGACGGTTGATGCGGCAGGCGATGCAACTGTTGCCGACGTCGGTGTGCACCGCGTAGGCGAAGTCGACCGCGGTGGAACCCTTGGGCAGTTCCATGATGCGGCCCTTGGGCGTGAACACGTAGACCTCGTCCGGGAACAGGTCGATCTTCACGTTCTCGATGAATTCCAGCGAGTTGCCGGCGCGCTGCTGCAGTTCCAGCACGCCCTTCACCCATTGCCGGGCGCGGGCATGGGTGCCCTTGGGCGTCTCGTCGTTGGACTTGTACAGCCAGTGAGCGGCGATCCCGTGGTTGGCCATCTCTTCCATCTCGCGGGTACGGATCTGGATCTCGATGGGCACCCCGTGCATGCCGAACAGGGTGGTATGCAGCGACTGGTAGCCGTTGGCCTTGGGAATCGCGATGTAGTCCTTGAAGCGTCCGGGGAACGGCTTGTACAGGCTGTGCACGGCGCCCAGCACGCGATAGCAGGTATCGACCTTGTCGACGATGATGCGGAAGGCGTAGACGTCCATGATCTCGTTGAACGCCTTACGCTTGCCGCGCATCTTCTGGTAGATGCTGTAGAGGTGCTTCTCGCGGCCGATCACCTGGCCTTCCATGCCTTCCCGGGCGAGGCAGTTGACCAGCGACTCCTGGATCTTGCCGACGATCTCGCGGCGGTTGCCGCGGGCCTTCTTCACCGCCTGGCGGATGCGCTCGGCGCGCATCGGGTGCATGGCCTTGAAACCGAGGTCCTCGAACTCCACGCGCATGGTGTGCATGCCCAGGCGGTTGGCGATGGGCGCGTAGATTTCCAGGGTTTCCTTGGCGATGCGCCGGCGCTTTTCGCCGGACAGCACCTCGAGGGTGCGCATGTTGTGCAGGCGGTCGGCCAGCTTGACCAGGATCACGCGGATGTCGCGGGCCATGGCCATGGCCATCTTCTGGAAGTTCTCGGCCTGGGCCTCGGCCTTGGTCTCGAAGTTCATCTGGGTCAGCTTGCTGACCCCGTCGACCAGTTCCGAAACCGTCTCGCCGAACTGCGCGGTGAGCGCTTCCTTGGCGATGCCGGTGTCCTCGATCACGTCGTGCAGCATCGCGGCCATCAGGCTCTGATGGTCCATGTGCATGTCGGCGAGGATGTTGGAGACCGCCAGCGGGTGGGTCACGTACGGTTCGCCGCTGCGGCGGCGTTGCCCGTCGTGGGCCTGCTCGGCGTAGTAGTAGGCGCGGCGGACCAGGTTGACCTGGTCCGGCCCGAGGTAGCTCGACAGTCTGTCGGCGAAGGCGTCTATGCCCGGCAAGGGTTCACCCCCTGCCCGTAGGCGGGTTGCGGCGCTCGCAGGCGACGTCGAGCCGAGGCCATGGCTTACAGGGCCTCGGTGTTGGCCTCGTCGTCGAACGCTGCGAACAGCGGTTCGTCCTCGACGATGTCTTCCTGCTGGACGACGTTCTCATCGACCAGGCCGGAAGCGATCTCGCGCAGGGCGACGACGGTCGGCTTGTCGTTTTCCCAGGCCACTTTCGGCTCCTTGCCGCCGGTAGCCAGCTGACGGGCGCGCTTGGTGGCGAGCATGACCAGCTCGAAACGGTTATCGACGTTGTCCAGGCAGTCTTCAACGGTGACGCGGGCCATGGTGTTCCTCGTAACGAAAAGTGAGCCCGACGTTTGCCGGGCGGACTGAATAGTCTAAAAAATCGCCAATCTTTATGGAAGAGCCGATTTAGGCGAGCAGACGACCGAGCAGTTCGGCGTGGCGTTGCTGCTGGGCGTCCTGGCGCAACTGGCGGGCGCGGAAGATCGCCTTGAGGTCGTCCAGGGCGTGGGCGAAATCGTCGTTGATCACCAGGTGATCGTACTCCACGTAGTGGCTCATTTCGCTGACGGCTTCGCGCATGCGCCGCTCGATCACCTCGTCGCTGTCCTGGCCGCGGTTGGTCAGGCGCTGGCGCAGGGCTTCCTGGCTCGGCGGGAGGATGAAGATCGATTGGGCCTCGGGCATCAGCCGGCGCACCTGCTGGGCGCCCTGCCAGTCGATCTCGAGGATCAGGTCGAGGCCTTCGGCGAGGGTTTTCTCGACCCAGCGCTGCGAGGTGCCGTAGAGGTTGCCGAAGACTTCGGCATGCTCGAGGAACTCGTTGCGCTCGAGCATGGCGAGGAATTCCTCGCGGCTGGTGAAGTGGTAGTTGACCCCGTCCACCTCGCCCGGACGCATGCCGCGGGTGGTATGGGAGACGGACACGCGGACCTCGGGGGCGGCGTCGAGCAGGGCCTTCACCAGGCTGGTCTTGCCGGCGCCGGAGGGAGCGGAAACGATGTACAGGGTGCCGGACATGAGGTGTTCCTGGTGCTTCGTACGGGTTGGAAAGAGATCGGGCGGAGGCGCCCGCGGGTCATTCGATGTTCTGGACCTGCTCGCGCATCTGCTCGATCAGGACCTTGAGGTTGACCGCCGCCTGGGTCGAGCGCGGGTCGAACGCCTTGGAGCCTAGAGTGTTGGCTTCCCGGTTGAGTTCCTGCATCAGGAAGTCCAGGCGCCGACCGGCGGCGCCGCCGGCCTTGAGGACCCGGCGGACCTCGCCGACGTGGGTGGCGAGGCGGTCCAGCTCCTCGGCGACATCGCTCTTCTGCGCCAGCAGGACCAGTTCCTGCTCCAGGCGCTGCGGATCGAGTTCGGCCTTGAGTTCGGCGAAGCGGTCGAGGATCTTCTGCCGCTGGTTGGCCAGCATGGTCGGCACCAGTTCGCGCAGGTTGCCGACTTCCACCAGCATCGCGTCGAGCCGATCGTTGAGCAGCTTCGCCAGCTCCAGGCCTTCGCGCGAGCGGCCGGCCTTGAGTTGCTCCAGGGCCTGGCCGAAGGCTTCCAGGGCGGCGGCGTTGAGCGCCTGCGGATCGGCCGAGTCGGCCACCAGTACGCCGGGCCAGGCCAGCACGGCGAGCGGATCGAGCGGCGCCGGCTGGCGGATCAGGGCGGCTACGCCTTCGGCGGCGGCGACCAGTTGGCGGGCGCGCTCCTGGTCGACCTGCAGGCTCTTGCCGGCGGTTTCCTCGGCGAAGCGCAGGGTGCATTCCACCTTGCCACGCGACAGGCCCTGGCGCAGCGCCTCGCGCACCGCGCCTTCGAGGTCGCGGAAGGCGTCGGGCAGGCGCAGGTGGGGCTCCAGGTAACGGTGGTTGACCGAGCGCAGCTCCCAGCTCAGGGTGCCGTGGGTACCGGCCTGCTCGACGCGGGCGAAGGCGGTCATGCTGTGCACCATGGGTCTACCTCGATAGTCGTGTGGGGAGTGCGTTCGGCGCCAGACGCGCGCGGCTGCCGTGATTCGAGCCGGGCATTGTAACCCACGTCCGGCGGGGCCCGCACGCCGACGGTGGTTGAGAGCCCGGGCTGGCCTCTATAATGGCGGCCAATTCCGCTTTCTCAGTACAGGATATCCACGATGAATCGTCCCAGTGGCCGTGCCGCCGACCAGCTGCGCCCGATCCGCATCACCCGCCATTACACCAAGCACGCAGAAGGTTCGGTGCTGGTCGAGTTCGGCGATACCAAGGTGATCTGCACCGTCAGCGCGGAGTCTGGGGTGCCGCGCTTCCTCAAGGGCCAGGGCCAGGGTTGGCTGACCGCCGAGTACGGCATGCTGCCGCGCTCCACCGGCGAGCGTAACCAGCGCGAGGCCAGCCGCGGCAAGCAGGGCGGTCGTACCCTGGAGATCCAGCGCCTGATCGGCCGCTCCCTGCGAGCGGCGCTGGACCTCAGCAAGCTCGGCGAGAACACCCTGTACATCGACTGCGACGTGATCCAGGCCGACGGCGGCACCCGCACCGCCTCGATCACCGGCGCCACCGTGGCGCTGATCGACGCCCTGGCGGTGCTGAAGAAGCGTGGCGCGCTCAAGGGCAATCCGCTGAAGCAGATGGTCGCCGCCGTTTCCGTGGGCATCTACCAGGGCGTGCCGGTCCTCGACCTGGACTACCTTGAGGATTCCGCCGCGGAAACCGACCTGAACGTAGTGATGACCGATGCCGGCGGCTTCATCGAGGTGCAGGGAACCGCCGAAGGCGCGCCGTTCCGTCCCGCCGAGCTGAACGCCATGCTCGAACTGGCCCAGCAGGGCATGCAGGAGCTGTTCGAACTTCAGCGCGCCGCGCTGGCCGAATGAGCAGACGCCCGGCACTGCCTGCCGGGCCCCGGAGAAGGAGCGCTACATGAACGATGTATCCGAAGAGGTCGCCGCGACCCCCGGCCAGGAAGCCCGGCAATGGGCGATGTTCTGCCATTTCGCGGCGTTCATCGGCCTGGTGTTTCCCTTCGGCAGCCTGCTCGGGCCGCTGATCGTCTGGCAACTCAAGCGCGAGAGCGATCCGTTCGTCGACGCCCAGGGCAAGGAAGCGCTGAACTTCCAGATCACCGTGGCGCTGGCGATGTTCGTCAGCTTCCTGCTGATGCTGGTGGTGATCGGCTTCTTCCTGCTCGGCCTGGTCTGCCTGGCGGCGCTGGTGTTGACCATCATCGCCGGCATCAAGGCCAACGAAGGCAAGGCCTATCGCTATCCGTTCTGCCTGCGGCTGATCAAGTAGGCCGCACGGGAAATAGAAAAGCCGGCGCATGCGCCGGCTTTTTCGTGTCTGACAGGGCTCAGATGCTCAACTGCCAGTCGTAGTCGACGATCAGCGGCGCATGCTGGGAGAAGCGCGGCTGGCGCGGCAGCTTGGCGTTGCGCACGAAGCGGCGCAGGCCGGGGGTCAGCACCTGGTAGTCGAAGCGCCAGCCGAGGTTGAGCATCTCGGCCTGTTCGCTGTCCGGCCACCAACTGAACTGGTCGCCTTCGCGGCTGACTTCGCGCAGGGCGTCGGCATAGCCGAGGTTGCCGAACACTTCGTCCAGCCAGGCCCGTTCGGGCGCGAGGAAGCCCGGCATCTGCTGACATTCGCGCCAGTTCTTCACATCCATCTTCTGATGGGCGACGTACAGCGAGCCGCAGTAGATGTATTCGCGGCGCTTGCGACGCTGCTTGCTCAAGTAATGGGTGAAGTCGTCCATGAACTTGAATTTCTGGTTCAAGCTCTCGTCTCCGCTCTGCCCGGAAGGCAGCAGCAGGGTGGCGATACTCACCTTGTCGAAGTCGGCTTGCAGGTAGCGCCCGTAACGATCGGCCGTTTCGAAACCTAAGCCGCTGATCACAGCTTTGGGCTGCAAACGGCTGTAGAGTGCGACACCGCCCTGTTCGGGTAGCTCGGCATCGCAGGCATAAAGGAAGTAGCCGTCCAGTTGGAAGGACGGGTCATCCAGATCGAAGGCGGAGGCTCGGGTGTCCTGCAAGCAGATCACGTCGGCATTCTGTGCTTGCAGCCAACTGAGCAAACCGCGCTCGGCCGCAGCCTGAATACCATTCACGTTCACACTGATGATCCGCATAAATGGCCCCCAAAATCACGTGCGTGTATGATACCCGAGCTCAAACGGTTTAGCTAAATTCATGCGGCTTGGTGTCATTCATGCAGGCGTATCAGCGCGATTTCATTCGTTTCGCCATCGAGCGCGGGGTTCTGCGCTTCGGTGAGTTCACCCTCAAGTCCGGGCGCACCAGCCCCTATTTCTTCAATGCCGGCCTGTTCGACAGCGGCCTGGCGCTGGCCCGCCTGGGACGCTTCTACGCCGAGGCGGTGATCGACAGCGGAATCGACTTCGACGTCCTGTTCGGCCCGGCCTACAAGGGCATTCCCCTGGCCGCCACCACCGCGGTGGCCCTCGCCGAGCAGCACCAACGCGACCTGCCCTGGTGCTTCAACCGCAAGGAAGCCAAGGACCACGGCGAAGGCGGCACGCTGGTCGGCGCGCCGCTGAGCGGCCGGGTGCTGATCATCGACGACGTGATCACCGCCGGCACCGCGATCCGCGAAGTGATGCAGATCATCGACGCCCAGGGCGCCAGGGCCGCGGGCGTGCTGATCGCGCTGAACCGCCAGGAGCGCGGCAAGGGCGAGCTGTCGGCGATCCAGGAGGTCGAGCGCGACTTCGGCATGCCGGTGGTGAGCATCGTTTCCCTGGAGCAGGTGCTGGAATATCTTGCCGAAGATGCTGAACTGAAGAAGCATCTGCCGGCGGTAGAGGCCTATCGCGCCCAATACGGTATCTGAACCTTTCACAAGGGACTGGCATGGTCGGACAGGATGTAATGCGTTGCCTGATGGCCCTGGGGCTGGTGCTCCAGGGGCTTTCCTTCGGCGCCCAGGCGGCGCCGGGCGGAGCGGTGGAGCTGTACCGCTACGTCAACGACAAGGGCGTGGTGGTGCTCGACCGCCAGGGTGTGCCGCCGCAGTACATCGGCAAGGGCTACCAGGTCCTCAACGACCAGGGCCGGGTTATCCGCACCGTACCGCCGGCGCCGACCGCCGAGGAACTGCGGCAGCGCAAGGCGGCCCAAGCCCAGGCCAGCTCCGATGCGCAGCTGCTGCGCCTGTATTCCAGCCTCGAGGACGTCGACCGCGCTCGCGAACGGCGCCTGGCGGAACTGGACGGGCTGAGCAGCGTGGCGCGCGGCAACCTGCAGTCGCTCAAGCTGCAACAGGCCAACCTGCAAGGCCAGGCGGCCAACCAGGAGCGTGCCGGACGTCCGGTGGCGCAGGCGCTGGTGGACCAGTTGGACGATCTCAAGCAGGAGGAAAAGCGCCTGCAGGGCGAGATCGGGCGTTTCCAGAAGGCCCGCGAAGACGCGGAAAGAACCTATGCCGCCGACCGCGCGCGGCTCTCCCAGCTACTCGGCGTGAGTCCCTGATTCCACTGGCGACTGTCGCTCGAACGCCCTGATCTTCTCGCGCAGCCAGTCCGGCAGGGGCTGGCTCTGTCGCTCGTTCGCATCCGCATAGACGTAGACCAGCTCGCCGACGGTGAGCAACTGCTCGTCGCGCCAGATGCCCAGCTCGAAAACCAGGCTGCTGCGCCCCAGCCGCGCCACGCGGGTGCCGATGTCCAGCCAGTCGTCGAAATGCGCCGGGGCGCGGTATTCCAGGGTGCTCTTCACCGCGAACAGATCGCCTCCGCCGCGCAGCAGGTCGGCCGGGTAGGACATGCCGAGCTGGCGGTAGTACTCGGTGGTGGCGACGTCGAGATAGGTCAGATAGTTGCCGTTGAAGACGATGCCCTGCGGATCGACCTCCGCCCAGCGAACCCGCAGGGAATGGAAGAAGGTGTAGTTCTGGCGCTGTGCTGCGCTGCTCATGCCGGCTCCTCGACGCTGCTGCAGACATCGACTCTAGACCGCCATCGCGCGGTGCGAAAGGGCTGGCCGCAGAACCCCCCGTCGCTGGCCCGCATTGCCCTCATCCTCGGGGCGTCGCGGCCTTAGTGTTGTTCGACGAGAACGCACGCCGTGCGCAACGAGAGAGGAACACCATGTCGTCCACGCTCCGCCCCGGACCGGGCAACTCGCGCCTTTGCCGCCCGGGGTTGCTGCTTGCCCTGGGCCTGATGCTGGTGGCCTGCGGAGAATCCACGGAGCCGCCGGCGCGGGCCGCCGATTCCCAGCGTGTCCCTGCGGACCCTGCGTTGGCGCAGGTGTATTCCGCCAGTTGCAAGCTCTGTCACGCCAATCCCGCCTCCGGCGCGCCGCTGACCGGCGATGCCGCTGCCTGGGCGCCACGCCTGGCGCAGGGCATCGACACCCTGCTGGACCACAGCATCAACGGGTACAAGGGCATGCCACCCATGGGCATGTGCATGCAGTGCTCGGAAGAACAGTTCCGGGCTTTGATCGATTTCATGTCCGCAGCGCAGGACCGATAGGGGATACCGGCATGCCAAGTCATCTGTCGCGACGCCAGCTCCTGCAACGGGCGGGAGCGCTCGGTGCGTTCGCCGCCATGGTGGGAAACCCCGCGCTGGCGGAGTTGCTCCGCGCACCGCGCCTGATTCCCTGGCGCAACTGGTCCGGCGCGCAAAGCTGCCTGCCCCTGGCGCGGGAGGCACCGAAAGACCTCGACGAACTGGTCCGGATCATCCGCCAGGCGTCCGGCAGGATCCGCCCGGTGGGCTCCGGGCATTCGTTCAGCGCGTTGGTCCCGACCGACGGCACCCTGCTCTCGCTCGCCTACTTCAGCGGCTTGCTCAGCCACGACAGCGCGACCCTCCAGGCCGAGTTCGGCGGCGGTACGCCGATGTCGCAGATGGGCGCTCCGCTCAAGGAGATCGGCCAGGCGCTGGTGAACATGGCCGATATCGATTACCAGACCCTGGCCGGCGCCATCGCTACTTCCACCCATGGCACCGGGGTCGGCTTCGGTTCCTATTCCGCCCAGGTTCGCGGTTTGCAACTGGTCACCGCGAGCGGCGAGGTGCTCGAGTGCGACGCCAAGCGCAACGTGGAGGTGTTCGATGCCGCGCGGGTCTCGCTGGGGGCGCTGGGCGTCGTGACCCGGGTGCGCCTGCAGAACCGCGCGGCCTACCGCCTGCGTGAACGGCAGTGGATCGCCCGGACCGAGGAGTTGCTGGAGGACGTGGAGAAGAACACGCGCGAGAACCAGCACTGGGAGATGCTGGTGGTGACCCACTCCGACTACGCCCTGTCGATCGCCCTTAACGAGACCGACGAGCCGAAGACCCCGCCCCTGGACCCGGCGAAGGAAGGCGGCAACGAGTTCGTCGGCCTGATCGAAGGTCTCGACAAGTATCTCAGCGACTTCCCGGAGACCCGCCGCACCCTGCTCAACAGCCTGCGCCATTTCGCCCGCTTCGACGAGCGGGTCGACGATTCCTATGCGGTCTACGCCAACGTGCGCAACGTGCGCTTCAACGAGATGGAGTATTCGGTCCCCGCCGAGCATGGCCCCGCCTGCCTGCGGGAAATCCTCGCGCTGATCCGCGACAAGGACCTGCGCACCTGGTTTCCCATCGAGTATCGCTACGTGAAGGCCGACGACATTCCCCTGAGCATGTTCGAGGGCCGCGACAGTTGTTCCATTTCCGTGCATCAGCACTACAGCATGGACCACCACAACTTCTTCGCCGCGGTGGAACCGATCTTCTGGAAATACGCCGGGCGTCCGCACTGGGGCAAGCTGCATGGCCTCAACGCGCACCAGTTGCAGGGGCTCTATCCGCGCTGGAAGGCGTTCGCCGAGGTGCGCCAGGCGCTGGATCCCCGCGGGCGGTTCCTCAATGCGCACCTCTCTTCCATCCTGGGCGTGACCTGAAAGGAGCGACGCCGTGAATCGACGCAAGTTCATGTTCGCCGGCCTCGGGGCCGGCGCGCTGCTGGCGGGAACTGCCGCCTGGATGCGTCCCGCCGACCGTGGCGGGCCGTACGACGACTATTTCCGCGCGCTGAACCGCGAACTCAAGGCCAATGGCCCGATGTGCCCGGTGCTGCTCATCGACCTCGATCGCCTGGACCACAACATCGATGTGGTGATGCGTTCGGTCCGCCGCGGCGGCAAGCATCTGCGGCTGGTGGAGAAGTCGCTGCCCTCGCCCGGCCTGCTGGCGTACATCGCCAGGCGCGCCGGCACCCGGCGGCTGATGTCCTTCCACCAACCGTTCCTCAACCACGACGCGGTCGCTTTTGCGGATGCCGACATCCTCCTCGGCAAGCCGTTGCCGGTGCGTTCGGCGGAACTGTTCTACCGCGAGCACAAGGGCGCGTTCGACCCGGCGCGGCAGCTGCAATGGCTGATCGATACGCCGCAGCGCTTGCGTCAGTACCTGGCGCTGGCCCAGGGGCTGGGGACCCGGATGCGCGTCAACATCGAACTGGACGTCGGCCTGCATCGCGGCGGGGTGGCCGACCAGGCCGCGCTGGGTGAATTGCTGGCGCTGATCGCGGCGCATCCGCAGCACCTGGAGTTCGCCGGCTTCATGGGCTACGACCCCTTCGTCGGAATGGGTGTGCCGGGCATCCTCGGTTCGCCCGAAGAGCTGTTCGCCAAGGTCATGGCGCTCTACCAGGGACATGTCGACTTCGCCCGCCAGCGCTTCGCCGCGCTGTGGACGCCACAGCTGACCTTGAATACCGCCGGCAGCCCCAGCTATCGCATGCACGAGAAGGAAACGCTGAGCAGCGAGGTCTCGGTGGGCACCGCCATGCTCAAGCCGAGCCACTACGACCTGGCGTCCCTGGCCGAGCATGTGCCGGCCGTCTACATCGCCACGCCGGTACTCAAGAGCACCGGCGCGGTGCAGATCCCGGCGCTGGACGGCAAGTCGCGGCTGTTTTCCTGGTGGGACCCCAACCAGCGCGGCACCTTCTTCATCTACGGCGGCAACTGGATGGCCGACTTCGCCTCGCCCGAGGGACTGCGCAGCAACGGCATCTACGGGCGCAGCTCGAACCAGGAAATGGTCAACGGCTCGCCTTCGGTGGGCCTGGAGGTGGACGACCAGGTCTTCCTGCGGCCGACCCAGAGCGAGTCGGTGCTGCTGCAATTCGGCGACCTGCTGGCGCTGCGCGGCGGGCGGATCGTCGAGCGCTGGCCGGTTTACGCCTAGGACGCCTGGCGCTTTTCCTCGTCGATGGCGGCAGCCCGCGGATACCGGGCTGCCGCTTCGTTCCGATGCCTCAGAGTTCGAACGGAATGGTCAGCTTGGCCCAGAGCATGTCGCCCTCGGGGCGGTTCTCCACGTCGAATTCCTTGGCCCAGCGGATCTCCGCGCTGGCGTACTTGAGGAAGGTCAGGTGCACGGCCGGGCCGATGGCGAAGACCTGGCCGCGTACGCCATCGTCGACTTCCTCGCCGAAACCGAACACCCGTACGGTCTCGCCGTTCTGTTTGTCGTCGGTGGTCTGCTTGAGGTAGTAGCCGTTCAGGCCGAGGCGCAGGTTGTCGGTCACCCGATAGCTGGCGGAATAGTCGAAATGGAAGATCTGCCCCGAGCGATAGTCGGTGTCGTGGTTTTCCATGTTGAAGCTGTAGGTGGCCTTCAGCGACAGCTCGGTGCGTTCGGTGGGCAGCCAGGTGAAGGAGAACAGCGGCTTGTAGGTGTAGAAGTTGTTGCTGGTGTTGGCCAGCCGCTCGGCATCGTACTTGCCGGTGGGCACGGTGACCTCCACGGCGGCGGCCAGGGTCAGGTCCTTGCCCATGTCCCAGAGGATGATTGGCGCGAAGGTGGTGTCGCCCATGCTTTCCCGTTCGTCGCTCAGGCCGAACGCGGCCACCCGTTGGCGGAGATAGGGCTGGGCGATGTAGCCGCCCAGGCGCCCGCCGAAGATCCGCAGCGGGCTCAGGTAGTCCAGGCGAGGGATGATCGCATCCGAGCTGATCTTCACGTCGGACACCTTGCCGCCGAAGGAGCTGATGTTCAGCTTCCTGGCTTCGTAGTGGTTGTAGTAGACGTTGAAGGCGAACATGTGGTCCGGGAGGTTGTCGACGTCCAATGGCAGGGTGAAGAAACCGTCGGTTCCTGGACCAATGTTGTCCACGCCGCCTTCGCTGGCGTGGGTGCAGCAGCTGACGGCGAGGGTGACGCAGGCGGCCAGGCGCAGGGGCCTGTGGGGGCGGATCGGGTTCATGGGCGGGCTCTTATTATTGTTGGCGTGGCTCGGGGCACGGCATAGGAATAAGCCCTAACGGCAGGCCGAGGCAGGGCATTGACGGTCAGCGAGGGGGGATTTGCGGACACTGCGCAATGCTTTGTTACATCTGTGCGGAACGCTATATGATGGGACGCTCATCCCATGTCGCGATCCACCGCCAGAACAAGAACGAAGCCGAGACCGGCTCAGGATTTCGCCCATGCACAACAATGCCGCCGATGCGCGCTACGAACTCGCCCAGGTATCCACCTTCCTGCTGCAGACGCTGGCCGAGGTGGTCGAAGGCCATGGTGTCGATCCCGCGCGGTTGTGCCGGGGCCTGGGCTTCACCGTCGAAGACCTGCAGGACCCTACCCAGCGCATCTCCTACCGCCAGGCCGTGAGCATGATCCAGCGTGCCCTCCAGGCCCTGCCGGAGCGGGGACTGGGGCTGTGGGTCGGACACCAGAACGTGCTCGGCACCCTTGGCCTGCTGGGCCATGTGCTGTCGCTGTGCCGGACCCTGCGCGACGCGTTCGACATCGGCGTGCGCTACCAGCACAGCTCGGGCGGTATCGTCACCTCCAGCGTCTACCAGCAGGGCGACACCTTCTTCGTCGAGGTTGAATGCCACCTGCCCAGCAGCGAGGTGCAGGTGTTCGCCATCGAGGAGTTCTTCGCCAGCCTGCTGGTGTATGGGCGTGCCCTGGTCAGCCCGGCGTTCGAACCGCTGGGCATCGAACTCATCCATGCCGCTCCGCCCTACGCGGGCGAATACCTGCGCCTGCTGGGCCCCCAGGTACGCTTCGGCTGCCTGCACAACCGCATGGCGATCGCCAGCCACTGGCTGGACATGCGCCTGCCCAACCACAACCTGCCGGCGTTGCGCCAGGCGCTGGCCCTGCTGGAGCAGGAAAGCACCCAGGTGCACCGGAAACTCGACTTGGTCCAGGCGGTGGAACGGGCCATCGCCCGCGACCTAAGCCTGGGCAGCCAGATCGAAAGGATTTCCGCCGAACTGAACATGAGCAGCCGCACCCTGCGGCGCCGGCTGGCCGAACACGGGCTGACCTTCGAGGCGTTGCTGGAGCAGGTGCGGCGAGGGCGGGCGATGAGCCTGCTGGGCAACCCCGGGATGTCCATCGAACGTATCACCGAGGAAGTGGGATATCGTGATATCCGCAGTTTCAGGCGCGCGTTCAAGCGCTGGACGGGAGTGAGCCCGGCGACCTTCCGTAGCGAGGGCACGAGCCCGTTGGACCAGGTCTTCACGCTGGCCGCGCGACGCTAATGGAGGAACCGCCATGGCGCGCCGGAGCGCGCCGTGGCGGGCGGATCAGTGACGCTTGCGGTTGCTGATCAGGGTGCCGACGCCGCTGTCGGTGAAGATTTCCAGCAGCACGGCATTCGGTACCCGGCCATCGATGATGTGCGCGCTGGTCACGCCGCCCTGCACCGCTTCCAGGGCGCAGCGGATCTTCGGCAGCATGCCGCCGTAGATGGTGCCGTCGGCGATCAGCTCGTTGACCTGTTCGGTGGACAGCCCGGTCAGCACCTGGCCCTGCTTGTCCATCAGGCCGGCGATGTTGGTCAGCAGCATCAGTTTCTCGGCCTTCAGCGCTTCCGCCACCTTGCCGGCCACCAGGTCGGCGTTGATGTTGTAGGACTCGCCGTTGCTGCCCACGCCGATCGGCGCGATCACCGGAATGAAGTCGCCCTTGACCAGCATGTTCAGCAGCCCGACGTTGACCCCGGTGACTTCGCCCACGTGGCCGATGTCGATGATCTCCGGCTTGGTCATCTCCGGGGTCTGGCGGGTCACGGTGAGCTTCTTCGCGCGGATCAGCTCGGCGTCCTTGCCGGTCAGGCCGATGGCGCTGCCGCCGTGGCGGTTGATCAGGTTGACGATGTCCTTGTTCACCTGGCCGCCGAGGACCATCTCCACCACGTCCATGGTCGCCGCGTCGGTGACGCGCATGCCGTCGATGAAGTGGCTCTCGATCGACAGGCGCTTGAGCAGGTCTCCGATCTGCGGGCCGCCGCCATGCACCACCACCGGGTTGATGCCGACCGCTTTCATCAGCACCACGTCGCGGGCGAAGCCGGCCTTCAGCTCCTCGCTCTCCATGGCGTTGCCGCCGTACTTGATCACCAGCGTCTTGCCGACGAAGCGGCGAATGTAGGGCAGGGCCTCGGAAAGGACCTTGGCAACCTGGGCGGCGTCATCGCGACTCAGGGTCATGGGGAGCTCCGACATGTCAGAAGGGCACGGGCAGCGAGGAATCCACTGCCTTCAGTTGGTTACGGAAGACGGTCTTGATGCGCTCCAGCTCTTCCTCGGTGTCCGCTTCGAAGCGCAGGACCAGCACGGGAGTGGTGTTGGAGGCGCGTACCAGGCCCCAGCCTTTGGGGTAGTCGACCCGCACGCCGTCGAGGGTGGTGATGTTGCCTTCGCCCCATTGGGCGTCGCGTTGCAGCGCCTCGATGATGGCGAACTTGCTGTCCTCGGTGACGGTGATGTTGATTTCCGGGGTGGAAATGTCGCTCGGGAAGGCCGAGAACACGTGCTCGCTGTCACGCTGATCCTGGCTGAGGATTTCCAGCAGGCGGGCGGCGCTGTAGATGCCATCGTCGAAGCCGAACCAGCGCTCCTTGAAGAACACGTGGCCGCTCATCTCGCCAGCCAGCAGGGCGCCGGTTTCCTTCATCTTCTTCTTGATCAGCGAGTGGCCGGTCTTCCACATCACCGGACGGCCGCCGTAGCCGCTGATCAGGGCGATCAGACGGCGGGTGCACTTGACGTCGAAGATGATGTCGGCCCCCGGGTTGCGCGAGACCACGTCCTTGGCGAACAGCATCAGCAGACGGTCCGGATAGATGATGGTACCGGTATTGGTGACCACGCCGACGCGATCGCCGTCGCCGTCGAAGGCCAGGCCCAGGTCGGCGTTCTCGGCCTTGACCTTGGCGATCAGGTCCTTCAGGTTCTCCGGCTTGCCCGGGTCCGGATGGTGGTTCGGGAAGTTGCCGTCGACCTCGCAGTACAGCGGGATCACGCTGCAGCCCAGGGCCTCGATCAACTGCGGGGCGATCACCCCGGCCACGCCGTTGCCGCAGTCGACCACCACCTTCATCGGCTTGGCCATGGCGATGTCGTCGCGGATCTGCTTGAAGTAGCGCGGCAGGATGTCGACCTGCTCTACGCTGCCGACGCCGGATGCCAGGTCGTTTTTCTCGATGCGCTCGCGCAGGGCCTGGATCTGCTCGTTGGCCAGGGTCTCGCCGGCGACCACGATCTTGAAGCCGTTGTAGTCCGGCGGGTTGTGGCTGCCGGTCAGCATCACCCCGGACTTGCCCTCGAGCACGTTGGCCGCGTAGTACAGCACCGGGGTAGGCACCATGCCCACGTCGCTGACCTGGCAACCGCAGTCCACCAGGCCCTGGATCAGCTGCTTGACCAGCTCGGGACCGGACAGGCGGCCATCGCGGCCGACAGCGACGCACGGTTCGCCGCGGGCGAGGCTTTCCGAGCCGATGGCGCGACCGATCCAGTAGGCGGTCTCGGCGGTGAGGGTATCGCCTACCACGCCACGGATGTCGTAGGCGCGGAAGATGCTGGCGGGCAGCGTCGGTGCTTTTGCAGTGCTCATGATGGGGGTTTGCTCCAATCCCAGGAGGTCCTGGTCTTCATCGAGAATGTCGATATCCAGAATGTCGGTGTTCTGGAACAACGGATCTGCCAATGCCGGCTCCTCGCGAGGAGGCGCTTTCGCCACCGCCACCGGCGCCACCGGCGCTGCCTTGGCAGGGCTGGGCACGCTGGTCGGCTCCGGCTTGCGCCGCGGCTGGCGGGCCAATGCCTGGATCAGCGGGGCGAAGCCCGGCAGGCTAGGCACAGGGGGTTTGGCAGTGCGTTGCCCGCCGAGTTCCTGAAGATACTGACCGAGGGTCAGGACATCCTGATGCAGGCGGCGCAACAGCGACGAACGGGTGAGGTAGGTGCCGAGGATGCCGCCGAGCAGCGCCAGCAGCGCCGCGAGTGCCAGCAGCAGCGGCGAGGCCTGGGTCGAAGCGACGCTGCCGGGCGTGTAGTTCAGTTTCCAGTTCGGATTGCCGCTGTCCAGCGCTTGCGCACCCTTGCCCGGCGCCGGCGTACCGCGTTGCAGCAGCACCTGGGCCGGTGCGCCGGAGAACTGCTGGACCAGTTGTACCTGGCCGGCATCGCCCGGCAAGGGCGGCAGGGCGCGCAGCAGCCGTTGCAGGTCGACCGCCAGCAGCAGCGTGCCTTGCAGGCTCTGGTCGGCGCCGCGCACCGGCGCGGCGCTGTACAGCAGCCAGCGCTGGCCGACCTTGTAGGCTTCGGCGGCGACGTTCTGGCCACTTTCCACCCGGTGCAGGATATCCAGGGCGGCGAAGCTGACCGGGCCGGGGCTGTCGTTGTCCTGGGCGGCCTGGCCGGGCGCGTTCAGGTGGGCATCGACCACGCCGTCCCAGGCCAGCAGGCTGCGCTGGGCGGCCTCGATGCGGGTGGCGTCGCCGCTTTGCAGGGCTTCGAGGGCGAGGGGGCTGGCCGCGGCGGCGCGGGTGTCGGCGGCGAGTTGCTGCAAGGCCTGGCGCAAGGCGCCGGCCTGGCCTTCGGCCCAGGCCGCGTCCAACTGGCGCTGCTGCGCCTCACCGGCGCCGCCGAAGACGCCGAACCAGAGCAGGGCGCCGGCGGCCGCCACGCCCAGCAGGCTGGCGCCTATGCCGGGCAGCAGGTCCTTGCCGTCAGCGCGTTCGGACGCTGCCTTGAGCGGCTTCTTTTCCGGTTCGAGCAGGTCGCCCAACTCGTTCCCATCCTTGGCGGTGCGCTGGAAAAGCTTCATGCCGCGTCTCCTCGGCGTCTTGTCCTGTGTTCGGGGTCAGTGGCTGCCGGAATGGCCGAAGCCGCCGGCGCCGCGCTGGCTTTCGTCGAACGCCTCGACCAGCTCGAAATGCGCCTGCACCACCGGCACCAGTACCAACTGCGCGATGCGCTCGCCGACGGCGATGGTGAACGGCGACTCGCCGCGGTTCCAGCACGACACCATCAGCTCGCCCTGGTAGTCCGAGTCGATCAGGCCGACCAGGTTGCCCAGCACGATGCCGTGCTTGTGGCCCAGGCCGGAGCGCGGCAGGACCAGGGCGGCGAGGCCGGGATCGGCGATGTAGATGGACAGGCCGGTGGGAATCAGCAGGGTCTGGCCCGGGCCGAGGACGCTGTCCTCCTTGAGCATGGCGCGCAGGTCCAGGCCGGCCGAGCCCGGCGTGGCGTACTGCGGGAGCGGGAAGTCGGAGCCCAGGCGGGGGTCGAGGATCTTGGCTTGGAGAGAGTGCATCAGTAACTCATTGCTGGTTGAGGCGGTCGGCGATGAAGGCGACCAGCTGGCGAGCGATCTTGCCCTTGCTGGTCTGGGCGAAGGTGCTCGGATGCAGGTCGCGGTCGATCACCGTGATCGCGTTCTCGTCGCTGTTGAAGCCGATCGAGGGGTTGGCCACGTCGTTGGCGACGATCAGGTCGAGGTTCTTGTCCTTCAGCTTGCGTGCAGCATAGTCCAGCAGGTTTTCGGTTTCTGCGGCGAAGCCCACGCTGAAGGGACGATCCTCGCGCTGTGCGAGGGTGGCGAGAATGTCGGGATTGCGCACCAGCTGCAAGAGCAAGCCCTCGCCGCTGGTAGGGTCTTTCTTCAGTTTGTGCGCGGCGACCACTTCCGGGCGGTAGTCGGCGACCGCCGCGGAGGCGATCAGCAGGTCGCAGGGCATCGCCGCCTCGCAGGCGGCCAGCATGTCGCGGGCGCTGACCACGTCGACGCGCTGCACCCGGTCGGGCGTGGGCAGGTGCACCGGGCCGGTGACCAGGGTCACCCGTGCGCCGGCTTCCACCGCCGCCTCGGCGAGGGCGAAGCCCATCTTTCCGGAACTGTGGTTGGTGATGTAGCGCACCGGGTCGATGTTTTCCTGGGTCGGGCCGGCGGTGATCAGCACATGCACGCCGGTCAGCGCCTGGCGCTGGAAGCAGTCGGCGGCGCGCTGCGCCAGTTCCTCGGCTTCGAGCATGCGTCCGAGGCCGACGTCGCCGCAGGCCTGGCTGCCCGCTGCCGGACCGAACAGGTGGAAGCCGCGCTGGCGCAGCAGCTCGGCGTTGGCCTGGGTCGCGGTGTCGCGCCACATGGCCTGGTTCATCGCCGGTGCCAGGGCGATTTGCGCGTCGGTGGCCAGCACCAGGGTGGTCAGCAGGTCGTTGGCCACGCCCTGGACCAGGCGCGCCATGAGGTCGGCGGTAGCCGGTGCGATCAGCACCAGATCGGCCCAGCGGGCCAGTTCGATGTGGCCCATCGCGGCTTCCGCCGCCGGGTCCAGCAGATCGGTATGCACCGGATGGCCGGACAACGCCTGGAGGGTCAGGGGCGTGATGAACTCGCGGCCGCCCTGGGTCATCACCACTCGGACTTCAGCGCCCTGGTCGCGCAGGCGGCGGACCAGTTCGGCGCTCTTGTAGGCGGCAATGCCGCCGCCCACGCCGAGGACGATGCGTTTCCGATAGAGCCGCTGCATAGGCTTGCCTTAATAAGGAAATGGATGACATGCGCTTCGGCAAACGCGCCTCCCCAGGTCGTCTGCCGCGCAAAAAGGATGGGCTAAGATAGCACAGCGTCCGCACGGGAACAGCGGGCGGGCTCGATGGGGAAAGCGAATGAGCATCCGCGATTGGCCCGAAGCCGAACGGCCTCGGGAGAAGCTTCTGGAGCAGGGCGCGGCGGCCCTTTCCGATGCCGAGCTGTTGGCGATCTTCCTGCGTACGGGAGTGACCGGTTGCAGTGCGGTCGAGCTGTCGCGGCGGCTGTTGAGCGAGTTCGGCGGGCTGCGTGCCCTGCTCGAGGCGGACCTCGCCTCGTTCTGCGGCCATCTCGGGCTCGGCGTGGCCAAGTATGCGCAATTGCAGGCCGTGCTGGAGATGGGCCGGCGCCACCTGGCCGAGCGCCTGCGTCGCGATTCGATACTGGAGAGCCCGCAGGCGGTGCGCGACTATCTCAAGGCGCGCCTGCGCCACGAGCAGCACGAGGTGTTCGCCTGCCTGTTCCTCGACACGAGGCACCGGGTCCTGGCGTTCGAGGTGCTGTTCCAGGGCAGCATCGATGGCGCCAGCGTCTACCCGCGCCAGGTGGTCAAGCGCACCCTGGCGCACAACGCGGCGGCGCTGATCCTGACCCATAACCACCCTTCCGGCGACGCCCGTCCGAGTCTCGCCGACCGCCAGCTCACTGCGCGCCTCAAGGAAGCCTTGGCGCTCATCGACGTGCGGGTGCTCGACCACTTCATCATCGGCGACGGCGAGCCGCTGTCGCTGGCCGAATACGGTTGGCTGTGAGCGTTCGACGAAGGGCTCAGCCCAGGCGCCGCTCGATGCCCGCCAGCAGGCGCCGGCGGATCAGCCCGCTGACCGGGCGGATCGCCAACCAGTAGGGGGTGAAGCGCAGGCGGCTGGCGCGATCGGGGCAGAACACCCGGGTTTCCGTGTGCAGCAGGGTACCGCTGGCGCTGGGCGTGCAACGGAAACACAGCACGAGCTTGGCCACTCCGGGCTGGTCGTAGCAGCGGAAATGCTCGCCGTCCGCGATGCGTTCCAGGGCGAAGTCGGCGCGCCAGAAGCGGCCGACCAGGCCGTAGGCGATGGCCTGGTCGGCGCGGCGCTCCAGGCGGGTGAACTCATGCAGGCCGAAGCGTGGGCGGCCGGCCAGGTCGTTGCGCCGGCCCAGCAGGCCGGCCAGCCTTCCCGGCGCTTCGCGCAGGACGAGGAAGGCGCGCACCAGCGGGTCGTCGAAGCGCAGCAGGTCTTCCACCGCGTCGAGTACCGCTGCGGCCGGCGCGTCGATCAGCCGCTGGTGGTGTTCGCTGAACTGCCAATGCGGCAGGTAGAGACGGTCGAGATCCATCGCTGGGTTCTCCCGGGCGTGGCCTTCAGCGTTTCACGGCGACCCGAGAGAAATCCTGGCGACCGAACGGATTGACCTGGTAGCCCTGCACCTCCTGGCGGGTAAGGGCGAAGGCGGTCGGGTGGGCCAGGGGCAGCCAGAGCGCCTGTTCGTGGATCAGTTTCTGCGCCTGGTGGTACAGGCCGGTGCGTTGTTCCTGGCTGCTGGCGGCCTTGCCGTCGGCAATCAGCTTGTCCAGGCCGGGGTCGCAATAGCGCGCGAAGTTGAGCCCCGACTTGACGCTGGCGCAGCTGAATTGCGGAGTGAGGAAGTTGTCCGGATCGCCGTTGTCGCCTGCCCAACCCATGAACAGCAGGTCGTGTTCGCCGTTCTTGGCGCGACGGATCAACTCGCCCCATTCGATGACGCGGATGTTGGCCTTGATCCCGGCCTCCGCCAGGTCGGCCTGGAGCAGTTGGGCGCCGAGGCTCGGGTTGGGGTTGAGCAGGCTGCCGGACGGGCGGGTCCAGATGTTCAGCTCGGGAAGCTGCTTGCCGGCCAGCAGCTTGCGCGCCTGTTCGGGGGCGTGCGGGTAGGCGGGAATATCCCTGGCATAGCTCCAGGTGTTCGGCGGATAGATGCCGGTGGCGGCACTGGCGCTGCCTTCGAATACCGCCTGCAGGTAGCTGGTGCGGTCGAAGGCCAGGTTGATCGCCTGGCGCACCTTGGGATCGTCCAGCGGCGGATGCTGGGTATTGAGGGCGACGAAGGCGGTCATGAAGGCCGGCGTCTGCTCGACCTTCAGGCTGGCGTCCTTGCGCGCGCTCTCCACGTCCAGCGGCTTCGGCGACAGGGCGATCTGGCATTCGCCGCGGCGCAACTTCTGCAGGCGCACGTTGGCGTCCGGGGTGATGGCGAAGATCAGCGCGTCGACCGCCGGCTTGCCGGCGAAGTACTCGGGGTTGGCGGCGTAGCGCACCACCGCGTCCTTCTGGAAGCGCTTGAACACGAACGGGCCGCTGCCGATCGGCTCGGCGTTGAGCTTTTCCGGGGTTCCGGCCTTCATCAACTGGTCGGCGTATTCCGCCGAATAGATGGAGGCGAAGCCCATGCTCAGCATCGGCAGGAAGGTCGCGTCGGGGTGGTCGAGAACGAACAGCACTTGGTGGTCGCCGCTTTTCTCCACCCGCTTGATCAGCTCCGGCAGTTGCATCGACTGGGCGTGCGGGAAGCCGTTCTGCGCCACCTTGTGCCAGGGATTGGCCGGATCGAGCATGCGCTGGAAGCTGAACACCACGTCGTCGGCGTCGAGCGTACGGCTCGGCTTGAAGTAGGCGGTGCTGTGGAAGTGCACACCCTGGCGCAGGTCGAAGCGATAGCTCAGGCCGTCGTCGGACACCGACCAGCGCTCGGCCAGCGAGGGCACCACCGTCCCCTTGCCGGCGTCGAACTCGACCAGGCGATTCATCAGCACATCGGCCGAGGCGTTGGTGGTGGTCAGCGAGTTGTACTGGACCACGTCGAAGCCCTCGGGGCTGGCTTCGGTGCACACGCTCAAGGCGGCAGCGGCGGCGGGCTGGGCGAGCAGCAGGGGGGCGAGGAACAGGGAGAAAGCGGCGAGGCGCATGACGGGCTCCATTCGAACGGTTAACATGCCCATCCGCAGCGGTTGGGCGCAGTCATGCAAGGCCGTTGGCGACCTTGAATCGCTACCCTAGACCATGCGGCGGGCAGCGACAACGAGGCAAGGCGACGAACGGCCGCGGTGCGAAGCCCGCAGTGAGGCGGGCCGCGGCTGCGCCATGGTCTTCACCCTTGCGGCGCGGGGCGCCTTTCTGATATAAAGCTGCGCTCTTTTCTGGGGCCACGCTCTCCTTCGTCGGGATGCAGCGGGTAAGACCCCGGTGAAACTGAGTATCGAACTTGAGTTAAAGCAGCCAACCCATGCCGGGTTGGGCATGAGGTTATAGAGGGCTGAGGCATGTCTAGAGTCTGTCAAGTAACCGGTAAGGGTCCGGTTACCGGGAATAACATTTCCCACGCACACAACAAAACCCGCCGCCGTTTCCTGCCGAACCTGCAGCACCACCGTTTCTGGGTCGAGTCCGAGAAGCGCTTCGTACGTCTGCGCGTTTCCGCCAAGGGCATGCGTATCATCGACAAGCGTGGCATCGAGGCCGTCCTGGCTGACCTGCGTGCCCGCGGCGAAAAATTCTAAGGAGCTGAATCATGCGTGAATTGATTCGTCTGGTGTCCAGCGCCGGTACCGGCCACTTCTACACCACCGACAAGAACAAGCGTACCAAGCCTGAGAAGATCGAGATCAAGAAGTACGATCCGGTTGTTCGTCAGCACGTGATCTACAAGGAAGCCAAGATCAAGTAATTGATCCGGCACCTTGCGAAAAGCCCGCCCCTGGCGGGCTTTTTCATTTCCGGCGTACGAACCCCGGGCCCGGGCCGCGCACAAAAAAGCCCGCCAGGTGGCGGGCAAGGGTAACAAGCATTCTGGATGAAGCCGGGGCTCAGGCCTTGGCTTCGAAGATCACATACACCTTGCGACAGGCTTCGAGCACTTCCCAGGTGCCCTGGAAGCCGGCAGGGATCACGAAGCGGTCGCCGGCGCGCACGGTCTTGGCGTTGCCGTGCCGGTCGCGCAGCACCGAGACGCCCTGGATGATCTCGCAGTACTCGTGTTCGGTGTAGTTCACCGTCCACTGGCCCACGGCGCCTTCCCAGATACCGGCGTTGAACTGCCCGCAGGGGCTGCCATAGTGGTTGCGCACGCTCTGTTTCGGGTCGCCCTTGAGGATTTTCTCCGGCGCCGGGCTGTAGTGCTCCGGGGCGCTGTTGGCCTGGGCGAAGTCGACGATCTGTTCGATGTTCATGCTGACTCTCGGTTCTTGTGGTTCTGGCCAGTTGGGGGGCAGGGCGGCGCCAGCCGCCCGCCTGGATCAGACGCTGGCGCGGATGGCCTGGGCCAGGCGCTCGACGATCTGGTCGATGTGGGGCTTGTCGATGATCAGCGGCGGCGACATGGCGATGATGTCGCCGGTCACCCGGACCATCAGGTCGTGCTCCCAGAAGCAGCGCTCGAAGACGTCGTAGCCGCGCTTGCCGGGGCCGTCCGCGTGCGGCGCCAGTTGCACGCCGCCGACCAGGCCTACGGCGCGGATGTCGACCACGTTGGGCAGGTCGCGCAGGCTGAACAGCGCGTCCTGCCAGTAGCCTTCCAGTTCGACGGCCCGCTGGAACAGGTCGTCGCGACGGTAGATGTCCAGGGTCGCCAGGGCGGCGGCGCAGGCTACCGGATGGCCGGAATAGGTATAGCCGTGGAAGAACTCGATGGCGCCCTGCGGGCCTTGCATGAAGGCAGCGTGGATCTTCTCGTCGACGAATACGGCGCCCATCGGGATGCTGCCGTTGGTCAGCCCCTTGGCGCAGGTCAGCAGGTCCGGGACGACGCCCCAGCGCTGCGCGGCGAAGGCTTCGCCGACGCGGCCGAAACCGGTGATCACTTCGTCGAAGATCAGCAGGATGCCATGCTTGCGGGTTATCTCGCGCAGCCGCTGAAGGTAGCCCTTGGGCGGCAGCACCACGCCGGCCGAGCCGGACATCGGCTCGACGATCACCGCGGCGATATTCTCGGCGCCGTGCAGGGTCACCAGGCGTTCCAGCTCCTCGGCCTTTTCCACGCCATGCTCGGGCAGGCCGACGGTGAAGGCGTTGCGGGCGACGTCCAGGGTGTGCGGCAGGTGGTCGACCCCCGGCAGCAGGTTGGCGGAGAAGGCCTTGCGGTTGTTGACCATACCGCCTACCGACAGGCCGCCGAAGCCGACCCCGTGGTAGCCCAGTTCGCGGCCGATCAGGCGGGTGCGGGTGCCCTGGCCGATGGCGCGCTGGTAGGCAAGGGCGATCTTCAGCGCGGTGTCCGCCGATTCCGAGCCGGAGTTGGTGAAGAACACTTTGTTCAGGCTCGGCGGGGCGATTTCCGCCAGCCGCGCGGCGAGTTCGAACGGCAGCGGGTGACCCATCTGGAACGGCGGGGCGTAGTCGAGGGTGGCGATCTGCCGGGCCACCGCTTCGCTGATCTCGCGCCGGCCGTGGCCGGCATTGCAGCACCAGAGGCCGGCGGTGCCGTCGAGGATGCGGCGCCCGCCCTGGGCGATATAGTGGATGCCTTCGGCGCTTTCCAGCAGGCGCGGCCGCGCCTTGAACTGGCGGTTGGCGGTGAAGGGCATCCAGAAGTTGTCGAGGCTGCTCGACTGCGGCTCGTTATTCATTGTCATAGGGCCACCCAGGTTGCACGCGAGGGATGAAGACGCTAGTCCGGGCGAGTCTATGTTTAAAATAATGAACGTGACAAGGGAGTTAGAGGGGTTCCTGTCAAATATATTGAAAACAGGCGCTGCTCTGGTTTAGGGTGGCGGACACCACGGGCCGCGCGCCCGCCTTGCAGAATCTGACAGCGCGCCTGTCTCCCAGGCGCCCAGAACACCAATAAGAGGACACGTTGTCATGACCACCCTGACCCGCGCCGACTGGGAAGCCCGCGCCAAAGACCTGAAGATCGAAGGCCGTGCCTTCGTCAACGGCGAATACAGCAACGCCGCCTCCGGCGAGACCTTCGACTGCCTGAGCCCGGTGGATGGCCGCTTCCTGGCCAAGGTCGCCAGTTGCGACCTGGCCGATGCCGAGCAGGCGGTCAAGGTCGCCCGCAATGCCTTCGATTCCGGCGCCTGGTCGCGCCTGGCGCCGGCCAAGCGCAAGCAGACGATGATCCGCTTCGCCGATCTGCTGCTGGAGAACGCCGAGGAGCTGGCCCTGCTGGAAACCCTGGACATGGGCAAGCCGATCAGCGACTCGCTGCACATCGACGTCGCCAGCGCCGCCAACAGCCTGCGCTGGAGCGCCGAGGCGATCGACAAGATCTATGACGAAGTCGCCGCCACTCCCCATGCCGAGCTGGGCCTGGTGACCCGCGAGCCGGTCGGCGTGGTCGCCGCCATCGTGCCGTGGAACTTCCCGCTGCTGATGTCCTGCTGGAAACTCGGTCCGGCCCTGGCCACCGGCAACTCGGTGATCCTCAAGCCCTCCGAGAAGTCGCCGCTGACCGCCATCCGCATCGCCCAGCTGGCCGTCGAGGCCGGCATTCCGAAAGGCGTGTTCAACGTGCTGCCGGGCTATGGCCACACGGTAGGCAAGGCGCTGGCATTGCACATGGATGTCGACACCCTGGTGTTCACCGGTTCGACCAAGATCGCCAAGCAACTGATGGTCTATGCCGGCGAGTCGAACATGAAGCGCGTCTGGCTGGAGGCCGGCGGCAAGAGCCCGAACATCGTCTTCGCCGACGCCCCGGACCTGAAGGCCGCCGCCGAAGCCGCTGCCGGCGCCATCGCCTTCAACCAGGGCGAAGTCTGCACCGCCGGTTCGCGCCTGCTGGTGGAGCGCTCCATCAAGGACAAGTTCCTGCCCCTGGTGATCGAGGCCCTCAAGGGCTGGAAACCGGGCAACCCGCTGGATCCGGAAACCAACGTCGGCGCGCTGGTGGACACCCAGCAGATGAACACCGTGCTGTCCTACATCGAGGCCGGTCACAACGACGGCGCCAAGCTGGTCGCCGGCGGCAAGCGGACCCTGGAAGAAACCGGCGGCACCTACGTCGAGCCGACCATCTTCGACGGCGTGACCAATGCGATGAAGATCGCCCGCGAGGAAATCTTCGGCCCGGTGCTCTCGGTGATCGAGTTCGAGGATGCCGAGGAAGCCGTGCGCATCGCCAACGACACGCCCTATGGGCTGGCGGCGGCGGTCTGGACCAGCAACCTGTCCAAGGCGCACCTGACTGCCAAGGCCCTGCGCGCCGGCAGCGTCTGGGTCAACCAGTACGACGGCGGCGACATGACCGCTCCGTTCGGCGGCTTCAAGCAGTCGGGCAACGGTCGCGACAAGTCGCTGCACGCCTTCGACAAGTACACCGAGCTGAAGGCGACCTGGATCAAGCTCTGATCGCCTAGGTCGGCCCTTCCGGGCCGGCTCTCTCGAGCCACACCCGCGGCCGGGTTTCCTTCTGGAAGCCCGGCCGCTGTGCTTCGTGCGCCGGATATATCCGCTCGCCCCGGCAAGGCTTCCGGGGTGCCAACGGGAGAATCGCAATGCGTTGGGGAAGCTATTTCGCCGTCTGTTCCGCAGTCATCAGCATCGGCCTCGCCCTTGGCCTGACCATGCCGCTGGTCTCGTTGCGCCTGGAGAGCTGGGGCTACGGCAGTTTCGCCATCGGCGTGATGGCCAGCACGCCGGCAGTGGGCGTGCTGCTCGGCGCGATGATCGCCGGGCGCCTCGCCGCGCGCGTCGGCACGCCGCGGCTGATGCAGTTGTGCCTGCTCACCGGGGCAGCCTCCGTCGGCCTGCTGGCGCTGCTGCAGAGCTACCCGGTATGGCTGTTGCTGCGCCTGCTGATCGGCGTGCAGCTCACCGTGGTGTTCATCCTCGGGGAAAGCTGGATCAACCAGTTGGCGGTGGAGAAGTGGCGTGGCCGGCTGGTCGCGCTGTACGGCACCGGCTACGCCCTCAGCCAACTGTCCGGGCCGGTACTGCTGACCTTCATCGGTACCGCCGACGACCGTGGCTTCTGGTTCGGCGTCTGCCTGCTGATTGCTGGCTCGTTGCTGCTGCTGGGCCGCAGCGGTGCGCCCAGGGTCGATCCGCACAGTGCCTCCGGGCGCGGTTTGTGGGCCTTCTGCCGGGGTCTGCCGGCGATCGCCTGGGCGGTGGTATTGTTCGCTGCCTTCGAGGCGATGATCCTCACCCTGCTGCCGGTATACGGGTTGCGCCAGGGCTTTCCGCAAGCGGTGGCGCTGGCCATGGTCAGTACCGTGGTGGTGGGCGATGCATTGTTGCAGCTGCCGATCGGCTGGCTCGCCGACCGGGTCTCGCGCAGCGGCCTGTTCGGCGGCTGCGGCCTGGTGCTGCTGCTGAGCAGCCTGGCGATTCCCCTGCTGCTGCAGACGTCGTTGATCTGGCCGCTGCTGGTGCTGTTCGGGGCCAGCGCCGGCGGGTTGTTCACCCTGGCGCTGATCCTGATCGGCGAGCGCTACCGAGACGATGCCCTGGTCCGGGCCAATGCCCATGTCGCGCAGCTATGGGGCATCGGCTGCCTGCTCGGCCCGCTGGCCACCGGCGCCGCCAGCCAGTGGATCAGTGGTCACGCCCTGCCGTTGATGATGGCGCTCGGCGCGGCGGGCTTCGTGGTGCTGGTGCGGCTGCGCGGGGCGATTCCGGCGGACGACGAGGCGACCGGCCTGGAAGCCTCCGAGTGACCCTCAGAGCATCTTTTCCAGTCCGATCATTCCCGCGACCCAGGCGTTCAGGCGTCGCCACAGGCTGCCCGGCTCGTGGCGCAGGACCTGGGGCCGGCCGTCGCGTTCGTCGATCCAGACCAGCTTCGGCCGGCTACCGCTGCGGTCGATGCGCACCTGGTAGCTGACGCTCGGCGCCATGCCCTCCAGCGCCAGTTGGCGGACCTGCTCGGCCAGCAGCGGACTGTCGACGATGACCCCGACTTCGGTGTTCCACAGGATCGAGCGCGGATCGAAGTTGAACGAACCGATGAATACCTTGCGCCGGTCGAAGACCATCGCCTTGCTGTGCAGGCTGGCGCTGCTCGATCCGTGCAGGCGCCAGGGCGCGCCGCTCAGCGGCTGGTCGGGATTGGCGCGCAGCTCGTAGAGCTTAACGCCATGCTCAAGCAGCGCCATCCGATAGGGCGCGTAGCCGGCATGCACGGCGGGCACGTCGGTGGCTTCCAGGGAGTTGGTCAGCAGGCGCACGCGGACGCCGCTGTCGGCCTTGCCGGTGAGGTAGTTGAGACCGTCCTTGGCCGGAACGAAATACGCCGAGACCAGGATCAGTTCCTTCTGCACGCCCTTGAACAGGCCCGCCAGGTGCGGACTGAGCAATAGGTGCGGGTCGGGCTCGCCGCGGCTCAATACCTTCAGCGGCGCATCCCAGATCGCCTCGGCGCGGGCCCAGGTGAGATTCTCCAGCCAGTTGCCCAGGCGTGGCTGGTCGCCGCGGTCGAACAGGTGGCGGATGTAGCCGGACTCCTTCACCGACTCCTTGCGCAGGTAGCGCTGCAACTTGCGTCGGGCCGACTCCAGTTCGCCGGGATAGGGCGCGCGCCAGAGGAAATCCTCGATCGGCCGGCTGATGGCGCTGTTCCAGTACTGGTCGAAGCTGTGCGAGAGCTGGTTGGCGATGGGGCCGACGCCGAGCAGGTCGAGGTCGGTGAAGTTCATCTCCGGCTTGGCGTTGAAATACTCGTCGCCGAGGTTGCGTCCGCCGACGATGGCCGCCGTGCCGTCGGCCAGCCACAGCTTGTTGTGCATGCGCCGGTGTTGCTGGGACAGGTTGAACAGGCGGCCGACGCCTCGCGTGATGCCGGTGGCGCGGCCCAGGTGCAACGGGTTGAACAGGCGCACCTGGATGTTCGGATGGGCGGAGAGCACACCGATCTCGTAGTCCCAGCCATCGCTGGCGGTGTCGTCGATGAGGATGCGTACCCGCACGCCACGGTCGGCTGCCTTGAGCAACTCGTAGGCGAGGGCGCGCGTGGTCAGTCCGTCGTGGACGATGTAGTACTGGATGTCGAGGCTGCGCTGGGCTGCGCGAATCAGCGCCGCGCGGGCGACGAAGGCATCCTCGCTGGCGCCCAGGAGGTGGAAGCCGGACTGGCCGGGGTGGTCGCGTCCCTGGATTTCGGCCTGCCTGGCCAGCCAGGTACCCTCGGCGGGCAGTGCCGACGACGGTTGCGGCGGAGGAGTGCTGGCGCAGCCGGAGAGGGCCAGGAGGGCCAGCAGGAGGAATCGGCGAAGCAAGGATATCTCCCGTGGAAACTCGAACGACCGGCTCATCCCGGTCGTGCGAATTCTAGGAGTTTTCCTCGGAAGAGCGATGCCCCGCCTGATTTTTTCAGAATCCACCGAGCCTCGGATGGGCTCAGCTACCGAGTTTTTCCTTCAGCCGGTACCAGGCCATGCCCAGCGCCAGCAGTGGCGAGCGCAGCAACTTGCCGCCGGGGAAGGTGATGTGCGGCACCTTGGCGAACAGGTCGAAGCCGTCGCTCTGCTGGCCGCCGATGGCTTCGGCGAGCAACTGCCCGGCGAGGTGCGTGGCGTTCACCCCGTGTCCGGAATAGGCCTGGGCGAAGTACACGTTGGGCTGCCCCGGCAGGCGGCCGATCTGTGGCAGGCGATTGGCGCCGATGCCGATCATGCCGCCCCATTGGTAGTCGATGCGGACGTTCGCCAGTTGCGGGAATACCTCCAGCATCTTCGGCCGCATGTAGGCGGCGATGTCGCTGGGGTCGCGGCCGGAATAATGGCAGGCGCCACCGAACAGCAGGCGGTTGTCGGCGGAGAGCCGGTAGTAGTCGAGGGCCACGCGCTGGTCGCACACCGCCATGTTCTGCGGCAGCAGTTGGCGGGCCAGTTTCTCGTCCAGCGGTTCGGTGGCGATCACGTAGCTGCCGGCCGGCAGTACCTTGCCGCCGAGCAGCGGGTTGAGGTCGTTCATGTAGGCGTTGCAGCCCAGCACCAGGGTCTTCGCCCGCACTTTGCCGGTGGCGGTATGCACCTGGACTTCCGTGCCGTAGTCGATCCGCGTCACCGGCGAGCGCTCGAACAGGCGGACGCCCAGCGACTGGGCAGCGGCGGCTTCGCCGAGGACCAGGTTGAGCGGGTGCAGGTGGCCAGAGCCCATGTCCACCAGGCCGCCGACGTAGCGATCGGAGCCGACCACGCTGCGCATCTCCGCGGCCGGCACCAGGCGCATCTCGTGGCGATAGCCGAGGGCCTGGAGTTCCTCCATGTCCTCGCGGAAGCCCTGGTAGTCGCCGGGCTTGTTCGCCAGGTCGCAGTAGCCCCAGCGCAGATCGCAGTCGATGGCGTACTGCTCGACCCGGCGACGGACGATCTCCACCGCCTCCAGGCCCATCAGCTTGAGTGCCTTCACGCCGTCGGCGCCGATCACCGGGAGGAACTGCTCGACGTCATGGCCGACGCCGCGGATCAACTGGCCGCCATTGCGTCCACTGGCGCCCCAGCCGATCCGGTGCGCTTCCAGCAGGACCACGGAGAAGCCGCGCTGGGCCAGTTCCAACGCCGTGTTCACTCCCGAGAAGCCGCCGCCGACGACGCACACGTCGGCCTGTTCTTCGCCGGCCAGGGGAGGGCACTCGATGCGTCGGTTGAGCGTGGCGGCGTAGTAGGAGGGGGCGTGTTGGGCGGTATGCACCGGCTGGTGAACGCGGGCGTTCATGTGTGAAATCCTGATTATTATGTGTGGAAAATTTGACGGAGCATAAACGTCAGTCGAGGCGCTCGCCAAGGGCGAAAAAGGAAAAAAACTGCGAGGTGTTGCGGGGATCGTGTACAGAAAAGACGGTGTTTCCCGTCTATGCCGGGAGTCCTGGCGGACTCCCGGAAAGTGCCTTGGGTCAATCCGGAACCGGTAGGTCGAGCGATTCCTTGACCTCTTCCATGACGATATAGCTCTTCGACTCGCGTACGTGCGGCAGTTTCAGCAGGATGTCGCCGAGCAGCTTGCGGTAGGACGCCATTTCCGAGATGCGAGCCTTCACCAGGTAGTCGAAGTGGCCGGACACCAGGTGGCATTCCAGCACATGGGGCAGCTTGAGCACCGCCCGGCGAAACTCTTCGAAGGTATCGCCGGACTTGTAGTCCAGGCTGATCTCGACGAACACCAGCAGGCTGGCCTTCAGATGCTGCGGATTGAGCCGGGCGTGATAGCCCATGATCAGGCCTTCGCGCTCCAGGCGGCGCACGCGTTCGGTGCAGGGTGTGGTCGAGAGGCCGACGCGTTCGCCCAGCTCGGTGAAGGAAATGCGACCTTCCTCCTGCAGGATGCGGAGGATGTTGCGGTCGATCTTGTCCAGCTCGCGCTTGCTCTGATGCTGGGTACGCATGGATGGAGGCTCCCCGTCTGGCTCGGAAAATCCGGAAATTTTCCGCCAATATAACGTCGAAAGCAGGGAAAAACACTGGCCAGGGAAAACGCCTTGATCTTGCACGAGGGCCCCGCCACCCTTGGCCGGGTCGGCAACGGACAGAGGTAGGACATGCGTTTGCGCAGAAGGACGACGTTGCTGCTGGTATTTGCAGTGCTGTTGCTGCTGGCGTTCGGCTACGGCTGGCATGCCTGGCGCAGCCTGTTGCGCGAGCAGGGTGTCGAGCGCCTGGAGTGGCAAGGCCTGGGCCTGTCCGCCGAAGGCATCGGGCTGCGACGGCTGGCGCTGGAGCGGCGCGGCGCGGATGGCGCCAGCCTGCGACTGGACGTGGAACACGCGCTGCTGCGCTGGCCCGGGCTGTCGGGTTGGCGTCCGCGTCTACCCGGCCTGCGCGTGGAGCAAGTGGCGCTCGCCTGGCAACCGGCTGCCGCGAGTTCCGACGACGACTCCGCTGCGCTGGACTGGACGTCCCTGCGCGAGACCCTCGCCTGGCTGCCGGAACAGATCCACCTCGAACGCTTCCATCTCGACCTGCCTTGTCCCGCCGGCCGCTGCGAGCAGGACGGCGGACTGGACATCGGCCGCCCGTCGGGAGCGCTGTTTCCGCTGGCTGCGCAACTGCGCCTGCAACAGGAGGCGCAGCAGGCCCAGCTCGACGCCCAGCTCTTCGAGGAGCCTACCGGTTGGCGCCTGCGGACGCGCGCGCAACTCGACCGGCAGGCGCTGCTGACGCTGGACAGCCAGCTCGCGCCGTCCGATGGCGACGGCCTCTGGCAGGGGCGCCTGGAGGCGCCCGGCCTGCCGGACACCCGTGGCCTGGTGGTCTGGCTCAATCGCTGGTTGCCGGAAGCGCAGCGCCTGCCCGACGCACCGCAAGCCCTGCGTCTGCAAGCGGACTGGACGATCCGCCTGGCGCCTGGCAGCGACTGGCTGGAGCCGCGCCGGGTGCTCGACGGCGGTGGCTCGGCGGCGCTGCTGGTGCAGGCTCCGCAAGCCTGGCCGCTGCCCGGTCTGGGTAATGTACAGGGCGAACTGCAAGTCCAACTGGATGGAGACGAGGGCGCCTGGTTGCCACGCCAGCTGCGCAGCGACTTGCGCCTGAGCCAGTTGCACGGCGAGTGGTTGCAGGCGCTGCCGGCCGAGTTGCGGCCGAGCGCGCTGGGCTTGCGCAGCGAGCCGCTGGAGCGCGATGCCGATAGCGTCACCGCGTTGCGCCTGGCGTTCACCAGCGAGGGCGCGAGTACGCTGAAGCTGGAGACGCGGCTCGACCTGCTGGGCATCTCGCCGTGGGCCGCCAGGCTGGTGGAGGGTCGCTTGCAGGTGGACGCGCCGTGCCTGCAATACCTGGGCTGGAAAGCCGAGCGACTGGTCGCGGAGATTCCCCTGGAGGGCCGGCTGGACGGGCAGCGCGCCAACCTCTCCTTCGGCAGGGGCGCGCGGTTGCAGGCGGCGTCCCTGGCCGAGCCGTCGACGCTGCACCTTGGCCAGCCCCGCCTCGACCTCGCCGGGGCCGCTCTCGAACTGGCCTACCAGCCGCTGGCGCTGCATTTCGCCGGGCCGCTGCAGGCGCAGGTCGGACAACTCCGCCAGGCCAACCTCAAACCGTTGGCCTGGACCTTCGAGGGGCCGCTCGACACCACCCTCGAGCGCACCAGCCTGAAGGGACGGCTGAGCAACGGCGCGGGGTTGGCGGCGGACATCCAGCTGCAGCGCGACGCGAAGACGCCCCTGGCGCTCTCCGCCAGGCTGGCCGAGGTGTTCTTCCGTACCGGCAATCCGCTGGCCGCGACCCTCGCCGACTGGCCGGGGCTGCTCGAACTGGGCAATGGGCGAGCGACCGCCGCGGCCGGCTGGAAGCTCGATGCGGCGGGCGCCTCGTCCCTCGACCTGGACCTGACCCTGAAAGGCCTCGACGGTATCTACGACCGCAGCGAGCTGAAGGGGCTGGGCGGCAGCCTGGCCTTGCGCCTGCGTGGCGGTCAGTTGAGCCTGGACAGCCCCGGCCTGAGCCTGGCCGAGGCCAATCCCGGCCTGCCGCTGGGGCCGGTGAGTTTCCGCGGGCGCTATGAGGCCCCGCTTTCCGCGCCGGGCAGCGGCCGTTTGAGCTGGCAGACGTTGCAGAGCGGCCTGTTCGGCGGGCAGGCCTCGGTCCCCGCGGGGAGCATCCGCCTGGGTCAGGCTGAGCAGAAGTTCGCCTTGCGTATCCAGGGCATACAACTCGGCGAGATTTTCCGGGTCTATCCGGCGGAGGGCCTGGCCGGCGAAGGCGCCCTGGACGGCGAGCTGCCGCTGATGCTGAACCGCTGGAAGCCCAGCGTCTCCGGCGGCCAGGTCAAGGCCCGCGAGCCCGGCTACCTGCGCTTCCGCTCGGCGAAGATCGAGGCGCTGGGGCGCAGCAACCCGGGGATGAAGCTGGTCGCCGATGCCCTCGACGATTTCCACTACGACGTCCTGCAAAGCAGCGTCGATTATCATGAGAACGGCAAGCTGTTGCTCGGCCTGCGCTTGCAGGGCAGCAACCCGGACCTGGAGAAGGGGCGCCCGGTCAACCTCAACGTCAATCTGGAGGAGGATATCCCGGCACTGCTGACCAGCCTGCAACTGAGCGACCGGGTCAGCGAAACCATTCGCCAACGTGTGCAGGAGCGCATGCAGAAACGCAAGGCTTCGGCGCCATGAGCCATACAGGAGAACCCCCGATGCGCCTCTGCGCTCTATTCGCTGTCCTGCTGCTGGGCAGCCTGACGATGGCCTGCACGCCCACCGTGCAGCTGGCGGCTCCCAGCGAGCCGATCAACATCAATCTCAACGTGAAAATCGAGCACGAGATCTACATCAAGGTCGACAAGGCTCTGGACGGCATCATCAACGAGAACAGCGGCCTGTTCTAAAGGAGCGGATCCATGACAACCCGTAGCAAACTCGGTATCGCCCTGCTGGCCCTCGGCATCAGCCTTTCCGCCATGGCGATGGACCTCGGCCAGGCCATGTCGGCCCTTGGCGGCGCCAAGGCCCAGGGCCTGGTCGGCGAGCAGGCGGACGGCTACCTTGGCGTGGTCAGCAACAGCGGCCAGGCGGCGGACATCGCCGCGCAGATCAATGCCGCGCGGCGTGCCGAATACCAGAAGGTGGCCAACAGCAGCGGTGCTTCGCTGGCCGACGTGGAGGCCATGGCCGGCAAGAAGGCGATGGAGAGAACCCCTGCCGGGCAGTACGTCCAGGTCGGCGGCAAGTGGGTGAAGAAATAGCGCGAAGGCTCCGCGAGCGCTCTGGGACGCTGCTCCGGTCGCAAGGGCCGGGCAGTGTCCGCGGAATTTTTCCTGTCGCGAGCGGTTCCTTCAGGGACTCCTGCCGTTTTCCATGGCTTCTGCGACAGGCTTTCCCGAAAAAGCGACTCCCGGCCTGAGCTCGATCATTTAAATATGCGGTATTTTTCCAGTTTTATGGTGGATGCGCCTCGGTAAAACCCCTAATTGTCCGGTTTTTTACCTGAGTAACCGCCTAAAATTGGTGATTATTTCTGCCTGCCTCTTCCTATACTGCGCGCATCTACACGCTCAAAATAACAAACGTCCGCGGTTCCTCCGCGACGTGGGAGGCGACAATGCGAGTTCTGGTCCTTGGCAGCGGTGTCATCGGTACCGCCAGTGCGTATTACCTGGCCCGTGCCGGGTTCGAGGTGGTGGTGGTCGACCGTCAGGACGGTCCCGCGCTGGAAACCAGCTTCGCCAACGCCGGCCAGGTGTCTCCCGGCTACGCTTCGCCCTGGGCAGCCCCGGGCATTCCCCTGAAGGCCATGAAGTGGCTGCTGGAAAAGCACGCGCCGCTGGCCATCAAGCTCACCTCCGATCCCAGCCAGTACGCCTGGATGCTGCAGATGCTGCGCAACTGCACCGCCGAGCGCTACGCCGTGAACAAGGAGCGCATGGTCCGCCTGTCCGAGTACAGCCGCGATTGCCTCGACGAACTGCGCGCCGAGACCGGCATCGCCTACGAGGGCCGCACCCTCGGCACCACCCAACTGTTCCGCACCCAGGCGCAGCTGGACGCCGCCGGCAAGGACATCGCCGTGCTCGAGCGCTCCGGCGTGCCCTACGAGGTTCTCGACCGCGATGGCATCGCCCGCGTAGAGCCGGCCTTGGCCAAGGTCGCCGACAAGCTGGTCGGCGCCTTGCGCCTGCCCAACGACCAGACCGGCGACTGCCAGCTGTTCACCACCCGCCTGGCGGAAATGGCCAAGGGCCTGGGCGTGGAGTTCCGCTTCGGCCAGAACATCGAGCGCCTGGACTTCGCCGGCGACCGCATCAACGGCGTGCTGGTCAACGGCGAATTGCTCACCGCCGACCACTACGTGCTGGCCCTGGGCAGCTACTCGCCGCAACTGCTCAAGCCGCTGGGTATCAAGGCTCCGGTCTATCCGCTGAAGGGTTATTCGCTGACCGTGCCGATCACCAACCCGGAGATGGCGCCGACCTCGACCATCCTCGACGAGACCTACAAGGTGGCGATCACCCGCTTCGACCAGCGCATCCGCGTCGGCGGCATGGCGGAAATCGCCGGCTTCGACCTGTCGCTGAACCCGCGCCGCCGCGAGACCCTGGAAATGATCACCACCGACCTCTATCCCGAGGGCGGCGATATCAGCCAGGCGACCTTCTGGACCGGCCTGCGCCCGGCGACCCCGGATGGCACCCCGATCGTCGGCGCCACCCGCTACCGCAACCTGTTCCTCAATACCGGCCACGGCACCCTGGGTTGGACCATGGCCTGCGGGTCGGGTCGCTACCTGGCCGACCTGATGGCGAAGAAGCGCCCGCAGATCAGTACCGAAGGCCTGGATATTTCCCGCTACAGCAATTCCCCGGAGAACGCCAAGAATGCCCATCCAGCGCCAGCACACTAACGAGCGTATGAGCCAGATCGTCGTCCACAACGGCACCGTCTACCTGGCGGGCCAGGTGGGCGAGGACATGTCCGCGGGCGTCGAGCAGCAGACCCGCGAGACCCTGGCGGCCATCGAGCGTCTGCTGGAAGAGGCCGGCACCGACAAGACTCGGATCCTCTCGGTGACCATCTACCTGAAGGACATCGACGCCGACTTCGAAGGCATGAACCGCGTCTGGGACCAGTGGCTGCCGCGCGGCGTCGCGCCGGCGCGCGCCACCGTCGAAGCCAAGCTCTGCGAGCCGGAGATCCTGGTAGAGATGTCGGTGGTCGCTGCGCTGCCCTGAGTTTTGTCTGGCCCGGCCGGAGAGCCGGGCTTTTTTTCGCCTGATGAAAGGTGCGCGATGCCGCACCTCGCTGAAGAGAGACCCGTCGCCATGCGCCCCGCCCGTGCCCTGATCGACCTGCAAGCCCTTCGTCACAACTATCGGCTGGCCCGCGAGGCCACCGGCGCCCGTGCGCTCGCGGTGATCAAGGCGGACGCATACGGCCACGGCGCAGTGCGCTGTGCCGAAGCGCTGGCGGCCGAGGCCGATGGCTTCGCCGTGGCCTGCATCGAGGAGGGCCTGGAGCTGCGCGAGGCCGGTATCCGCCAGCCGATCCTGCTGCTGGAGGGCTTCTTCGAGGCGTCCGAGCTGGAGCTGATCGTCGCCCACGACTTCTGGTGCGTGGTGCATTGCGCCTGGCAATTGGAGGCGATCGAACGCGCCAGCCTGGCCCGCCCGCTGAACGTCTGGCTGAAGATGGATTCGGGCATGCACCGCGTCGGCTTCTTCCCCGAGGACTTCCGCGCCGCCCACGAGCGCCTGCGGGCCAGCGGCAAGGTGGCGAAGATCGTGATGATGAGTCACTTCTCCCGCGCCGACGAACTGGATTGCCCGCGCACCGAGGAACAGCTCGCCGCCTTCGCGGCCGCTAGCCAGGGCCTGGAAGGCGAGATCAGCCTGCGCAATTCGCCAGCCGTGCTCGGCTGGCCGAAGGTGCCCAGCGATTGGGTACGTCCGGGCATCCTGCTCTACGGAGCCACGCCGTTCGAGCGCGCACATCCGCTGGCCGACCGCTTGCGCCCGGTGATGACCCTGGAATCGAAGGTGATCAGCGTCCGCGACCTGCCGGCCGGCGAACCGGTCGGCTACGGCGCGCGCTACAGCACCGAGCGTAGCCAGCGCATCGGCGTGGTCGCCATGGGCTACGCCGATGGCTATCCGCGCCACGCCGCCGACGGCACCCTTGTGTTCATCGACGGCAAGCCGGGGCGCCTGGTTGGCCGGGTATCGATGGACATGCTCACCGTCGACCTTACCGACCATCCCCAGGCCGGGCTGGGCAGCCGGGTCGAACTATGGGGCCCGAACGTGCCGGTCGGCGCCCTGGCGGCGCAGTTCGGCAGCATTCCCTACCAGCTGCTGTGCAACCTGAAAAGGGTGCCGCGCGTCTATTCCGGGGCTTGAGAAAAACTTTCCGAATTCTTTGCGCAGGCATGTCGACCGATCTGTTGTAAATACTGAACAGTGTTGCCATGATACGGCCGACTTGGGGTCGCCAGCCGTGTGCGGCCTCGTTTTGCCTTGCCTGCCAGAAGAATAAGGAGGACTCCACCCTTGGACGTCGGTGCTCGTCTGCAAACCATCCGAAAGCTCAAAGGTCTTTCCCAGCGCGAACTCGCCAAACGGGCGGGTGTCACCAACAGCACTATCTCGATGATCGAGAAAAACAGCGTGAGCCCTTCCATCAGTTCGCTGAAGAAGGTGCTGGGCGGTATCCCCATGTCCCTGGTGGAGTTCTTCTCCCTGGACCTGGAGCAGGACAGCCATACCCAGGTTGTCTACAAGGCAGACGAACTGATCGACATTTCCAGCGGCGCGGTGTCCATGCGCCTGGTGGGCAAGGCGCACCCGAGCCGGGCGATCGCCTTCCTCGACGAAACCTACCCGCCGGGCTCCGACACCGGCGAGGAAATGCTCAACCACGAAGGCGAGGAGGCCGGCGTGCTGGTCGACGGGCGCCTGGAACTGACCGTCGGCAGCGAGACCTATGTGCTCGAGCGCGGCGACAGCTACTATTTCGAGAGCAACAAGCCGCACCGTTTTCGCAATCCCTACGATGTGCCGGCACGCTTGATCAGCGCCACCACGCCCGCAAATTTCTGACCTGAAGCACAAGACCCCGCCGGGCCCGAAGGGCGCCGGCCGACAAGGGGCATGCGGGGCTGCGACCTAATGCCGCAAGGCTTTGCGAGGGTGTGCAATTGTTTCTGCCGGGCTTTCTTTGCCGTTATACTTGCGCCCGCCCGCGCGGCCCGCAGTGATCGGTATCGTGCCCGGGTGTGATAAGCCACGATGAGGGTGTAAGGGTGAACCTGATTAAAAAAATGCTGGCGGCCCAAGCTGCCGTGTTGGCCCTGTGGGCTGTAAGCGCTCAGGCTACGACCACTGACGATGCGATCGCCAAGCGCCTCGAGCCGGTAGGCAAGGTCTGCGTACAAGGCAAGGAATGCGAAGGCGTCGGCGCCGTCGCGGCAGCCGCCGGTGGCGGCGGTGCGCGTTCCGGCGAAGACATCGTCGGCAAGACCTGCAACACCTGCCACGGCACCGGCCTGCTGGGCGCGCCGAAGGTTGGCGACAAGGCCGAGTGGGGCAAGCGCGCCAAGGAGCAGGGCGGCCTCGATGGCCTGCTGGCCAAGGCGATTTCCGGTATCAACGCCATGCCGCCGAAAGGCACCTGCGCCGATTGCTCGGACGACGAGCTGAAAGCCGCGATCAAGCATATGTCCGGTCTGTAACAACGCCGGGACAGTGTCGCGAAAAGCCGCCTCCTGGCGGCTTTTTCGTATCCGCGGTGCGGGTTTTTCCCGCTGGCGGATCGTCCCGCCGGCAAACAGGGTCCAAACTTCCGGCTACCCATTCGCCGGAGGGCATCGTCTTGAGCCGAACCTGTTCCATCGACGCCGCAGTCGATCACTTGCTGCAGACCATCGAGGGCCCGATTCGCATGGGCCTGCCCCTCGGGCTGGGCAAGCCCAACCGACTGGTCAATGCGTTGTACCAGCGCCTGCGGACCCTGCCGGAGCGCCAACTGACGCTGTATACCGCGCTTTCCCTGGGGCGTCCCGCCGCTGGCGGCGACCTGCAACGGCGTTTCCTCGAGCCTTTCGCCGAACGGGTCTTCGCCGACTACCCGGAGCTGGATTACCTGCACGCCCTACGCCGCGACGAACTGCCGGCGAACATCCGCGTCGAGGAGTTCTACCTGCAGCCCGGCAGCCTGCTGGACAGCGCGCCGGCGCAGCAGCACTACATCAGTTGCAACTACAGCCACGTCGCCCGCGACATCAATGCCAAGGGCGTCAACGCGGTGGCCCAGCTGGTGGCGCGGCATCCCGAGCGGCCGGGCAAGCTGAGCCTGGCCTGCAACCCGGATATCACCCTGGACCTCCTGCCGATGCTGGAGAAGCGTCGCGCCGCTGGCGAGACCATCGTCGCCATCGGCGTGGTCCACGATGACCTGCCCTACCTGCCGGGCGACGCCGAGGTCGAGGAGTCGGTATTCGACCTGCTGATCGACGCGCCGGCGGAAAGCAGCCGGCTGTTCTCCACGCCGAACATGCCGGTCAACCTGCAGGATCACTGTATCGGTCTCCACGCCAGCGCGCTGGTGCGCGACGGCGGCACCCTGCAGATCGGCATCGGCTCGATGGGCGACGCGCTGACCGCCGCCCTGCTGCTGCGCCAGCGCGACAACGCCACCTACCGGGCGTTGATCGACGAGCTGGGTGTGCGTGCGCGCTGGGCCGAGACGATCGAGCGCGACGGTGGCCTGGAGCCGTTCCGCCGGGGGCTTTACGGTTGCAGCGAGATGTTCGTGCCGGGTCTGCTGGCGCTGGCCGAGGCCGGCGTGCTGAGCCGCCGGGTCTACCCCGACGAAGCGCGGCAGCGTGCCGCCGAGCGCGGTGAGGCGCCGGTGGAGGGCGGGGTGTGGCTGCACGGCGGCTTTTTCCTCGGTCCGTTGGCGTTCTACCGGCGCCTGCGCGAGATGTCGCTGGAAGAGCGCGCCGGGATCGGCATGACCGGCATCGGCTTCGTCAACAACCTGTACCGCCAGGAAGAGCTGAAGCGTCTGCAGCGGCGCGACGCGCGCTTCATCAACAGCGCCTTCACCGTGACCCTGCTCGGCGCCGGGGTCGCCGACCAGTTGGAGGACGGCCGGGTGCTCAGTGGCGTCGGCGGGCAGTACAACTTCGTCGCCCAGGCTCACGAGCTGGAGGGCGCACGTTCGATCCTGATGCTGCGTAGCTGGCGCGAATCCGGCGGGGAGGTCAGTTCGAACATCGTCTGGCAGTACGCCCACACCACCATTCCCCGGCACTTGCGTGACATGGTGGTGACCGAGTACGGGATCGCCGACCTGCGCGGCAAGAATGACGCGGAAGTGATCGCCGCGCTGCTGGCCATCGCCGACTCGCGCTTCCAGCAGGCGCTGGCCGAGCAGGCCCAGTCGGCCGGCAAGCTGCCGAAGGATTTCGTCCTGCCCGAACGCTATCGCAACAATACCCCGGAGCGCCTGCAGGCCTTGCACCAGGCCCACGCAGCGGCGCTGCCGGAGTTTCCCCTGGGCAGCGATTTCGACGAGGTCGAGCAGGACCTGCTGCGGGCGCTGGGTTGGCTCAAGCGCAAGCTGAAGCTGAGCGAGATCCTCGAACTGGGCAAGGCGACCCTGGATGCGCCGGAGCCAGAAGCCTACCCGGCGCATCTGCGGCGCATGGATCTGGACGATCCGCAGGGGCTTCGCGAGGAACTCTACCAGCGCTTGCTGCTGGCCGGCCTGCGAGCCAGCCAGGAAGAGCGGGGCTGAGTGGCGCTCAGTCGAGGAACTCGACCTGACCGCCGGCCAGCGATTTCACCCGGGCCAGGGACTCGACCCGGTAGCCTTCGCTTTCCAGCAGGGCGCGGCCATCCTGGAAGGATTTCTCGATGACGATGCCGAGCCCGGCGATGCTCGCGCCGGCCTGGCCGATCAGGTCGATCAGCGCCTTGGCGGCATGGCCGTTGGCGAGGAAGTCGTCGATCACCAGCACGTGGTCGTGGGCGTTCAGGTGCTTGGCCGAGATGGCGATGGTGCTCTCGGTCTGCTTGGTGAAGGAGAACACCTTGGAGATGTACAGGTTGTCCTTCAGGGTCAGCGACTGGTACTTGCGGGCGAAGATCACCGGGACGCCCAGCTCCAGGCCGGCCATGACCGCCGGGGCGATGCCGGAAGCCTCGATGGTGACGATCTTGGTGATGCCCTGGTCGCGGAAGCGCATGGCGAACGCGTGACCGACCTGCTGCATCAGCTGCGGGTCGATCTGGTGGTTGAGAAAGGCGTCGACCTTGAGTACGTGCTCGGAAAGGACGATGCCTTCCGAGCGGATTTTGTCTTTGAGAATGTCCACGGGTGGCTTCCTGCGAAGCGGCTGTCGCTGATGAAGCGCGGCATTGTACCGCCAGCCGGCGCCGCGCGCGACGTTCTCTCGGACGAGTGAACATGATCGAGCGGTCAGGAATCCGCGCCTGCCCGGCGCGGCCCCGTGGCAGGCGGGCCGCGCCGCTGCCGGCTCATTTCAGCAGGTTGTTCACCAGTAGCGTCTCGACGTCCTTGAAGCGCCCGCTGAGCACGGCCTTGGCGGCGTAGAGCGCGGTGTCGGCGACCTGGCCGAACTCGATCTTCGGCGGCATCACCAGCTCCGCAGGGTTGGTATGCACGTCCAGCAGCGCCGGACCGGGCTGGGCGAGGAACTTCTGCACCGCCGTCTCGAGCTCCTCGGAGCGCGTCACCTTGCGTCCGTGGAAGCCGATCACTTCGGCGAGACGGGCGAAGTCCGGGTTGAGCAGGTCGGTGTAGTTGTCCAGCAGGCCCTCGACCTTCTGTTCCAGCTCGACGAAGTTCAGCGAGGCATTGTTCAGCACCACTACCTTGATCGGCAGTTTTTCCTGGATGGCCGTCAGCAGGTCGCCGAGCAGCATGGCCAGGCCGCCGTCGCCGGAGATCGAGATCACCTGGCGCTCGGGGTAGGCCTTCTTCAGTCCCAGCGCCTGGGGCATGGCGTTGGCCATGGTGCCGTGGACCAGGCTGGTGAGGGTGCGGCGCTTGCCGTTGCTGTGGATGTGACGCAACAGCCAGACCATCGCCGAGCCGCCGTCGGCGGTGAACAGGGCGTCCTCGCTGGCGTGCTGGTCGAGCAGGCTGACCAGGTGCTGCGGATGGATCAGCTCGCCCTTGCCGGCTTGCTCCTCTTTTTCCAGCGTCCGCAGCGAGCGCTCGCGGTGCTCCAGGCATTCGTCGAGGAAGCTGCGCTCCTCGCGGGCTTCGAGCAATGGCAAGAGCGCCTCGAGGGTGGGGATCACGTCGCCGACCACGCCGAGATCGATGGGGTGGCGGCGGCCCAGGTGGCTGCCATCGCGGTCGACCTGGATCAGGGTGGCCTTCTGCGGATAGAACTGCGCCCAGGCGAAGTCGGCGCCGAGCAGCAGGAGGGTGTCGCACTCGGTCATCATGTGGAAGCCGGACTCGATCCCGAGCATACCGGTCATGCCCATGTTGAAGGGGTTGTCGTACTCGACGAAGTCCTTGGCCCGCGACGTGTGCGCGATGGGCGCCTTGAGGCGGTCGGCGAGGGCCACCAGCAGGTCGTGGGCGCCCTGGCAGCCGGAGCCGGCGTAGATGCCGATCTTCTTGCCGTGGGCCAGCAGGCGGGCGACGTCCTGCAGTTCGGCGTCGCTGGGGCGCAGCACCGGTTGCGGGAAATGCACCGAGAACGGCAGGTCGTCCTTCACCGTGGCCTGGCTGATGTCGGCCGGCAGGATCACCACCGCCACGCCGCGCCGGTTGAGCGCCGCCTGGCAGGCCAGGGCCACCACCCGGCGCGCCTGTTCCGGGCTGTGCACCTGCTCGCAGAACACCGAGCAGCTGGCGTAGACCGCCTTGAAGTCGACCTCCTGGGGAAACTCCATGCCCAGTTGCGGGGTGACGATCTGGCTGGCGATCAGGACCATCGGCGCGCGGTTGCGCTGGGCCTCGTAGACGCCGTTGATGAAGTGCAGGCTGCCCGGTCCGCAGGAGCCGGCGCAGGCGGTCAGGCGTCCGCTGATGTAGGACTCGGCGCCCGCGGCGAAGGCCGCCGCTTCTTCGTGGCGCACGTGGACCCACTGGATCTGGCTGCGATGGATGGCGTCGGTGACATGGTTGAGGGTGTCGCCGACGATGCCATAGCAATGGCGGACGCCGGCGGCTTCCAGGGTTTCCACGACGATCTCGGCGACTTTCTTGCTCGACATGAAGCTGTCCTCGAATGGAATTCGTTAGCTAGCTAATTTTGGTCGCGCGTGGAGCGGCAAAAGTTCCTCGCCCGAGGCTAGGCATCGGGCAAGACACTTTTGTGAAAATCGAGACAGTCGAGGCGCGGCGGGCTCAGCGCTTGAGCATGGCGCGGATGTCGGCGAGGGCGGCGTTGCCCTTGGCCGCCTTGACCTCTTGCGGGGCGTCTTCCATGCCTTCCCATTCGAGGTCTTCGGGGGGCAGTTCGTCGAGGAAGCGGCTCGGCGAGCAGTCGATGATCTCGCCGTATTGCTTGCGCTTGGCGGCGAAGGTCATCGCCAGGTTCTGCCGCGCGCGGGTGATGCCGACGTAGGCCAGGCGGCGCTCCTCTTCCACCGTGTCGGCCTCGATGCTGGAACGGTGGGGCAGGATCTCTTCCTCCATGCCCATGATGAACACGTAGGGGAACTCCAGCCCCTTCGACGCGTGCAGGGTCATCATCTGCACGCCTTCGGCGCCTTCCTCTTCTTCCTGCTGGCGCTCCAGCATGTCGCGCAGGACCAGCTTGGCGATGGCCTGCTCGATGGTCATGTCGCCTTCCTCGTCGCGCTCGAGGGTGTTCTTCAGTGCCTCGATGAGGAACCAGACGTTGCTCATGCGGAATTCGGCGACCTTGTCGCTGGAGGCGTTCTGCCGCAGCCAGTTCTCGTAGTCGATGTCCATCACCATGCTGCGCAGCACGGCGATCGGCTCGTTCTCCGCGCACTGTCGGCGGATACCGTCCATCCAGCGCTTGAAGCGTTGGAGGCGTTCGTGGAAACGGCTGTCGAGGTGCTCGGCCAGGCCCATCTCGTCGCAGGCGGCGTACATCGAGATCTTGCGCTGGGTGGCGTAGTTGCCGAGCTTCTCCAGGGTCGCCGAACCGATTTCCCGGCGCGGCACGTTGATCACCCTGAGGAAGGCGTTGTCGTCGTCGGGGTTCACCAGCAGGCGGAAGTAGGACATCAGGTCCTTCACTTCCTGGCGCCCGAAGAAGCTGGTGCCGCCAGAGAGCCGATAGGGAATCTGGTGGTGCTGGAGCTTCAGCTCCATCAGCTTGGCCTGGTGGTTGCCACGGTAGAGGATGGCGAACTCGCTGTACGGCCGCTCGGTGCGCAGGTGCAGGGTGAGGATTTCCATGGCGATGCGCTCGGCCTCGGCGTCCTCGTTGCGGCAGCGGATCACCCGGATCGGATCGCCGTGGCCCATCTCGCTCCACAACTGCTTCTCGAATACGTGCGGGTTGTTGGCGATGAGGACGTTCGCGCACTTGAGGATGCGGCTGGTGGAGCGGTAGTTCTGCTCCAGCATCACCACCTTCAGCGAAGGGAAGTCTTCCTTCAGCTGCATCAGGTTTTCCGGACGCGCGCCGCGCCAGGCGTAGATCGACTGATCGTCGTCGCCGACCACGGTGAACTGGGCGCGGTCCTTCACCAGCAGCTTGACCAGCAGGTACTGGCTGGCGTTGGTGTCCTGGTACTCGTCCACCAGCATGTAGCGCACCTTGTTCTGCCACTTCTGGAGGACGTCCGGATGTTCCTGGAACAGCTTCACCGGTTGCAGGATCAGGTCGTCGAAGTCCACCGCGTTGTAGGCGCGCAGGGTGCGCTGGTAATGCAGGTAGACGATCGCGGCGGTCTGCTCCTTGGGGTTGCGGGCCTTTTCCAGCGCCTCCTCCGGAAGGATCAGGTCGTTCTTCCAGGCGCCGATGTAGTTCTTGATCTCGTCGACGCCGTCGTCCCCGGAATACTCCTTCTGCATGATGTCGGTCAGCAGCGCCTTGATGTCCGACTCGTCGAAGATCGAGAAACCGGGCTTGTAGCCGAGCCGTTCGTGTTCCTTGCGGATGATGTTCAGGCCGAGGTTGTGGAAGGTCGAGACGGTCAGGCCCTTGCCCTCGCCGCCGCGCAGCAGGGTGCCGACGCGCTCCTTCATCTCCCGCGCGGCCTTGTTGGTGAAGGTCACGGCGACGATGTACTGGGCGCGGATACCGCACTGCTGGACGAGATAGGCGATCTTGCGGGTGATCACGCTGGTCTTGCCGGAGCCGGCGCCAGCCAGGACCAGCAGGGGACCGCCGACGTAGTTCACGGCTTCTTGCTGCCGGGGATTGAGTCGGGACATAGGAACAGGCCGGAAGAGAGGGTTGAAGCGGGGGCGTATTCTAACAGGCTGGCTGGCATCCGCGAGAATTAGCGTGCAAGCTGTGACCGATCCCGAGATCGTTCACGCCATTTTGCTGTAGATTCCCTACCGCATTAGGATGATGCCGTTCGTTCTTTACGAAGATTCTTAAAACTTTGGAGGTTGCTTGTCAGCGCCCGCAGAACCCTTGCGCCTGCTCCTTCTGGCGGATACGCCGGACTGGGCGCCACTGCTAGGTGAACGCCTGAGAGCGCTGGGGCCTGCCTTTTCGCTGAGCATCGTCACCACCTGGGAGGGCGCGGCCACCCTGTTCGCCGCCGAGCCCCGGGGGCTGCTCCTGGCCACGCCGGCCTGCCTGCCGCTGGGGACTCCCTGTCCCTGGCCGGTGATCCTGCTGTTGCAGCAGGAACCGGCGCAGGCGCCGGTTGGGGTGGTCGACTGGCTGGCCGCCGAACAGCTTTCCGAGGACAGCCTGCGCCGCTGCCTGCGCTACGCGCGCGAGCGCCTGGGTTTGCAGGCGACCCTGCAACTGCTCGCCGAGCAGGATCCGCTGACCGGCATCGCCAACCGCCAGGGCTTCCAGACCCTGCTCGCGGCGCGCCTCAGCGAATTCGACGGGCGTGGCCTGGTGCTCGGCCACCTCGACCTGGACAACTTCCGTCACGTCAACGATTCCCTCGGCCACCAGGGCGGCGACCGCCTGATCCTGCAGGTGGTCAACCGCCTGCGCGGCTTCATGGAGAACGGCGACAGCCTGGCGCGCCTGGGCAGCGACGAGTTCGCCCTGCTGCTGGACACCCGTCGCGATCCGCAACGCGCCGAGCGGGTCGCCGAACGCATCGTCGAATGCCTCGGCGAGCCCTACTGGATCGATGGCGAGAGCCTGTTGCTGGGTTGCAGCCTGGGACTCGCCCATGCCCGTGCCGACGAAGGTGCCGACCCGCTGATGTGGCATGCGCACATCGCCATGCAGCAGGCCAAGAGCCGCCAGGGTTGCACCTTCCATGTCTTCGACGAACGCATCAACCGTGGCGTGCGCAGCCTCGCCGACCTCGAAGCCGAACTGCGCCGGGCGCTGCGTCGCGACGAGCTGGAGCTGCACTACCAGCCGCGACTGTGCCTGGACAGCGGGCGCATCGTCGGCCTGGAGGCGCTGGTGCGCTGGCGCCACGGCGAGCGGGGCCTGCTCACGCCCAGCGAGTTCGTCCCGCTGGCCGAGGAGAGCGGGCTGATCGTGCCGCTCGGCTACTGGGTCATCGCCCGCGCCCTGCGCGACATGCAGTGGCTCAACGGGCGCGGTCTGGAGCCGTTGCACATGGCGGTGAACCTGTCGTTCCGCCAGTTCCAGGACAGCCAGTTGCTGCCGACCCTGCAACGGTTGATCGAAGAGCACGGCGTCGACGCGCGCTGGCTCGAGTTCGAACTGACCGAGACCGCCGTGATGCGGCGCAGCGACCAGGTGCTGCAGACCATGCAGGCGCTCGGCCAACTGGGCGTGCGCTTTTCGCTGGACGACTTCGGCACCGGTTTCTCGTCCTTCGTCCACCTCAATAGCCTGCCGATCACCCTGTTGAAGATCGACCGCAGCTTCGTCGGCGGCATGGACCAGCGGGCGGAAAACTTCCAACTGGTGCGGGCGATGATCAACCTGGCGCACAACCTCAACCTGGAAGTGGTTGCCGAAGGCGTGGAGACCCTGCGCCAGCAGGAGCAGTTGCGCGATTTCGGTTGCGACCAGGTGCAGGGCTACTGGATCAGTCCGCCGCTGCCGTTGGCGGAACTGGCGCGTTTCCTGGGCATAGGCGAGCGCTCGGCGCACCGCGGCCAGCCGCTCGGCAATTGAGCGCCGACGCCTCGCTGGCCGTGGCTTTCGGCAGCAACCGCGCGGTCTTCCACTCGAAGGCCAGGGTCAGGCCAATGGCCGCGCAGGCCAGGCCGCCGGCCAGCCCCCACCAGACGCCCGCGGCGCCCCAGCCGGCCGCGAACGCCAGCAGGCAGGCCAGCGGCACGCCGACCAGCCAGTAGCAGGCCAGGCCGACCAGGAAGGTGGTGCGGGCGTCCTTGAGACCGCGGATCGCGCCCATGGCGACGTTCTGGGTGCCGTCGAACAGCTCGAACCAGGCGGCGATCGCCAGCAGCGAGACGGCCATCGCGGCCACCTCCCGGTTGGCCGGGGCGTCGCGGTCGAGGAACAGGCCGATGATGGCCTCCGGCATCCACCAGAAGAGCCCGGCGAAGAGCAGCATGCACAGCGCGCCGAAGCCGATGCCGACACGCCCGGCGCGGCGTGCTTCGAGCAGGCGGCCGGCGCCGAAATGCTGGCCGATGCGGTAGGTGGTGGCGTACGACAACCCCACCGGCACCATGAACGCCACGTATACCGCCTGGATGGCGATCTGGTGCGCGGCCAGGGCGTGATCGCCGATGATGCCCATGCACAGGGTGGCGACCGTGAACATCCCCGACTCCACCGCGTAGGTGCCACCGATGGGCAGCCCCAGGCGCAGTATCTCCTCGACCATCGCCCGCTGCGGCCGTCCCAGTCCGCGCAGCAGCGAGTACTCGGCATAGGCCGGCTGCAGGCGGATATACAGGGCCAGCAGCAGCGGCATGCAGTTCATGACGAGGGCGGTGACCAGGCCGATACCGGCCAGGCCCAGGCGCGGCAGGCCGAACAGGCCTTCTATGAAGGAATAATTGAGAGCCAGGTTGGCCAGCGCGCCGAGCACGCTGATCGCCATCACCGGGCCGGCGCGGTCGATGGCGCTGGTGAAGCCGCGCAGGACCATGAAGGCCATGTAGCCGGGCAGGGCGAATGTCAGGCTGTGGAGGAACTGCATGGCGCCGTCCACCGTCTGCGGCGCCTGGCCGAAGACCAGGAGCAGCGGCCGCAGGTTCCATAGCAGCAGGCCGGCGGCCAGGGCCAGCGCGGCGCCGACCCAGAGTCCGGAGCGAGCGGCCGCGGCGGCGCCAGCGGCGTCGTCGCAGCCGTGACGGATCGCCACCAGGTTGCCGACCGCTGCCACCACGCCGACACAGAACGTCGAGACGAAGGCGTAGCTGACCGCGCCCAGGCCGCCGGCGGCCAGCGCGTCGGGGCCGAGCTTGCCCATCATCACGGTGTCGGTGAAGACCATGGCGACATAGGCCAGCTGGGCGGCGATCAACGGGCCCGCCAGGCGCAGGATGGCTTTGAGTTCGACGAGGGATGGCGAGGACATGGATGAGTAAGGCTCAGGAGGAGATGGTTGCCGCGATGGCCTGTCGGCGTTGAGAATGCGGCTATTCTCGGTGCGACTGGCATGGCTCCACAAAAGGAAAAACAAGATGCCAGGCATGAGTAAAAGTCATGAAAGAGGTAATTCCCCAATGACCCGTCGCCTGCCCCCGCTGTATGCCCTGCGCGCCTTCGAGGCTGCCGCCCGGCACGCCTCTTTCACCCGCGCCGGCGAGGAACTGGCGATAACCCAGAGCGCGGTGAGCCGGCACATCCGTACCCTGGAGGAGCACTTCGGTTGTCGTCTGTTCGAGCGCCATGGCCGCCAGTTGCAGCTGACCGAGCCGGCACGCCTGCTGCTGCCCGGGCTGCGCGACGGCTTCGATGCGCTGGAACGGGCCTGCACCGCCCTGCGTGTGGACGACGCCACCCTGCGCCTGAAGGCGCCTTCCACCCTTACCCTGCGCTGGCTGCTACCGCGCCTGAGCCGCTTCCGCCACCTGAACCCGGATATCGAGGTGCAGCTCACCAGTGCCTGGATGGATGTGGACTCGGTGGACTTCCAGCGCGAGCCTTTCGACTGCGCGGTGTTGCTGGGCAGCGGCCAGTTCAGCCCGGAATGGGAAACGGCAGCGCTGTTCGCCGAATGGCTGGTGCCGGTCTGCGATCCCGACGAGGCCGTGGAGCCCTGGACCCTCCAACGCCTGCGTGACAGCGAGTTGCTGCACCCCACGCCGGATCGTCGCGACTGGCGACGCTGGCTGCAACGGACCGGGCTGGGGGAGGAGGTGTCGCTCAAGGGCGGCCAGGTGTTCGACACGCTGGAACTGGGCATCGTCGCCGCCGCGCGAGGCTATGGCGTGTCCATCGGCGACCTGGTGATGGTCGCCGAGGATGTCGCCCAGGGCCGCATCGGCCTGCCCTGGCCGGTGGTGGTGGCCAGCGGCGAAAGCTATCACCTGGTCTGGCCTCGCGCCCGCAGGGGACAGGAACGCTTCCAGCGATTGCGCGACTTCCTCCTCGCGGAGGTGGCGGCGATGCGTCTGCCCGTCGTCGAGCGGCTGGCGTGACGCCGCCGGACAACTCCTGGCGCTGACGCGACGTTACAGGTCGCTGCCGTCGCTGGGCCGGGCGCAGGGTTTGCGCTAGGGTCGTTGGTCGTTGCCTGTCGGGAGCGGCAGGGGACGGAGCTTCCTTCCAACCGCCCAAAGGAACCCGCCATGACCTTCGCCAAAGGAATACTCGCCGCGCTGGCGCTCGCCGCCGCAGTCGGCCAGGCCAGCGCCACCGAACTCGAGCACTGGCCGGCCCCCGCCGCCAGGCAACTGAATGCACTGATCGAGGCCAACGCGAACAAGGGCGCCTATGCCGTGTTCGACATGGACAACACCAGCTATCGCTACGACCTGGAAGAATCGCTGCTGCCCTATCTGGAAATGAAGGGCGTGCTGACCCGCGACAGGCTCGACCCTTCGCTGAAACTGATCCCGTTCAAGGACCAGGCCGGGCACAAGGAGAGCCTGTTCAGCTACTACTACCGGCTTTGCGAGATCGACGACATGGTCTGCTATCCCTGGGTCGCCCAGGTGTTCTCAGGCTTCACCCTCAGGGAACTGAAGGGCTATGTCGACGAACTGATGGCCTACGGCAAGCCGATCCCCGCCACCTATTACGACGGCGACAAGCTCGCCACGCTCGACGTCGAGCCGCCGCGCGTGTTCAGCGGCCAGCGCGAGCTGTACAACAAGCTGATGGAAAACGGCATCGAGGTCTACGTGATCAGCGCGGCCCATGAGGAACTGGTGCGGATGGTCGCGGCGGACCCCAGGTATGGCTACAACGCCAAGCCGGAGAACGTCATCGGCGTCACCACCCTGCTGAAGAACCGCAAGACCGGCGAGCTGACCACTGCGCGCAAGCAGATCGCCGAGGGCAAGTACGATCCCAAGGCCAACCTCGACCTGGAGGTGACCCCCTACCTGTGGACCCCGGCGACCTGGATGGCCGGCAAGCAGGCTGCGATCCTCACCTACATCGACCGTTGGAAGCGGCCGATCCTGGTCGCCGGCGATACCCCGGACAGCGACGGTTACATGCTGTTCAACGGCACCGCGGAAAACGGCGTGCACCTGTGGGTCAACCGCAAGGCCAAGTACATGGAGCAGATCAACGGCATGATCAAGCAGCATTCCGCCGCACAGGCCAAGGCCGGCCTGCCGGTGACGGCGGACAGGAACTGGGTGATCGTCACTCCGGAGCAGATCCAGTAGGCGAAACGGCGAGGGGCCGGCATTGGCCGGCCCCCGCATCCCTCAGCGCACCACGTGCAGGAAGTGCATGTGCCGCTCGTACTGGTCGAGGATGTCGCCGATCACGCCGTCGCGGCTCCAGCCCATGATGTCGTAGTCCTGGCCGCCTTCCTGGAGATGGACCTCGGCGCGGAAATACTTGCGCGACTCGCTGCTGTCCTCGGTGTCGCGCATCACGAAGCTCGGCGTGGTGAAGGCGCGCGGACGCACCTCGTAGATGAAATCGACCTCGCCGCCGTGGCTGACTTCCAGCCGAACCCGGCCGTCCTCGCCGTCCTGCACCTGGACTTCGTAGCCCTGCTTGCGCAGTTCGGCGGCGACGTCCTCGCAGGCCGGTCGCGCCACATCGGTGATGAAGCGGTTGACGTGGCTGCGCCTTGGGAACATGGCGATGTTGCGCAGGCGGCGCTGCCAACCGTCGCCCTCGCTTGCGCCGCTGCGCGTGGTGGGGCGGGAGAAGGTCAGCGCCTGGTAGCGGATGCCGCGCTTGGTGGCATCCAGGTGCAGCGCCTTGAACAGGCCCCAGATCGACGCCAGGAGCACGATGGAGAATGGCAGCGCGCTGGCGATGGTCGCGGTTTGCAGCGCCTTGAGGCCATCGGCGAGGAGCAGGGCGATGGCCACCACGCCCATCAGCACCGACCAGAATATCCGCTGCCAGAGCGGCGAGTGGTCCTTGCCGCTGGAGGCTAGCATGTCCACCACCAGCGCGCCGGAGTCGGCCGAGGTGACGAAGAACACCACCACCATCAGCACCGCCACCAGCGAGATCACGCTGCCCAGCGGGAAGTGCTCGAGGAAGGCGAACAGCGCCACCGAACTGTCCTGGTTGACCACTTCGGCCAACTGGGTGAAGCCCTCCTGCAGGACCATGTGGATGGCGGTATCGCCGAACACCGTCATCCACAGCAGGGTGAAGCCGGCCGGGACGAACAGCACGCCGCAGACGAACTCGCGGATGGTGCGGCCGCGCGAGATACGGGCGATGAACAGGCCGACGAAGGGCGACCAGGACAGCCACCAGCCCCAGTACAGCAGGGTCCAGCCGCCGATCCAATCGGTGGGCTCGTAGGCGTACAGGTTGAAGGTCTTGTTGACGATGTCGGACAGGTAGGCCCCGGTGTTCTGCACGTAGGTCTGCAGGAGAAACACGGTCGGCCCGAGGACCAGCACGAAGAGCAGCAGGATCACCGCCAGGCTCAGGTTCAGTTCGGACAGGATGCGGATGCCGCGGTCCAGTCCGCTGGCCACCGATAGCGTGGCGAGGCCGCAGGTGGCGGCGATCAGGGCGATCTGCACGGTCTGGTTCACCGGCCAGCCGAACAGGTGGTGCAGACCGCTGTTGATCTGCAGCACGCCGTAGCCGAGCGAAGTCGCCACGCCGAACACAGTGCCGATGATCGCGAAGATATCCACCGCGTGGCCGATGGGGCCGTAGATACGTTCGCCGATCAGCGGATACAGCGCCGAGCGCAGGGTCAGCGGCAGGCCGTGGCGATAGCTGAAGAAGGCCAGGATCAGCGCGACGATGGCGTAGATCGCCCAGGCATGCAGGCCCCAGTGGAAGAAGGTCAGCTTCATCGCTTCCTTCGCCGCCTGCACGGTGTTCGGCTCGCCCACCGGCGGGGTGGTGAAGTGCATCACCGGTTCGGCAACGCCGAAGAACATCAGGCCGATGCCCATGCCGGCGGAGAACAGCATGGCGAACCAGGTGGTGTTGCGGTAGTCGGGACGACTGTGGTCGGGGCCGAGCTTGATGTCGCCGTAGCGGCTGACGGCGAGGAACACCACGCTGATCAGGATCAGCGCCACGGCCAGTACGTAGAACCAGCTGGCGTTGGTGATGATCCATTGCTGGACGTGGTTGAACAGCGATTGCGCTTCTTCCTGGAGGAGCACGGTAAACAGCACCAGGGCCAGGATCAGGGCGGCGGAGGTATAGAAGACCGGAGGATTCAGGGTGCTCCGGGGGGTAGTGGGTGTCTCCATGTAAGCTAGCTCTCCTTGTGATCGGATTGCCCGCCGAAGGCGGAAGACGAAACAGCCTAACACATCGTGATAGCTAATTTGATTCGAAAAGCCTTAATCGATAGCTTTGCTGAATTATTACGCTTCACGTGGAGGTCATTGCCCGATACTGCAGGGCTTCCGCCAGGTGCCGGCGTTCGATGGCATCGATGCGCTCCAGGTCGGCCAGCGTCCGGGCCACCTTGAGTATGCGATGCAAGGCGCGCAAGGAAAGTTCCAGGCGCTCTCCGGCAGCCTCCAGCCAGCGGCGGTCCGCTTCGGCGAGTGCACAATTGCGGTGCATCGCCTGGAGATCGAGATGGGCATTGGCGCAGCCCTGGCGGGCCAGTTGCCGTTGCCGTGCGGCGCCCACCCGTTCGCTGACCTCGGCGGTAGCGGTTTCGCCGTGTCCTGGCTGCAGGCTGGTGCTTTCGCGGAGCACGCTGACGTGCAGGTCGATGCGATCGAGCAGCGGTCCGGACAGCTTGCCCCGGTAGCGCTGGACCTGTTCCGGGGTGCAGCGGCAGCGGCCACTGGGATCGCCGAGGTAGCCACAGGGACAGGGATTCATCTGGAGCTTTTGTTAGCAAACCCTATTGAGGGAAATAGAACCGTCGTGGAGCATGCGCCCGAAACTCAGCTGCTAGAGAGCAAAAATGGCTAAGCGCGCACGCTCCACCAAGGGAAAAGCTTCATCAGGGAAAAAGAAGTCTGGGCTAGAACTGAAGGTCAGGAACGATGGCCGCCAGTCAGGATTTACGGTCGTCAGCTTTGACTTCCTGACTGAGTGGTTGGGTGAGGATGCAGATCCCTTTTTGAAAGGCATTTCGCGCTTCTCTAGACGCTACACAAGTGCGGCCCCTACATACGCTATACGGCGTATTCTCCAGTATTGGGCAATGATGCATAGAAAGAGAGGCTGGAAAAAACCTAAGGATACAGATGCGGATGACTTCAAACTTCAACTATCTGAGCTTCGGAGAAGCTTTTATACCGATGAGACAGAAAAGGGGTTGGCCCTCACAACGACCTCAAATAAGTGGATATCTTTCGTAAGACTAATTGAGATTCTAGTAGTTGCAGAAGTTATCCCCAATATCACTATAGGTGCATACGTTCGAGCTCCAGGAAAATCAGAAATATTAACTGAAAGGCAATCAGTGGTTGATGGTGCTGCGGTTGTTTCGGTGCCGAAATCATTTAGACCGGATAAAAACTCATACAATGACGATCTTTTTGAGTCAATATCTTTAACTGCTTCTGATGAAAGGTACCTGACCGAGTACACTGCTAGAATAAATCGTGTGCTGGATACAATTAAGTCGTGCGCGCTAGAGGACTTTAATCTACTAAAGTCGAAACAGGCAGAAGGAGATGCGCTGATAAAGAATACCGGCTGTGGTTATCTGACGGCTATGAAAGAGAATCCGTGGCTTATGAGGTATTTTGATTTTTCCACTAGGCGCCATTACTTTGAGGCAGACGGTGGACATCCTAACTTGCTTGGAAACCTACTTTCTGTTGTTCATCATGAGATGGGGGGGATCCCTAAGCCTCATCGAAAATTCAAGTCGAGTGACAGAAGGCCGGTATCAAACAGCGGAAATTCTCATTGGCAATATGTTGCTAAATACGGAAAGAATAAGCTCATCCCGTATTTAGGATTAATGAATAGCGAGGCTGCGGCAGTTTGCATGCTCTTGATAATGATAGAGCATCCAAAGTTCAATTCGACTTCATTGTACAGAGCCAAAATTGAAGACGCGGATGGATTCGCAATCCTCCTGTCGTCTGCCGATGGAAATAATTTGCGCCTTACGGTTAAAAAGCCGAGAGCTAGGGAGCAGAAATCAGAAATATTGAGTGACTTGGCGAGAGACGTTATTTCGAAAGTAATGGAGTGGACTGCCCCTATCCGAGAAGAGTTGAGAAAGCAGGGGCGAAACGAGGAGGCTTCTAATCTTTGGGTGGGAATAAGCTCTTTGAACTATGACTTGAAGTCCTTTTCTGAGAAGGCGTTGGTAGGAGCGCTTTATATGAATCCAATTTGGCGTTCGACAGGTAAGGAAGAGTTTAGTACAAGGGCGTATTCATTTGTAGATAGACACCCGGTGCTCATGCCGTGGAGAGATAAGATCAACTATAAGGCAATTCGTGTAAATGTGGGTGTGGCGACATATCTTAATACTAATGGCGACTTGGTTGCTACAGCTAAGGCATTTGGCCATAAGCACATTAAAACTACTATTAATAATTATATTCCGCTTGCGCTGCAGCGTGCAATTTTTGAGCGGCAGATCCGTAGGCATCAGAATCTACTAATCACTTCAGCGATGGATGAAGAAAGCGAAATGCTGAAGATTTCGGACTTTAGAACAGTGGAACAATTACATGAATTTCTTAAGTCCATCGATAATTATTTGTTTGAAAGTGAATTGGAAGCGCAAAGAAGGGAAACATCCGAAAAGCTAACCTTTGATTTTGCCACCTTGTCCAGACTCGTCATATCTAATGATCCTGAATCGCTTGCGGTTGCAATGCTTTATCGGGATGCTCTCGACAAAGCAACCCCAACCTTCCTAAATAGGCCAGACAGTCTTACTGGCATCACACCGAAATTTTGGATGGACTTCATTGACGCAGTTATGGCACCACTTCCGTTATCAATGAGCGATTTAAGTAATCTTGTCAAGAAGGCGCTTTTGAAGAAAGAAGCGATGTCGGCTATGGTTATCCTGCCAGAGGTGGGGTGATGAGTCGACACAAATTACCGGTCGGAGTCATTGATTTTTTTGATCGAACAACTAGAAAAATAAATCATATATACAGACCTGCATGGCTTCTTAATGAGCTGGAAAGTTCTACATGGGTCGTAGACTCAGGGGTGGTTGTTCGGAATGTAGACGGCACCATTAAAGGTGGTGTTCGTCTAAATTGGAACAGGCTTTTGCCAAGCGGAAGCTTCACAAGCCCTGTTTATGCGGTTCCTTTGGAACAGGCAAAAATGATAGTGGTGTGCGCCTATGATGGAGCTCTTAAAGTCGCTAGATCGTTAAGAGGCATTCTTCACTTTCATTTATATCTGTTGTGGCTAGCTGAGTTTCTTGCTGTTCGATATGGAAACAAGTTTTCTGAAGAGGGGTTTTCTATTTTTGGGGTGGATGACGTAGTTGAGTTTCTTGGAGTGGCAGAGGTAGGAGGTGTTAGTGGAACAGGGGCTTTCATACAGCGCTGGGAAGATTATCTAGCAAATTCCAAGGATGGAATTGAGCCAATATCACTTTCCGAGCATTTGGGAAAACTAGGAGCACTGGATGGTAACGGTAATCTAAATTTGCGCTTCGCTGCGGCTGCTTTGGGGGTTGACTACAAACGGTTATCTCAATCTACCGAGTTCAGAAGATACTTGACGCATGGGTTTGATTGTGAGGCTGGAGGTAAGTCCAGCGAGAACGGGGCATCAAGAGCCACAACTGCTCTATCAAACTGGATGGTTAATTTCTGTGAACTGCTATCTTCTCTGCCTATTCAATCGCATGTAGAAATAGGTAATCCTTATTTAATATCGGATATTGTGCGGCCTTTCCGCATCGGAGGAAACGGTAGAACAAGAACCTTGCCTCTTTCTACGGGAAGAAGTCTTATGTTCGGTTGCGGCAAATGGATGATTGATACGTATCCGGCACTCAACTATTACTGCAATGAAGTTGTTCCTCTTTCACGGTCGATAATGGATGAGTCGAATGTTTCAGTGTTTACGGCGTTATCCATATCAGAAGAAATTGTTCCGATTCCAGATGGACTGGTCTCTGCTTTTGATGCTTACAGACGAATGCAGGTGGATCCTCTTATCTCTGAGGCAAAAATTAGAACTCAGTTTCCATTCTCGATTTTCTTGTTGAGGCTTCATACGGCCGTCTGCTTCTGCTTGATCGGTGTCCTGACTAGTTGTCGCAGAAATGAACTGGTTGATCTGGATAAAAGCGCTAGTTATGAGGTTGACGGTAGATTCTATCTTTCTGTTTTACTGAGGAAAACTGGGTTTGATAATATGCGTGAGCCGATGGAAAAGCCGGTTCCGCGCCTTGTTTATGAGTGTTTATTATCTTTAAATGCGCTAAAAAAACTTTGGCAAATCATAGTGCCTTCAAGTGATATTTTATTTAAGTCGCAGGCGTTTTTTAAAGTTAACGTCAGAGGTGCCTCTCCATTCAATGTGGCTGATGCTTATGTTTTTCTAAAGGAGCTTAGTGAGTACCTAAAACTTGTTGATAACTCGGGAGAACGATGGGTGGTGCTCCCACATCAACTTCGCCGCTATTTTGCTATGACATTTTTTCACTTCGGAGGATTGGAGAATTCCTTGCCGGCGCTTTCTTGGTTTATGGGGCATGAAGATATTGGGGAAACCTGGCGCTACATTAAAGAAAGCTTAACAGGAAAAGAGCTCAGTGCATCCGAAGCTGCGTTGGCTACTTCTGCAGTTTGCTCTGATGATCAATCTCATGGCGTTCAGCAACTCAGGAATATCCTTATTAAGCATTTTGGCACTGAAAAAATCAACGTCATGCATGAGGATGAGTTAAGAGATTACCTAGAATTATTGTCGGAAAAAGGTGTATACACCGCTACCCCAATTCAAATTAATGCTGGAAAAAGAAAGAGGTATACGGTGGCAGTTTCAGTTAGGGAGGGTGCCGATGCCTCGACTTGGTAAAGGCCAAATTGCATCAAGCATCAAAGTCCTATCTGAAACTGCCGCTAGGAGCGCTGCTTGTAGAATCTCTGAGTTTGATAGGATTAGAGCAACTCCTTCCCCTTCTAAGAGTGAGCTATCAGCTTTCACCTCTGTTTCAAAACTAGCTGCTTGGGATAATGAGTCTCTTGGAATTACTCCTTTAAGTCATAAAACATTACGGAAATATGTGAATGGGCTATATGAAGGTGGACTTTCCCAGCTTCTACGTGATGCTGCTTTGATCATCGGCGACTCCCGACAGCTGATCCGAAAAAAGTCTTCTGATGATGTTGATGCTTGGAAGTTAAGCTCTCAGTTAGCGGTAGATGCTGCGCTAGACATGACCGCTAGATACTTGGATTTGCTTGAACGGCTGAAGAGATTATCGTTGCGGTCAGATTTAGCAGAGTCTGAGTTGCAACGGCATTATCGGCGATATGAAAAAAATCCTCACATTAAGGTTGTGAAATGACTTCGGCTGGTCGGCTTTGGCGCACTTCCTCTAAAGAATTTTATTTGCCTGGATATGATAAGTTGAGGAGGTCGGAGCGATGGGCGGCCCCCGAAATGAGGGTGATGTATTGGCCAGATGGTTGTATATGTTGGCAGCTTAACGTTTATTTCCTTCATCTTAGGCGCTCAAATAGCGCTATTTCCACAATTAACACTTATGCATCAGAACTATCCTTGTTTGTACGTTTTTTGTTTGAGTCTGAGGTGGTGATTGAGGAAGTGTGTGATGATGTGCTGGTTTCATTTTCAGACTGGTTAATTAAGCGCAAAAAATCTTCTGGGAACCACATAAATAGAATTTTGTTGCGGGTTATATCGTTCTTAGAATGGTATCAAACTTTGTTGGTTGGAAAGCGTTTAGTGGGTTCATTAGGGCAGGGGGCTCAAGTAACAATTTCTTTGCGTTCGTTGAAGAGTAAGCAAGGTGTTGTAAGGGTTCGAACCCAGCATCATGCGATGGTGCCTGCAAGCATTCCTCGTACAGTTCGCCCTATTTCTTCTAATGCAATATCTGCTCTGCTGGATTCTTGTGAATGGACTGCCAAAACTAATTTTCGTCGCAGCCGTGATCGATGTATGCTTGTTCTCCTTGCAGATACGGGCATACGTAGAGAAGAGCTAACTTGGATCCGAGTTTCTGATATTGTAGGGGCATCTGCTGACCGGAAATTGCCCGTAAGAACATCTAAAAGAAAAGGCAATCCTTACAGGTTAATACCTATCTCAGACGAAACGTTTAGAATGCTCTTGGAGTATATCGATGTTACTCGCTCTATTCAGATTAGGAGATTAAAGAGGAGAAAGATTGGCTTCAAAGATCTGGACTGGCTGTTTTGCACCAGAGAGGGGTTCAAGATGGCGCCCTCAACAGTGTCACAGTTGTTTTCTGATCTCCGGGCAGAGGCGGGCCTTACTGAGCGGGTATCCGCTCACATGCTTAGGCACCGATATATTACATTGCAGGTTATGGCTAGGCTTCGATCTTTGAGCAGCCGGGGGTCAATTGGCGTTGAGGCACTTACTACTGTTCTCTCAAAGGTCGCGAGTCTCAGTGGTCACTCTTCGCTTGATAGCATGTGGCGCTATGTAGATTGGGCCTACGAAGAGCTTGAGGTTGAATACAAGGATTCTGCAAACGTCGCCGCCGAGGCGATGAGTGTTATTGAAGCTTTGATGGGTGAAGCGAAGAGTAGTGAAAATAGGGCTCTAGCAGAGTCAATTTTAATTGTGAAAGAGGCTTTGTTGCAACTCAGGACGAAGAGTTATGAGTTACCAAGTGTGGTGGCCCAGTCCCTTCGTGGCTCTGCTACTTAGTCTCGACATGGATAGTCTTGCCTGCGTCGTTTCGGATTTCTTATTTGCAAGTAGTCACAATAACCTGATTTCTTTCTGCTATGACTGAATCCGCTTTAGGACCGCTTCTGAATTAGAAACTTCCTATGCTTTGATGTGCCCCGCAATGCAGAGTCACAGGAAAGGACAAGGTTCGCGCTTCGGCGTCACAACGGTAGTACGGCGTACCGCTCTAGTCACTCCTACCCGTAGAGCTAACAGGTCTTGAGCGCAGGTCTTTGGGTCCTGCGGGGCTTTGGCGATGCGCTGGTATAGGCCTTCGTAGATGATGACCTCGTCGAACTCTTTGCCTTTGGACTTATGAATTGTCATGAGATGGATGCCGCGCCAGTCTTTTTGAGCAGCAGCGAAATGCTCCTGCATCAAGGCACTGCGGACTGCCTCTTCAGCACCTCTGTACCCACCCTGGGCACGCCACAGGGCACCCAAGCTGGTGCGCAGTACCGAGCCTCGATGAAGAAGTCGTAAGTAGCGGGCATCCGTTGCTACTTGCCTCAAGGCTTCCGCGGTGGAGGATGCCAACAGGCCGCGCAGATATAGCCAGTCCTCCGAAGGGTCACCTGTGAATTCCAGTCGTTGCCGCAACTCTGAGATCCGTTGAACTTCGCTGACAATCAACTGGCGCTTGGCACCGCGGATCTTTCCCGTGGAAAGGAAACCGCTAAGAGCGCCTGCCAGGTCAAGCTCCGTCTGAGGTGTAGGCTTGCCTCCGCGCCGTCCGCGAATGTGCGAGTGAAGTGCGCCGAGCATGCGGCTTGCCACATCGCTAGCCGTACCTCCCTCCAGTAGCGTGGCGATAACGCCAGCGGCTAGAGCCGGCGGCTCTGCATCCATTGCAACGTCGTGATATAGCTCCGGCAGACCATCAGACGTGGATGAGAAATAGTCAGAAAGCTCAAGCATTAGCCGTTTGGATGGCACCAGAACCGCGATCGACTTGTCCGGTACTTTCTTGAGCCGTTCCAATGCCGAGTAAACTGCGGTCTTGGCGCTGAAGTGCGAGCTCTTTCCATATAAGAAGCCGTAGCGAATGATTTTGACCTGTTGATAGGTCCTGCCCTTGTTCGCCCCGGTGAGAAGGTCGTTCCCATAGGTTGCGATATCGGTACCGCCGCTGCGATGGTTTTCACCGGCGAAATCGAAGTGAGCGGCGCTGAAGCTCTCCAGAAAGTCGCCCACCCGCCTGGGGTCAGCGCCTCGAAACTCGTAGATTCGCTGTTCGGGGTCTGCCAGTGCAATGAGGCGACTGCGTCTTCCAAGCTGCTGAATCAGCGCCCATTCATCACTGTTTGTGTCCTGAAACTCGTCGAGGATGATTATGGGATAGGTGTCGGAGAAGATGGTGTTTAGCCGATCACTTCGACGAAGCAGGTCGCTGACCAAGCTTGCGAACAAATCGAAATGCAGACGGCCTTCCTGCTCGAAAAGGCGCCGCTTCTCATTTTCGTGTTGGGCCTTATCGATATCAGTCAAATGCGCTGCTGCTTCTGGCGGTGGCAGGAGCTGCAGGCTTCGCCTGCCATTCAGCAAATAGGCATGGCTCCGGAGAATGCTCCATGCAAAACCGTGGTACGTACTAACCTCCAGTTGCTTCAGGTCCTCACGAGAAATCAGCTCAGAAGCCTTTTCGATGATGCGCGCTACGGTAGGCCTGGCGAAGCTCAAGAAGAGAATCTTCTGGCCTGGCTTGAGTACTCCTGAGCGAATCTCATCGCGAGCCTTCACCAGCGCGACGTGTGTTTTGCCTCCACCAGGACCACCCAGCGCTAGGGCGTGCCCGGTGCACGCCAGGAAGCCGCGCTTCTGATCGCTCCACACTTCAGTCATGTCGAAGGCTGGGGCGGGGACGGTTGAAACCTTCCATAGGCGGCTGCCAATGGTGCCGGCTTGGCTGCAGTTTCTGGGAGAAGGGGCATGCCGGCTGCCTGGGGAGGTAATGGAGGCAGCCGTGGTGGCTCAATGACGTTCTTGATGGCTGCCAACGTGGTTCTCACGTATTCAGGCATGTCGTCGGCGGTTTGACAGGAGGCGAGCAAGTCGCCGGCGTCGCCACCACCCTTAGCCCAGCTGAAATAACTCGACAGAGCAGCCTGCAGATCAGCCAACGGCGTTGCGGCTGCTGGTGTCCATGCCGCGAGATGCTGCGGCCAATCGCCTCCGGCAACTACAGCAGCGGCATAGCTGCGGAGTGCGGCCTCAGATGCGCCCTGCAGCACCAGGTCTTCGAAGCCTGCGCTCGCAGACTCGTAAGGATGATCGACTGAGGCCTTGATGGCTGCGAGTGCCTCCGGCGATTGCTTGTCGAACACCGCAAACACGGTCTTACCGAGTGACCGGAAGAATGCACCCAGCGGAGCGACATTGGTCTCCCCGCGAGCGTCGACGATGGCTACCCCAAGGTTTTCGAGTGATTTGAATCGTGTGGGATCCAACTCGCCAAGCCGGCGGGCGGCGGCAGCCAATGCGTCGTACTCCGTACGACCCTCAAGAACGAGTACATAACGGGCCAGTAGGGCTTCGCAGAATCGAGTTCTAAATTCGGTGCGATAAGCCTTGGGCTTGACTGATGGTGGGTATGTAGCAGGGATTCCGGTCATGACACCGGCCACTCGCTTGAGAACCACCACCTGGGCAGGCTCGAACTCCTCCAGCACGTAGGGTGAGTGAGAGGTGAAGATGGCTTGTGCTGACTTCTGGCGCAGAGAATTGATGATTCGCTTCTGGGTGTGCGGCGGAAGCGCGATCTCTGGCTCTTCCATCGCGAAGATTACACTTTGCTTGAGTTCGGCGATGATGGACAGCAGAGCCAACACCAGCGTGTTAATCGTGCCAGTGCCTTGGTGCTGATATGGCGCAGAGTAGACGGAACCGTCCGGCCTCTTTGCGCCCGTACCCATGAAGACGGTCAGTGTTCGGCGGAGCGTGTCTCGGGTGAGATCCGAGACACGCATGTGAGGGTCTTCTGCCCAGTCGGATGGTACGTAGTGCCGCACGGCATCTTGGACTGCGGCAAGCAGCTCGCCGATGTCTTCGGTCTCTCCAACTGGCAGTGCCCTTAGCTGGTCGAGCAGGTCCTCCCACATTGTCAGTCGTGTCTCCTTCAGTCGAAGGATCACGTCCAACAAAGAGCCTCGCTCCAAGCTGAGTGCACGGGTGCCGGTTCGCAGGGTGCGCAAATAGAGAAAACCGCACTTTCGCTTGTCGGGTGCAGAGAAGCGCAGGTAGGAACCATCCGGTGTTTCAGGAGTGGCGTAATAGGTATCCCCAGAGAAGTCATCCTCTTCTACGTCATACCAGCCGTTGAAGAAGACGCGCATTGCTGCACCAACGTGAGGGGCGTCTGTCCTTTCCGGGGGAGCCCCCACAAGTAACGTTTTGGCCTGCGCATCCCACCATTCGATGTGGTCGCGGAAATGCCGCTGCTGCTCATCGGAGAGGCCGGCGACAATAACCTCGATCTGGATCGGAACCACCTCTTTTTTGACCGGGTCTACATACGTCCCGGCATAGAAATCGTGCTCGTCTATTACGGGGCGGCGACTGAGGCGTTCTGGGCCAAGCACCAGGTCCACTGCTTCCAGCAATGTTGACTTGCCGGCATTGTTGTCACCTGCGCAATTGCACTGACTTGGCCACCCGATTGCATTCCTCCTGACCAACTCCTGGCCGAGCATATGCATTCGTGCTGACCACCGCTTGCATGCGGCCACAACAGTCACACCGTAGCCACGACCTGCTGCAGCCGATAGCAGCCGCTACCGGCCCATAGCGGACGTTTACGGACGCCTCGTCGCCGGCTTCACCTGTATTCACTATCTGCTTTCCGCGATCTGCAGAAGGGCCACCACAGCTGGGCACACCACGGATCACCAGGATCATTCGGGATTCCATATCGCTCTGGGTATCGGTCGCGAGTGAAGTTCGCGGTTCCGAACAGCGTGTCCCAGATGAACAGCAACTGGGCGAAGTTGTGATGGGGCGGCTTGCCGTGCTCATCAAGCTCGGCGTGATGCGCGCGGTGCGTGCTAGGCAGCTGAACCAGCCGCTCTAGCAGCCAGGTAGCGGGCGCCAGCCAGCGCCATTTGTAGAGCACCTTGTCCCAGGCGAACGCGCTGTGCACCAATACGTTGGCGCAACCGAAAATCAGGTGAGCGATGAGCACCGCCTCGCCTAGGCCGAGATAGACGAGAGCCCCGGCGTACCAGATGTCCGGCATGAACAAGAACCAACGCCAGTTCTCCCGGTAGGCAACGCTGATGCTCATTGCCGTTGCGGTGTGGTGGGTACGGTGCATGTGCCACATGAAAGGAATGGTGTGGCCTAGTCGGTGGTACCAGTAGTGCATGAAGTCAGCAGGGATTATGACCAGCAGAACCGCCTGCCAAAGTGGAAGCGAGCCCAGCTGACCAGCTGCGCCAGGTGCCAGTTGGGCCAGGATCAACGCAGCTCCGGCGATGACTGCTGGTTTAATCAGCAATGCGAACTGGGCAAGGCTGATCGCGTCAACGGCAAGCTCGTCGGATTGGCGCCTGTTCAGCATGCGTCCGGCAAGCAACTCGAAGCTTCCCAGTAAAACCAGAAGGCCGCTGACAGCCCAGGTGTCCAGATGTGGCATCTAATGCCTCCCTCAAGATGTGAGGGAGAGTTTCAGCAATCCTGCAGCCAGCTTACTTGAAGGATTTTGTTGTTGTTCGCCTGTGAAGGGCGAAGCCCGAAAGTCCGCAGGCAGATGCGGGACAGGTGGGCTGAGTCGGCAAAACCTGCTTCATGAGCGACGGCGGTGGCTCCATTCGGGTCATTGAGCCCCTCCAGGGCACGCCGGAGCTTTCGCCACAGCAGCAATTTGCGCAGTGGCAAACCGAGCGACTCCTGTAGCCAGTGGGAGCAGTGTGCTTGGGTACTGGAATAGCGAGACCGGAATGCTCCCCAAATCTGCTCTGCGGTGCTGTCTTCGCCTGATGCCTCGACCAGTGACAACAGATACTCCAGGCGCGGGCTTGGTGTGATCTCTGGCTGCTCATGCAGAGCAAGCAACTCATTCAGCGCGTCATCGAAGGTCTGCTGCGTGGTTGCGGAGGCCAGCCTGAAGCGAGAGGCAACTGGTACGTCGACTCGAAGCGCCGCATCAGGGCTGCTACGGGCCCAGCGCAACATTCGAAGATATGACGGGTGGCTTGGCTCGACGGTGATGCTCGTATGCGGCTGCGGGCGCAGGAAACGGCGACGTATTTCGGGTGCCAACAGCCAAGCCTCCGAGGTGGCGGCTGGTAAACCATCGATCTCCAACTCGAGCGGTTCGCCGTCAGCCAGCAACAGGGTCATGCCAGGGCGCTGGTTGTAGCCATTGGGCAGAGACTGCGCCCTGACGATGAACGCTGATTTCCCGATCAGAAGCTGGTTTGGTGCCATGGTGAACGTGTCAGCCTGACGATAAGTTGCACATGAAGTTTATTACGCCCTCTTGCCGCTACGGCGTACAGCCACTCTTGAGGTAGGTGTTCCGGATAGCGGGAACTCCATTCTCAATCTCGACATCGGAGGCATACGCTTCCAACAGAAGCTCGCAATTGCCCCGTTGGGTTAACACCACGCCAGTCAATGTCGCGTCCCTGCTGATGCAGTCGAATCCGCTCGTGATGGCATAGGTTGCCTGCTTTCCATTGATGCTGACCTGCCCGTCGCCAGAGGCCTTGCAGTCCCCCCAGCGCAGCCCCTCTGCAGAGATCGTAAGGAGGGGCGGACTCGATGCGGATGATGCTTCGGCCCGCCACTGACCATCGAACCAGCTGCCGGCAATCGGTTGTTCGATGCCGGCAACGGGTTTGTGGGCGTCGCTCGGTTTGTCGCACGCGCTAAGCCACAGTGCGGAGACGAGAAGCGGTAGTAACCCTATCAACCTGTTCATGATGTGCCTCCACATTGCATCAGGTCTTCGGGCCTGCCTTGCCCAGGAAGGCAGGAGTCTCATGCATTCACACCCCTAGTCAGTTCGGGGTGGTCACCACCTCTGCATGTCTGGGCAAGGCGATTGAAATGAGCGCGGCCAGGAGAACGAATGCCGCAGAGATCCAAAGGCAGGCCACCAGTCCGTAGGCCTGGAATACCCACCCGGAAAGCACCGTGCCGATTAGGCGTCCCATGGCGTTGGACATGTAGTAGAACCCCACGTCCAGCGATACGCCGTCCTCCTTGGCGTACGAGACAATCAGATAGCTGTGCAGCGAGGAATTCACGGCAAAGAGCGCCCCGAACAGCATCAGCCCACCCAGGAGCACGATCTGAGCAGAGAGGTTCATATCCAGACCAAGGGCGATGGCGGCCGGCAGCACCGCAAGTATCAGCGCCCAGATGAAGGCAGCGCGACCGTCGGGGACGTGACCTCGCTTCTTGCCGGTCAATGCCGGCGCGAAGGATTGGACGATGCCGTAGCCGATCACCCACGCGGCAAGGAAACCTCCGACCAGCCAGAAGTCCCAACTCAGCGTCTCGCTCAAATAGACCGGGAGCGCGACGACGAACCAGACATCCCGAGCACCGAACAGGAACATCCGTGCAGCAGAGAGAATGTTGATTGCTCGGCTTTTGGAGAGCATGTCGCGGAACTTGGGCTTGGCCTTGGCTTTGCCCAGGTCTTTTTTCAGCGACAGCATGCTGCCGACCCAGATGAGGGCTAGCACCACGGCCATGGCCAGCACGGCGCCTTTGAAGCCGAGCAAGGCCAGCAGCGCGCCACCCAGGAAGAAGCCCACGCCTTTGAGCGCATTCTTCGAGCCTGTAAGGATCGCCACCCACTTGTAGAGCTTGCCTTGCTGAGCATCTGGCACCAGGAGCTTGATCGAGCTCTTGGCGCTCATCTTGTTGAGATCCTTGGCGATGCCGGATAGCGCTTGGGCTCCCATAACCCACGGTATCGTGAGCAAGGCAGACGGCACGGTGAGCATCAGCAGCGCCACGACCTGCATGGCGAGTCCGATGTTCATGGTGCGGTTCAGTCCCACCCGCGCCCCCAGGTAACCGCCAACCAGATTGGTGACGACACCGAAGAACTCATAGAACAGGAACAGGGCTGCGATCTGTAGCGGCGAGTACCCCAAAGAATGGAAGTGGAGTACCACCAGCATGCGCAAGGCGCCATCGGTGAGCGTGAAAGCCCAGTAGTTGCCCGTTACCAGCAGGTACTGGCGAACTTCTGGTGAGAGCGACGATAGCGCCTTCATGATCGGGCCCCGCTCCTTCAGCCAGCCAGGCCGACCAGCTTCGCCAGTTCGACAGTGCGGTTGGCGTAGCCCCATTCGTTGTCGTACCAGGCATACAGCTTCACCTGTGTACCGTTCACAACCATGGTCGAGAGCGCATCGATGATCGAGGAGCGCGGGTCGGTGCGATAGTCGATGGAAACCAGTGGGCGCTCCTCGTAGCCAAGGATGTCCTTCAGCTCATTCTCGGCGGCGCGCTTGAGCAACTGGTTGACCTCGTCCGCGCTGGTCTGCCGCTCGACTTCGAAGACGCAGTCGGTCAGCGAAGCATTTGCCAGCGGGACGCGAACGGCGTGGCCATTCAGTCGGCCGCGCAGCTCCGGGAAAATCTCCGCGATGGCGGTGGCAGAGCCAGTGGTGGTAGGGATCAGGCTCATACCTGACGCACGAGCACGACGCAGATCCTTGTGTGGCTGATCCAGGATGCTCTGGGTGTTGGTCAGGTCGTGGATGGTGGTGATCGAACCGTGGCGAATACCAAGGTTTTCGTGGATCACCTTCACCACCGGCGCGAGGCAGTTGGTGGTGCAGGAGGCTGCCGTCACGATGCGATGCTGAGCCGGGTCGAACAGGTGTTGGTTGACGCCCATTACGACGTTCAGCGCACCTTTTTCCTTTACCGGCGCACTCACGACAACACGCTTCACACCTTGATCCAGGTAGGTCTGCAGCACGGCAACGGTCTTCATCTTGCCACTGGCCTCGATGACCAGATCGCAGCCCGACCAGTCAGTGTCAGCGATGGCTTTGTTCGCCGTGATCTTGATGCGCTTACCACCAATAACCACCGAGTCACCGTCGGAGCTCGCTTCGTGATGCCAACGACCGTGAACCGAGTCGAAGTTGATCAGGTGGGCGTGCGTCGCAGCATCGCCAGCCGGGTCATTGATCTGTACGAACTCAAACTCCGGCCAGTTCCATGCCGCGCGCAGCGCCAGGCGACCGATACGTCCGAAACCATTGATGCCTACTTTGATGGCCATGTTTTTGTTCTCGAGTGCGGTTAGCGAGCGTTCGGCGATTTTTTGTCGAACTGGCTGATGTAGTTAATGTGTGCAGGGTGCTGAATCGCACGGGGACGAAGGGCTTGTACCTGGGCTACGGCTTCTCGCATGGGCATGCCGCACTCGATCAACAGTTGGGCTGCGATCAGGCCTGTGCGACCAGAGCCGCCCTTGCAGTGGATGGCGATCTTCTGGCCGCCATTGACCAGCTCCTTGAGGCGATCTCGATTGGTTTCCCACGCAGTGGAGAAAGCTTCACCGGGCGCCTGGTCATCCTCCACTGGCAAGTGGAACCATTCGATCCCTTGCAGTTGGCATTCCTCGGGAAGTAGATCGACTTCGTTCTGCAGCAGTTCGTCTTCTGGCATCAGGGTCACCAGAGCCACCGCGCCGGCATCGCGAAGCGTGGCTAGCGCCTCGGACACCGACGTGTCCTTGGTGCCGGGGCACGGAGTGAAGATCAGTTGGCCGCTCAGATCGGACGCGGTAAGAACGGAATACGGATGCGATTGCACGTTCAGAAAGCCTCAGATGGATCGTTGATTGACACGTTTGGATAGCTCTTCCGCCGACTCCTTGCGCTCGGAGTAGCGGTCGACCAGGTAGTCGGCGCGATCACGCAGTAGCAGGGTGAACTTCACCAGTTCCTCCATCACGTCGACGACTCGGTCGTAGAACGGAGAAGGCTTCATGCGACCTGCCTCGTCGAATTCCAGGTAGGCCTTGGGCACGGAGGACTGGTTGGGGATAGTGAACATGCGCATCCAGCGGCCGAGCACGCGCATCTGGTTAACGGCGTTGAACGACTGCGAACCGCCGCAGACCTGCATTACCGCCAGGGTCTTACCCTGAGTGGGGCGCACGGCGCCCATGCTCAGCGGAATCCAGTCGATCTGCGACTTGAACACGCCTGTCATGGCGCCGTGGCGCTCCGGCGAGCACCAGACCATGCCTTCCGACCAGAGCACCAGGTCACGCAGTTCTTTGACCATGGGATGGTCATCGGACACGTCATCCGGAAGGGGCAGACCTGACGGATTGAAAATCCGCGTCTCGGCTCCGAAGTGCTCTAGCAAGCGAGCGGCCTCCTCGGTGAGCAAACGGCTGAAGGAGCGTTCGCGAGTCGATCCGTACAGCAGGAGGATGCGCGGTTTGTGAGTCGATTTCTGTTCGATAGCCAGTTTGTCCGGGGACGGCAGATCGATCAGTTCGCTGTCGATATTGGGGATATGGTCATTGGTCATGATTTCACTCCTGGGAAAGGGCGCCAGAGGCTTGATCGAACCAGCGACGCTTGAGCCACCAGGCAACGCCGACCAGAGAGATCAGTACAGGTACTTCAACCAGCGGCCCGATCACGGTCGCAAAGGCGACGGGGGAGGCTAGGCCGAAGGTGGCGATGGCCACGGCAATGGCGAGTTCGAAGTTGTTGCTCGCGGCGGTGAATGCCAGCGCGGTGGTACGTGGGTAGTCGGCCTCCAGCAGCTTGCCCATCCAGAAGCTGATGAAGAACATCACCACGAAATAGATGGTCAGCGGGATGGCGATACGCAGTACGTCCAGCGGCAGCTGCAGCACCATGTCGCCCTTGAGGCTGAACATCGCAACGATGGTCAGCAGCAGAGCTACCAGCGTCAGCGGGCTGATCTTCGGAATGAAGCGATCTTGGTACCAGGCTGCACCCTTGCGGTTGATCAGGATTTTGCGGGTCAGGAAGCCGGCCAGGAACGGAACGCCCAGGTAGATCAGTACTGACTGCGCGATATCGACGAAGCTCGTTTCAATGACGCTGCCTTCCAGCCCGAACAGGGGCGGCAACACGCCCAGGAAGATCCAGGCGTACACGCTGAAGAACAAAATCTGGAAGATGCTGTTGAAGGCGACCAGGCCCGCAACGTACTGGTTATTACCGCCCGCGATCTGGTTCCACACCAGCACCATGGCGATGCAGCGCGCCAAGCCTATGAGGATCAGCCCCGTCATGTACTCAGGCTTATCGGAGAGGAACACCACGGCCAACACGAACATCAGTACCGGGCCGATCACCCAGTTCTGAATCAGTGACAAGGCGAGGATGCGTTTGTCCTTGAAGACTTGCGGCAGCTCCTCGTATTTCACCTTCGCCAATGGCGGATACATCATGACGATCAGGCCAATGGCGATGGGGATATTGGTCGAGCCTACTGACAGGCCGTTCAGCCAAGCCGGCAGCCCCTGGAAGAAACTACCGAGCGCTATACCAAGCCCCATGGCGAGAAAGATCCAGATCGTCAGGTAGCGATCCAGGAAAGTAAGACGACTCTTGCTCATGATGGGTCTCCGTAGCTTCAGAGAGTGCCGATGCGTGCCAGTTCTGCCTTGAGCTGGGCGGCATCGAGTTGTTCAAAGGGCAGTGCGAGAAGCGCAGAAATGCGTCGTTTGATGTGCCCGAGCGTGTCATCGAAGGCAGCATCCATCTCTTCCTCGCTACCCTGCAGATCGGACGGGTCGGCAAGTCCCCAATGGGCCTTCACAGCGGGCCCGAAGAACACGGGGCACGCCTCGCCGGCTGCCTTGTCGCAAACGGTGATGACAAAGTCCGGTGCCAGGTCGGCATGTGAATCGGTGGACTTGCTGCTCAGGCCATTAGTGGCGATACCGGCGCGCTGCAGGGCTGTGATGGACAGCGGATTCACTTCCCCCTTGGGTTGGCTACCGGCGCTGTATGCCTTCATGCCGGCTGGGGCCAAGTGATTGAAGACAGCCTCAGACAAGATGCTTCGGCAGCTATTGGCGGTGCAGAGGAACAGAACTTTCATCGGATCTTCTCGGCAGTCTTCAGCAGCAGGCAGCAACGCGCTCGGGGCGGTCGCCCATGGTGTCCAGTCGCTTGGAGCTCGTGCTCAACCACTGGCGGTTGGCCTCAAGCGTCGTTACGAGAATCTCGCGTACCCAGGCGGGCAGTTTTGGATGCAGTCGGTAGTACACCCACTGGCCTTGCCGGCGGTCTTCCAGTAGCCCACAGGTACGCAGCTGAGCCAGGTGGCGAGACACCTTCGGTTGGCTTTCATCCAGGGCACAGGTCAGTTCGCAGACGCAGAGCTCTTCCTCGCGAGCGATCAACAGCATCATCCGGATGCGGTTTTCGTCAGCCAGGCATTTGAAAACCTGGGTCGGAGTCAGGGAGTCAGTCATGGCGGTTCTCAGTGTTTGGTCTTCACAAGGACGAACATCTTGATGCGCTCGTGAATCTCGTGAAGCGTGTGACGGAAGGCGTCGTGGCGGTTGCTGGTCACCGGATCTTCAAAGTTCCACGCCAATGCCTCGCCAGTCCCTGGAAGGGTTTGGCATTCCTGAGCGGCTTTGTCGCAAAGGGTGATGACATAGTCGAAGCGTTCACCCGCGAACTCTTCGATGGATTTGCTGCGCAGGCCGCTGGTATCAATGGAGAGATGATCGAGGGCGGCATAGGTTCTCGGGTCGATCACGCCAGGCTGAGTTCCAGCGCTGAAGGCCTCGAAGTGCTCACTGTCGGTGTGCCGAAGCAGCGCTTCGGCAAGTTGGGAGCGAGCGGCGTTGGCGGTACAAACAAACAGGACGCGGATCTTGTCAGTCATCTCGGGATGTCCGGATGTATATGGTTTTTCGAATATACGTTTTTTCGCATAAACTTCAAGTGACAGTTCTGTCATGAGCTGTTTGGGCCGACGCCCGGAGCACGGTGTGCGGTGATTGGTGGGGGCGGGTGTAACTGACAAAGTACCGGGCGCGTTGAATCTGCATGCCTTCACGCTGCCTTTTCGCTCGAATCCGTCGCATGAGCCCATGCGCTGTTGTGGAGCCTAGACATTAGGTTGCCATCGGAATAGCTTGCATGGCCGCCGAGCCGCCCCTTTAGGAGACCTGGCACGACGGCGCGCAATCCGATGATGCGAAACGAGGCAGGAGCCGTATGAGCGCCGAAAAAGAAAAGAACAATGTCGCAGTCTTCTCCGCTGGCTCCTTGATTGGTGCTTTAGGAGGGCTCATAGGCTTAGGTGGCGCAGAGTTTCGACTTCCTCTGCTGATTGGCCTTTTCGGTTTTGGGGCTCTTGAGGCAGTTATCCTTAACAAGGCGATGAGTCTCATCGTCGTCGCGACGGCTTTGCCGTTTCGTGCAATGAGCGTCCCCTATGCGGACGTCCTCGAACGTTGGGACATCATTGTCACACTCCTTGCCGGAAGCCTTGCTGGAGCTTGGTATGGGGCGGGGTGGGCAACCAAGCTCAAGAGCCAGACTCTTTACAGAGTGCTGGCAGTGCTGCTGGTAGGAATCGCCATTGCGTTGCTGTTTGGCCATGACGCAAACGCGACGGGTGAGCCACTGTTTCATGGCGCAGCGTTGATTATGGTCGGTGTGGTCGTCGGTTTCGGGATCGGCGTCGTAGCAGCGCTGATGGGAGTCGCAGGTGGCGAACTACTCATTCCGACCATCGTTCTTTTGTTTGGCGCCGACATAAAGCTTGCCGGTAGCCTTTCACTGGCGGTGAGCCTGCCCACCATGATCGTGGGATTCACCCGCTACAGCCGCAACCAGAGCTTTTCGGTGGTCAGAACACAGCGGACGTTCATCCTGATCATGGCCGCTGGCTCGATCATTGGAACCTTCATCGGTGGGCAGTTACTTGGGCTGATTTCCACTACATACCTGCTACCCCTGCTCGCCGCTATTCTGCTGATTTCCTCGGTGAAGGTCTGGCGGCATAGCTGACACCGACGTGCCTTGCGGGTGTCTCTGCTTTTCCGAGACGTTGTCCACGCGCTTACTCATTCGAAGGAAATGCCGAGCACCCCAGAAGCCTCTCAGCCTTGGTGGTGCTCGGCGCAGCCTTTAGCAGTTTCCGACCAGCGATTGCAGACGATCTATGCCGACAGGTTCATCTTTCAGCAGCGGGACAACCGCGTAGCGGGAAGAGTGCTTGGTAGCAACCGCATTGATCTCGCGGCGCTCATTCTCTGCTCTTCTGAGCAGCAATGCGGATCTTGGCGCTGCTGCCGCGACGCTGTTGTTGATCACCCAAGCCCATGGCTCGATTCCTGCGCGGCGCAAATCGTCCTGCAGGTTGGCCGCCTCCAGAACGGGGGTGGTTTCGGCAAGCGTTACCAGGAGCACTTTGGTCTGCTTCGGATCCTGCAACTGCATCATGGGAGTGGTGTAGCCCACCTTCGTGTCGCCCATCTGGCGGACAATCTCGCGGTGATAGGCCCCTGTGGCGTCCAGAAGAAGCAAGGTATGTCCTGTAGGGGCGGTATCCATCACGACGAACTTCTTGCCAGCTTCCCGGATGACTCTGGAAAAGGCCTGGAACACGGCGATCTCTTCGGTGCAGGGCGACCGCAAGTCTTCCTCCAGTAGGGCACGGCCTTCCGCATCGAGACTGGCGCCTTTTGTCTTGAGTACGTGCTGCCGGTATCGCTCGGTCTCCGCCTGAGGATCGATTCTGCTGACCGTGAGATTCTCCATGACGCCTTCGAGCGTCTCCGCGAGATGCGCCGCCGGGTCGGAAGTCGTGAGGTGTACCGGAAGGCCTCGGCGGGCCAGGTCGACTGCCACCGCTGCGGCCATGGTGGTCTTTCCTACACCGCCTTTGCCCATCAGCATGATCAGACCGTGCCCTTCGGCGGCGATTTCATCAACGAGAGGCGACAGCTTCGGTAGGTGCAGCTCGGTGTTCGTTTCGGTCTCCGTGACTGGCCCAATGGCCACATCAAGGAACAGGTGCTTCAGTGCATCGAGCCCCACCAGGTTGAAGGGTTTGAGTGCCACCTGATCGAGCGGAAGGCTACGAAGTACCTCCGGTATTTTCGCTAGAACCTGTTGCTCCCGCTGGTAGATGGCGGCGGCAAGCTCGTCGCCTTCTGCAGCGGCGGCCGGCAACACGCCATTCACCACCAGGTACTGCTGCTTCAAGCCGATATCGGCAAGCTCCTCATGGGTGCGCGCAACTTCGCGAAGCGCAGCATTTTGGGCTCGTGCAACGAGTATCAGGCGAGTACGTACGGGATCAGCCAGCGCTGCTACAGCCGCTTTGTACTGGGCGCGATGCTTTTCCAGCCCGGCGAGTGGCCCGAGGCACGAGGCGTCGCCCTTACCGCTCTCTAAAAAGCCGCTCCAGGCTCCAGGAAGCTGCAGGAGGCGGATGGTGTGGCCAGTTGGCGCAGTATCAAAAATGATGTGGTCGAATTCAGCGATCAGCGCGTCATCGGTGAGCAGTGAGGTGAACTCATCGAAGGCCGCGATCTCGGTGGTGCAGGCCCCGGAAAGTTGCTCCTCGATACCTTTCACCACGTCTTCGGGCAGCACACCTTTCACTGGCCCGACAATTTTGTCGCGGTATGCCTGAGCAGCCTGCTGGGGATCGATTTCCAGCGCAGCCAGTCGGGCGACTTCCCGGATCTCGGTGACCTTGTTGCCGATTTCCGTACTGAATACTTGGCCCACATTGGACGCCGGATCAGTGCTGACCAATAGGACGCGCTTGTTCTCGCCGGCCAGTTGGACGGCAGCAGCGCAGGCGATAGAAGTCTTGCCCACGCCACCCTTACCAGTGAAAAAGAGGAAGCGGGGTGGGGATTGAAGAAATTGCATGGAATCCTCCTATCAGCAGCAACGACCGGAAGAGCAGCATCCGTTGCTCTCCGAGTCCGTAGAGGGTGAGGCTTGAACGGCGGCCCAGTGAGCCAGCTCGGTGCGTGACGGATAGCGGCCTGCCATAACGATTTCGCCATCCACCAGGGTCAAAGGCAGGCTGCCTTGGCCGGAACGCTGCAAGAAGTCGCGAACAGCGGATTGCTCAGCAAAGGCCTGAGGCTCATGCGCCAGATTGAAACGCTGAACATTGGCGCCTTGCCGGATTGCCCACTCGACATCACTCGCGAAGGTGACAAGGGACTGATCCACTTCAACCCCGCAAACGCCGGTGCTACAGCACAAGGCGGGATCGTATATCTGGATGAGATGCATGCTGGTTCTCCAATGACGACTGATAAAAAGTCAAAGAGCACCAAGGCTTGTGGTTGTTATATGCCAGCTTCGCTTCGCCGGCTTTGATCAAGGGCACGTCGGCGAAGCGTCGATGGGAAACGAGTTCTTATGAGCGACTCGTTGGTGTGCAGCAGGTCGATTTCTGGGCCACAACTGCAGCGGGAGACTCTTGCGTACCACAGCAACTGGCCTGCGCCGGTGCTGCGGGTGCACAGCAACTCGACGACTGCTCCTGCTCTTCGAACTGAAGGCTGCAGACTCCCGTTTCGGGTAGTTCGAGCTCGACACGCCGAGCAGCTTCCCAGTCGCCCGCGAGCCCTGCCGCTACAGAGCGAACTTGCTCGTAGCCCGTTAGCATTAGGAAGGTAGGGGCCCGCCCGTAGCTCTTCATTCCGACAATAAAAATCCCCTCGTCAGGATGAGAGAGTTCATCGATGCCATGTGGGCGAACCGTCCCGCAGCTGTGCTCGTTCGGATCAATCAGCGGGGCCAGTTGGGTTGGGCTTTGAGTGGCAGGATCAATTGCCAGCCTTAGCTCGCCCAGCAGCTGAAGGTTGGGCCGGAAGCCCGTGGCTACGATGATTTCGTCGACTTCCGGCAGTGTTTCGCCATTGCTGTGGACGACGAGTCCTTGGCCAGTGGTATCAACCCGGTTGATCGATATGCCTTGGAACAGAGTGATCTTTTCCTGTTCGAGCAACGCTCGGATGCGAAGGCCCAGGTTGCCGCGCTCGGCGAGCTTATCGTTGGCACCACCGCCCAGAATTCTCTCCAGAGAGTGTCCACGGATGCCCCAGAACACCTTGGTGCCGGGCAGTCCAACCAGATCCTGCAAGGCATTGAAGGCGGAGTGGCCGCCACCCACGACCAGTACACGGCGGCTCTCATAGCGCTCACGTGCACCGCCGGTTACATCGGGAATGCCATAGGCAATATGCGAGCTTGCTTCCAGCTCGCCCAATGCGGGAATACCCGAGGCGCCCATCCAGTTCGGAGTTTCATAGGTACCGGAGGCATCGATCACGGCGCGAGCGAGGATGTCCTGCTCACCATTGGGGCCAGCAATGCGCACCAGGAACGGTGAAGCAGTACGACCCTTGGTTTTCAGCGCATCAGCCCCCGACTTGGTCACCGCGAGGACGCGAGTATTCAGACGTGTCCGCTCCCGGATCACCGGAAGAGCAGCGAGCGGAAGGAGATAGCGATCCAACAGCTCGCGCCCGGTGGGATATGTGTCAGGACGCGGAGCTTCCCAGCCAGTCGCGGCCAGAAGCTTGGCCGCCTCCTTGTCCACGTTGTATTCCCAGGGCGAAAACATGCTGACGTGCCCCCACTGGCTGATGCTTGCTCCAGCCTGATTTCCTGCCTCAATGACTAGCGGATTCAGATCACGAGCCAGGAGGTGGGCAGCAGCGGCCAGTCCAACTGGGCCGGCGCCAATAACGACAACGGGAAGGTCAGTCAGGCTCATGCTGATTCTCCAGAGACAGGTTGATTCGAAGAGATGACCCGCTCGACGATGGCGCAGTCCAGCCAGCGGCCTTCCAGGCAAGCGTGTTTCTCGTAGACGCCAACCTGTCTGAACCCGCAGGAGCGGCAGAGCGCGAGGCTAGCCTCGTTGAAGGTGAAAATCCGAGAAAGGACTTTCCAGAATCCGCGTGCTTCTGCCTCCGCCAACAGAGCATTCAAGAGTACTTTCCCGATACCACGACCTCGCGCATCCCGGCGCAGGTAGATCGAGAAATCAGCGATACCGTCATAGCAGGAGCGCGCGCGATAGCTGCTCAAGTTCGCCCAGGCAACCACCTCGCCATCGAGCTCGACCACGAGAACCGGGTAGCGCGACATATCGGCTACCTTGGGCTGCATGTCCTCGACGGTGCGCGGCTGGGTCTCGAATGTGGAGCTGCGATCTTCGATGCCTTGGTTGTAGATATCGGTGATGGCTTGGCTATCACTGAGCTTTGCGAGGCGGACTAGCATCGTGCTTTCCTTTTGATTGGTAGTGACAACAATATAGTTAAAAAAGGGGGGAGCTACCCCCTCACTTGTCCTTGGTCTGGCCTGGGCAGCATTCACTGACAAGGCCACAACGAATCTCGGCAGCTCGAGTGAGCTGACGCAGTAAAGTCAGCGCACCCTGGCGAACCTCGGCTGGCATGCCGCTGATCATTTCCTTCTCTTCGGCGATCAGGTCGGCTCGAATGCGTTCGTACAAATCTGCGCCGGCTTCAGTAGCTTGAACTCGTACTGCACGGCGGTCTTCTGGATCTTCAACGCGCGACACGTAGCCCTTGCGCTCGAGGGTATCGACCACCCGGCTCGCAGTGCTCTTGTCCAGGAACATCTCCTCAGCGAGTGCCTGGAGGCGGAGCGGCCCCTGCTTCACCAAGGTCTCAACGGCGTAGCACTGAGTCACTGAAACGTCGTAGCAGCAAATACGGTCGCGGTCTCTGAACTGGTAGACCCGCACCAGTTGGTTCAGCGCTTCATACAGGGCTTCGGCATCCTGGCTCAGGTCGTCGGTACGCTTGTTCGGCATGTCATTTCCAATTGGTTGTTACCTGCAACAATATTCCGAGAGGATACAGCGGTCAAGCTATTGCCGCCTCCGATTGGCCAGAAAGGCCACGGTAGTCTAGCTTGGTTGCTACTAACAACTATGCGTGCAGGGTACCGTGACTCAGCTCGAATCACACGTTCCAGCCGCCCCTAATCGTCTGCGGTTGGTGTCCGCACTCGGCATAACGCAGATCTTCGCGTGGGGTTCCACCTTCTACCTGCCGGCAGTGCTGGCGAGCCCAATTGCACGGGACACTGGTTGGTCTCTATCGGCCGTTGTCGGTGGTCTGTCCTGGGGGATGTTAGTAGCAGGGCTCTGCTCGCCTGTTGCTGGCCGCCTGCTTGATCGGCACGGAGGGCGTGTCGTACTCGCCTTCAGTTCGTTGATGCTGAGCGTGGGTCTCTTGGTGATGTCCACGGCAAGCAGTTTGTGGGTTTACTACTTGGCCTGGTCGATTCTTGGGTTGGGGATGGCCACTGGTTTGTACGATTCGGCCTTCGCCACACTAGGTACGCTTCTGGGAGAGCGAGCTCGTGGGGCGATCACGGGACTCACCCTAATTGGCGGGTTCGCGAGCACTGCCGGGTGGCCCGCCATGGCTGCACTTGAATCCTGGTGCGGGTGGCGGGAGACCTGCTGGGTGCTCGCAGCAGTACATGCAGTGATCGGCCTGCCGATCCATTGGCTGGCAGTCCCCAAGCCCGTCAACGCTGTGAGAGAGGTGCCTAAGCAGAGGCAGACCGCCCTCGCTGAGGATCGATCTACTCGGCGGCTCTTCTGGTTGGTGGCTGGCCTGCTGACGGTCATTGCATTCGTTATGGCAAGCCTTTCGGTTCACCTACTGGCGTCATTGCAGCAGCTTGGGATTCCGACCGTAACAGTGCTGGCAATCGGCATGGTTATCGGCCCGGCCCAAGTGGTGGCGAGGGTGTTGGAGTTCTCCCTTGCGCGACATCTCCATCCGACCTGGTCTGCTCGTGCTGGCGTGCTGATAAGCCTGCTCGGTATCTGCCTACTCATCCCAGGAACGCCCTGGCTGGCATTCGTCGCTGCTGCGCTCTATGGGGCGGGCGTTGGAATTCTGACTATCGCGAGAGGGACACTGCCGCTGGTACTTTTCGGCGCCGAGGGCTACGGGGCGAGAATGGGCGTTTTAGCACGACCAATGCTTCTGGCGCAGGCCGCCGGGCCATTTGCGGTAGCGTTTGTGCTGAGTGGGCAAGGAGCGTCGGTAATGCTCGAGCTGATGGCGGTACTGGTCGCCATCGCATTGTTCGCAAGCCTCAAGCTACCGACAAGATCGTTGGTTTGAGGGGGGGGCGCGATGTCCGCAGCCGATTGCTGCCGCTGCCGAGAGGCAGCTACTCGCCCCATAGCGGACATACGTTCGCGTCAGCCGTCCAGAGATTCATTGAAGCCGTTGGGCTGACGGGATGCGCTTGCCTTGCTCGGCATGTGCGGCCTCATGGGGCGGATCATAGGAGGTAGCGATGCCCGTCATTCGAAGTGGGCGGCTGCCATGACTCAATGTCCGCAAATGGCCGATTCTGTTGAAAAAGTAGCGACCTCCCCATGCCGTTGGCAAAATTGCTTTGTCAGCGAGCCTGGGGGCGAACAGCATGATGGGACAGTTACCGGGAGGACAGCAGCGCCTGTTCTACTCGTTCAATCTGGAAGATCACGTCCCGGCCCAACATCTCCTGCGCAGCATCGACCAGTGCCTGGATCTCAGTGATCTGCGTGCCTACCTGGCAGATTTCTATAGCCCCATCGGGCGTCCCTCGATTGACCCGGAGTTGATGGTGCGCATGCTGGTCGTCGGCTACTGCTATGGCATTCGTTCCGAGCGGCGATTGTGCGAAGAGGTGCACCTGAACCTGGCCTATCGCTGGTTCTGCCGGCTGGGTCTGGAAGACGAAGTCCCCAATCACTCGACCTTCTCGAAGAATCGCCATGGGCGTTTTCGTGACAGCGATCTGTTCCGCTGGTTGTTCAATGAAGTGCTGCGGCGCTGCATGGCGGCCGGTCTGGTCAAGGGTGAAGGTTTCGCTGTCGACGCCAGCATCATCAAGGCGGATGCTAGCCGGCAACGTGGGGTAGCAGGAGATGAAGTCGATTGGCGCGATCCAGCACTCAGCAGCCGCGCCGTGCGCGAGTACCTCGAAGCCCTTGATGAAGAGGCGCTGGCTGAAGCTCTTCCCAAGAAAATTTCGCTCACCGATCCTCAGTCCCGTTGGACAGCAGCGCCAGGCGGCCCGGCCTACTTTGCCTACTCCACGAACTACCTGATCGACACTGAGCACGGCGTGATCATGGATGTGGAAGCTACCCCGGCGCACCGTACCGCCGAAGTCGATTCGACTAGAACGATGGTCGAGCGTGTCGAAGCGCAGTTCGACCTCACACCGGAACGCCTTATCGGCGACACCGCTTATGGCACTGCCCCGATGCTGGCCTGGATGGTCGAAGAGAAGGACATCGAGCCGCATGTGCCGGTGTGGGACAAGACTGAGCGCAAGGACGACAGCCTCTCCAGTAAGGACTTTCACTGGAATCAGGAAGCCAATGAATATCGCTGCCCAGCCGGCAAACCACTACGCAGTGAATGGCGCGCCTTCACCCAGAAAAGATCGCGGGTGACCAAGGCCAACACCATCATTTATCGCTCCAGCCAAACCGACTGCACCGCCTGTCCTTTGAAAGCGAAATGCTGCCCCAACACGCCGAATCGGAAGATCGTCCGCAGCATCCATGAGGCTGCCCGCGATGTGGCCAGGCGCATCGCCAAGACACCGGAATACCTCGTCTCTCGCTGCGAACGAAAAAAGGTGGAGATGCTGTTCGCCCACCTCAAACGGATCATGAAACTCGACCGTTTACGACTGCGTGGCCTGACAGGTGCCACTGACGAATTCACTTTGGCGGCGACGGTGCAGAACCTGCGACGCATGGCCAAGCTTTTGCCTCAAGGGCCACCGCTCACGGGATAGGTACGCCTGCTGCGAGCAGAAACCCTCAAATTAACCCTCAAACCTGAGCAAGGACGCTCAGTGAAACGCCGGAAGGCAACTTGAAGTGGCTTGCAGCCACTTAGATAGCAGGCACACTTGATCGGCAGGCTGCCGCTGAAGCTACTTTTTCAACAGAATCGGCC